>JBBRDW010000063.1:0-26648 GCA_038203525.1 Chitinophagales bacterium | reverse complement strand
TGTTGAGAAAGGACAAAAGATAATAGATATCTACAGTCCTGAAATTATGACTGCACAGCAAAATTTAATCTTTCTTATCAACAATGATTCGGGCAATACAACATTGATAAATGCAGCAAAAGAAAAACTGTTATTGCTTGGCATTAGTAACGAACAACTACAACAGGTTATTAATTCTAAAAAGGCATTATTAACGATTTCAGTTTACAGCAATTACAACGGTCATATTCACGAAGCGGGTAATGCGGCAATGAACGCGCCGCAAAGTACAATGAAAGACCTTTCACTTCTTACAGAAGAACTTCCTTTAAAAGAAGGGATGTATGTGCAAAAAGGGCAAACTATTTTTACGCTGTTCAACCCTGCAAAGGCATGGGCAATACTTAATATTTATGCAGAAAGCCAGGCGCTTGTAAAAATAGGAAACGCCGTAAGGATTATCCCAGAAGCCTCACCAGGTAAGAACTTCAGGGCAACAATAGATTTCATTGAACCCTTTTACCGTAAGGATAGCAAGACACTTACAGCAAGAGTTTATTTCGATAACAGCAAACTCAATATTCCCATTGGCAGCCAGGTAAAAGCCACCATTTTTGGAAACACTAAAGATGCCTGGTGGTTGCCAAAAGATGCAGTTGTTTCATTGGGCTTAGACAAGGTTGCTTTCATAAAAATGAATGGTGGTTTTCAAGCACATAAAATTCAAACAGGCATCACTAATAAAAATAATATCCAGATAGTAAGTGGATTAAACAGCACAGATTCTGTCGCCGCAAACGCACAATATCTTATGGATAGCGAAAGCTTTATTAAAATAAATCATTAGCACATGAAATGGAATAAAAATAATTATTGGCCAGGCAATAGTATTTCAGTTGATCGCCTGTTGCGTCGCACACTTGTACTCACGATTCTTTGCGCAGCAATAGCAACAGCCATCATATCCTGCAAAAGCAAACCCATAATAAAAGCCGATACAGATATTTATTACACCTGCTCAATGGATCCGCAGGTGGTGGAATACAAACCCGGCAAATGCCCAATTTGTCACATGCAGTTAACGGAAGTTCATAAAATTGCAAACAGTACCGATGCTGATGAAATTTTATTAAGTGAGCAGCAACTTCAGTTGGGCAATATTCAAACAGACACCATCAGGAATGGTGTTATAGACGATGAAGTAGTTTTAACCGGTACACTCAATTTCAACGAACAAAAAACAGCCTCAGTAAGTTCAAGAGTAGAAGGAAGAATTGAAAAGCTTTATTATAAAAACATGGGCGACTATGTAAAAAACGGCAGTCCTCTTTTTGATGTGTACAGCGAAGATTTAAACAATGCAAAACAGGAATATATATTGGCCTTAGATAAACAGAAAAATTTAGACAACTCCATCATCGATTTCAAACAGTTAATTGAAAGTGCAAAAAACAAATTACTGTTGTGGGGCATGACTGAAACTCAGATAAATGAATTAGCAGAAAGCAGGAAGGCAAGCCCTTCAACAACATTTTACAGCAATGCTTCAGGTTACATTACTGAGATGGATATTAAAGAAGGCGATTATACAATGGCAGGCGGAACAATCGTAAAGCTTGCAGACCTTTCATCCTTATGGGCAGAAGCGCAGGTATATGCATCGCAGCTTTCCGCAATTGATTCAAAAAATATTGCCATTGTGCAACTACCCGATTTATCAGGAAAAGAAATTACCGGCAAAATAGAATTTATAAATCCTGAAATAAATCCCGATACAAGGATCAATTTAATAAGGGTAAGTATCCCAAATCCTGGCAACCAGTTAAGGCCAGGTATGCCTGCGTATGTTATCTTAAAAGGCACCCTGCAAAAAGTACTTTCCCTCCCTGCCGATGCCGTAATCCGCGACAGTAAAGGCGCTTCTGTATGGATAAGAACCGGCAGCCATTCCTTTAAAAATAAGATGGTAAACATTGGCATGGAAGGCAGCAGCCGAATTGAAATAACATCCGGTTTGCAAGAAGGCGATATAGTAGTAATCAATGGTGCCTATCTTCTAAACAGCGAATATATTTTTAAGAAAGGCGCCAACCCAATGGAAGGAATGAAGATGTAAAATTAATTCAGGCTCTGCCTCAATTTTATAGAGATATATTCCCGTTTATTCGTCAAGAAATTTTGGGCCCGGCTTTTATATTTCATGGCATCAATTGTTGCGTCGCACTCTTGTACGTTCGGAACATTGGTGAGCGGAGCCGAACCATGCAGCTTTTAGCCAAGCCTTATGCCAATTATCCTATATGTTACGCAGGGCATCTGGAATTGAAGTTAAAAACACCTCTGTGAAGGGAATTTAAGGCAATACATTTATCAAAATCTATAGCATCCTTCGCTTAAATCTACGCTTAGATAAAAGCTCAATAAAGTATCCAACCGTACAAGAGTGCGACGCAACGGAAGCTTCATAGTAGTAAAGCAGTTTGGCTCAAAAAATTTTTTGCGATAGTTTATGTCATATAAAGTATCGCAAAATTCTGCTAGTCAGCAAATTTTCTTTTCGAAATTAAATTCAAACGGGCTTACTCCTGTTCGGCCTAGTCTTTTACCCTCTCAGCGTGATACACTGCTTCATTCTTTGATTGTAGTATTATTTTACAATATCCTGCAAGCGTACCCAATTTTATTATAATCACATTGAAAAGCACTAACTATGAAACGCAGACAATTTTTAAAAATATCCGGCCTCGGCACGGGCTCAGCAATCGTTGGCAGTTCACTTGCCGCATTTCTTGCCGCCTGCAATAAAAGCAGCGTAAATATGGGAGGAAAGAATACCCCAGATATGATGGGGGGAGGCCGTATGATGGGGTACCTCGTTACTGTAACAGAGGGAAATTATACCCGGTTGCTTCCCGTTGCTAATGAAATAGGAACCAGTGGTACACTGGCTGCACAAAACACGGTTGCCAATGTAAAAGGTAGTAGTGTAAATGTTTTAGGATACCAGGCAAATAATATTTTGGGGCCCACCATACGGTTAAATAATGGCAGTACCGGTAGTTTTAATTTACAAAATAAGCTGTCTGCTTCAACAAATATTCATTGGCACGGATTAAAGATTCCGGCTAATATGGATAGTTACCCTACTGATGTTGCCAACGCCAATGGCAGTTTTAATTATCAGTTTACTGTTAATCAGCGGGCGGGCTTATACTGGTATCACCCGCATACTGACGGTGGTGCCGGCAAACAGGTATTTCAGGGCCTCGCAGGCTTGTTTATTGTAAATGATGCAGAAGAGATTGCATTAAATCTTCCAAATGGTAACTATGAAATTCCTTTGGTTATCCAGGATAAACGTGTATCATCATCAGCCATTACTTATGCCCCAACTATGATGGATGTGATGACAGGCTATATGGGAGAATCGGTTATTGTAAATGGGGTTTGGTCTCCATATAAAGAAGTGTCTACGCGTTATTATCGTCTCCGTATTTTAAATGGTTCAAATGCCAGGATATATAACCTTGCATTGAGTAACAATGCTGATATGGTAATTATTGGAAACGATGCTGGGTTATTGAAAAGTCCGTCAACTGTAAAATCTGTTTTGCTGGCTCCAGGTGAGCGATTGGATGTATTGGTGAATTTTGCGGGGTTAACAACAGGGACAGAATTGTATTTAGAAAACAGGGTATTTACAGGTGCAGGTTCATCGCAGGGGAAGCAGGCATTCAGGATCATGAAATTTAAAGTAACAACGATTGTTGCAGATACTTTTACTGTTCCTGCAACACTTTCAAATATAACTACATTGAATACTTCGTCTTCTGTTGCAACAAGAAATTTCGATATTTCGAATGCTGGCATGATGGGTGGGATGCAGCATACGATTAATGGAAAAGTATTTAGTGCAGGTAGAATTGATGAAACAGTAAGTGCAAATACCAATGAAATATGGGTATTTGACAATACAAAAGGAAGCGAACCACATCCTATGCATATTCATGGCGTACAGTTTCAAATACTGGAACGTACTGGCGGCCGTAATGTGTTAACTTCATCAGAATTTGGCTGGAAAGATACTGTACTTGTGCTTCCAAAAGAGAAAGTAAAAGTGACTATACCCTTTGGCAACATCACCGGAAAATTTGTATTTCATTGCCATAATCTTGAGCATGAAGATGATGGTATGATGTTGCAATATCAATTAACCTAGCATAACTGCAGGCAGTACTTAAAACCTATAATGTACTTGCACTATAAGTATATTATTGCCTGCCAACGCTAACAACACAAGCCAGACTTAGAACAAGTTTCGGTAATCTAATGCGTCTAATCAGGTCTTTTATTTTAGATCCAGAATTTGCTATACCCCAATGTGATTATTATATTCCCCATTATCCCATGTTATTTCATCAAAAAATTTCTTTTACAGGAAAATTTTTATTGGCATATGGTTTGGTCTTTATCTCGCATATTTAATGATTTAATTTTTCAAATCTTCAACACTGAAATTATATTTTAAACTCAGAATTGTTAACCGCTCTTTTAAGCCAGGTATTTTATATTCAAACATCTTTAAACAAATATTCAAATGAAAACATCAAAAGCTTATTTAATCGTCCTCATTGGCATGTGTACTATTTTTTTAAGCAGCAGTGTACTAAGTCAAAGCCAGGGTGCAGGGAAAATATTGAAAGACAAAACCAAAAGGCAGGAAATATTCAGTGCTATAATAAAGGATTCGGCATTGGCGAAGGAGTTTATGGATGCTATGATGAAAAATCCCGAAAAGTGTAAAATGATGATGAAAAATGACGGCATGAAAAAGATGATGATGGATGATTCCAGTATGATGAGTGAACATGCAAAAATGAAAAAAATGATGGAGGAAAATAAGACGATGAAAAATATGATGATGAAAAATATGATGGATATGGCTGAAATGGACACATCTATGTCCAAGAGTATGATGCAGATGATGATGCAAAAGCCCGCTATGATGCAGATGATGAAAGGAATGAGCAGCATGGATACGTCTTCATCAGGCAGTGTTACTTATACTTGCGCTATGCATCCTGAAATAACTTCTGCAACTCCCGGCAAATGCCCAAAATGTGGAATGGACCTTATAAAAAAGCCAATGGATAAAGATAAAATGAAAATGCCATAAGCAATTTTCACTATTAATAGAAGCAAACATTTTTATAAGCTAAAATAATACAAAATGATGCACGATTACAACTGGGGCTGGGGAATGGGTTGGGGCATGTGGCTTATTCCGCTGGCTGTTATACTTATTGTTGTTTTTTTATTGAGGGGTAGATTTAAAAAAAATTGAAACAATAAGTAACATTATACATATGTAATACTCAATAATTATATTAATTTTTCCAATAATTATATAACTGCTGATAGTATAATGTTTTGAAATTTTACAACTATAAAATTATGCTATGTATAGGATTTACAAATTAACGTCTTTATATATGCTAGAGAAAAATGAAAATCTTATTTTTGAAGCTATATATGAAAATAACTTTATCCATACAACTTAAAGCATTGTTACTCCTTACTGTATTCGGCTTGAATACGGCGGTAGGGTTTGCCTGTTCAATGGGTATAGAAATAGGGTTTAAGAAAATACATCAGCATGACGAAATGAGTGCTGCCCCTCACCATGACGAAAGTAATGATACGCATAAACATGGCTGCTGCAATGATGCAGTAACAAAATTCTTGCAGATTGATAAATCAGTTCCGCAGTTATCGACGATTGCAGTTAATCCAATATTTTTAAGTGGCTTCACTGCTTTGTTTTATATGATCACTTTTGCTGCTGATTTTAAAGTGATTCCAGCTAATACATACGCCCTTCAACGCTATCATCCGCCTGGTGCAGAAATACGCATAGCTATTCAGAGTTTCCAGATTTGATTTATTGTTTTATAATTTTACCATGTCGCATGATCTTTACTATCATGCCTGTAATTATTTTATTATAACATTAAATCAATTTAAAATGAGATCTAAAATATTTTTTATGGTTGCCCTTTTTGCAACCGTATTTACCCAATCAAATTTCGCACAGGATAATACAAAAAAATCACAGCTATCCACGCTGCTTCCTTTATACTACGATATAAAGAATGCGCTCGTAAAAGATGATGCAGCAACGGCTTCTGCAAAGGCTGGCTTGTTTTCCAAAGCTGTAAAAGCTACAGATATGAAAACGCTTTCCGAAAGCGAAATGAATACGTTCATGTCGTTGCAGAATAAATTAACTTCCGCTGCAGATAAAATTTCTTCGTCTAAGGACATCCAAAAGCAAAGAGATAATTTTGCCGCCCTCTCCCTAGATTTTTATACGCTGGCAAAAGCCGTAAAGCTTTCTGACAATCCAGTTTACGAGGCATATTGCCCCATGAAAAAATCATATTGGTTAAGCAGTGATGCCGCTATCAAAAATCCTTATTATGGAAAGGCGATGCTCACCTGTGGAAGTATCACAGACACTTTAAAATAAACAACATATTTCTTAGGTGCCAGGCTGTATTGCTACTATCATCAACTCTTGCGTCGCACTCTTGTACTTTTGGTAATGCTATGCAGCAATGCGCCGTCAGGTTTAGAAATACCTAACCGGTTTAAAACCTTGCATATAGTGCTAAGTAATGTCGCCTGGTAAAAGCCTTTTAGAAATGTGCTGAATATTTGACAAAGCGTACAAGCGAGTGACACAACAAAAGCTAAATAGTAGCAATGCAGACGGCAAATAAAAAAATATTAATTCCTTAATTGAGTAAAAATAAAAATGAAAAACATTCTCTTAATACTTGTTTTTTTATCTGGGTCTTTTGTGGCGGTGGCGCAGCATGATATGAAAAGCATGGATTCGTTAAAGGCAAATAAACAACCTGTAAAAGATACTATTTATTATACTTGCCCCATGCATCCGGAAATACATGAAGCAAAACCAGGCAATTGCCCTAAATGCGGAATGGTACTGGTTAAGAAAACCGTGCAAGCAAAAGACAACGCAGAAAATAAGCAGGTTACAGACAGCACTCCCATACAAATGGATATGTCAAAAGATACCAGTGTTATGAAAACGGAAATGGGTATGGAGTTGCAAAATAAAGATGGATCCCCGATGGCATCCTTTACAATAATTCCACAAAAATTTATTATAAATAACACGGCACCGAAAGTGGTGCATTATGATCTTTATGTAAAAGACACTATCGTAAATTTTAGCGGCAAAAATAAAAGGGCAATTGCCGTAAACGGTCAAATCCCAATGCCCACACTTACTTTTACGGAAGGTGATACTGCCGAGATCGTAGTGTACAACGAATTAAATGAAGGCACTACGCTGCACTGGCACGGGCTCTTCCTCGATAATCAATACGATGGTGTCTCCAATCTTACACAAAAGCCAATACCGCCAAATACTTCGCATACCTATCGTTTTCCAATCAGGCAACATGGTACCCACTGGTACCACAGTCATTTTGGTTTGCAGGAGCAAACAGGTATGTACGGCTCCATGATTTTATTATCACGAAAAGAATTAGACATACCAACCATTCCAGTTATATTAAGCGAATGGAGCGATGTAAAACCTGAAGAAATACACAGAAGGTTGTATGCCGCTTCTGATTGGTTTTCTATACAAAAAGGCAGTACGCAAAGTTATGGAGAAGCCTTAACCACAGGCCACTTTAGTACCAAATTAAAGAACGAGTGGAAAAGAATGAATGCCATGGATGTAAGTGATATTTATTACGATCAGTTTCTGGTAAATGGCAGCAACGAAAAGAATTACCCTCAATTTAAAGCGGGCGACAAGGTGAGATTGCGTATAGCCAATGGAGGTGCATCATCGTATTTTTGGCTCACCTGGAGTGGTGGCAAAATAACCGTAATTGCAAGTGATGGCAACGATGTAACACCGGTAGAAGTAGACAGGTTGATCATTGCCACTTCAGAAACATTTGATGTTATTGTAACCATCCCTGAAAATAAACAATATGAATTCCTGATAACACCTGAAGACCGCACCAAACATGCTTCGCTCTGGTTAGGCAGTGGCGACAAAATGCCTGCAGTTAAATTGCCACGGCTAGAATATTTTGCCGGTATGAAGATGATGAATAACATGATCGATATGCATGGAAACATTATAGAAATGCAAGGCATGAACATGCAGAACCAGCAAATGGATATGAACACGGTAATGTATCCTGAAATAACAGGCGCATCAGATAAACAACCGGGCATGATGCAGATGATGGAAAAAAATGAAGAAAAGAAAATGGACAGCAATGCCCACGATCATTCAATGATGATGGATCATCCGATGCAAATGACAGGCGGTGAAATGAGTATGATGGATATGGATGCGGGCAATAGCGACATCGTTACTTTGAATTATAATATGCTGAAATCGCCGGTAAAAACTACTTTGCCCGATGGCCCTTTGCGCACCCTTGATTTTCAACTAACAGGAAATATGAACCGCTATGTATGGACACTGGATAACAAAACAATTTCAGAAAGTGACCGGATATTGATCCACAAAGGAGAAAACCTGCGCATCGTCATTTATAACAATTCAATGATGCGCCATCCTATGCATCTTCACGGTCACGACTTTAGAATACTAAACGGCCAGGGAGATTATGCCCCGCTGAAAAACGTAATTGACATTATGCCAATGGAAAGAGATACCATAGAGTTTGCCGCTGTAGAAAATGGTGGCGACTGGTTTTTTCATTGCCATATCCTATATCACATGATGAGCGGCATGGGTAGAATATTCAGCTATGTAGATGGTAAGCCTAATCCTGAAATTACCGATCCTAAGGCAATGGAACGCATGTTAAAAAATGATGACAGGCGCTTCCATCTTATGTCAAACATAAGCATTCAAACGAATGGAAGCGATGGAAACATCATGGTATCAAATACACGCTACCAGTTAAATTCTTTATGGCACCTCGGCTATCACGATCAACATGGTTATGAAAGTGAAACAATGGTTGGGCGCTATCTTGGCCGTATGCAGTGGTGGTTTCCATACGTTGGTTTTGATTATCATTATAAAATAGAAGGCGGCCCCAAAAACCTGTTTGGCAGCGAAGCGAAAACATTCTTTGGGCAAAACAGTAATAAGTTAAACAGGAAAACAATCACAGCAGGCATTGCATACCGGTTGCCTTTATTGTTCGTTGCAGATGCACGAATAGACGGTAATGGCCAGTTCAGGCTGCAGTTGGGAAGAGATGATATTCCCCTTACAAAAAGATTAAGAATGGGCATCATGATTAACTCTGACAAAGAATATATGGCAGGGTTCAGGTACATCGCCACAAAATATATTTCATTATCTACCCATTACGACAGCGATATGGGTTGGGGTGCAGGTTTTACATTTACTTATTAAGTAAGGCTTTCAACAGATACCAATTCAGTAAAGAATAAAAAAATATTCCCGATTTGTTATAAGTTTTTTTTGAGCCCGGCAGTATAATATAAATTTGGCTTTCCTTGCGTCGCACTCTTGTACGTCCCGATATTTTATGGGACTTTTACCGCAGCGAAGATTGAAGCGAAGTTCGTTGACGACAAATGCAACTACGGCAAGGGAATACTTCTGTTGTTAAGTTTTAATATTTCGCATTTGCTGCTGCTTCCTCCTATTACTTCACCAATGTGATCAAGGATTTTTTCCCTTTCGTTTGCCAATGAGATTGCCTGCGGCATCGATGCTTACCTCCAACCCTGCACTTTTCATTAAGCCAAGAAACCATTTCTTTGATTCTGCATCTCCTTTGGTATATGCAACCCTATAAACTCTGCCAAGAGAATCTTTGCCAAATTTTGAAAGTTCAAAAATTCTACTCTCAATAGGCTGTTGATTTACTTTTATTTCTTTGCCATTGCTTGTAGTTTAGCTAAGAGTGTTAAGTGTAAAAATTATCAAAAAGGATCCAAAAATTAATGTCTTTAAATATTTCATAGTTTGGAATTGTATAATGTTGATTTAAGTGTAAACGGTTTTTTTTCCATGACAGTATAGCGGTCCGTTGGCACTGGCTACAATATTTGTATTATTAAAATAACCATAAAAACTTTCGTCAAGACAACTTATTCGGGCTGATTTGGGAATGAGGGCAAGGCCCTCCGCATTCCTGTAGTACCAGTGTGCAATGCCGTTGTGTTGTAGGTCTTCTGCACATCGGCACCTGATATCAAAGGAAACAAAAAGCAGGGGAGGGGACGCTGAAAAAAGTAGGGGGTATGCCATGGTAAACCTAACTGCACAATGCCGAATACAATTAAAGAACGTACAAGAGTGCGACGCAATTGGGCTTGATAGCAGCAATGCAGTTTGGCCAAAAAACTTAATCGTTGTTCTTTTGAATCGGCCGGTTTTCCATTAACAATAAAATAGAATACCCACCGATGAATTTTGTACAAAATTTTCTATTGACGCGGAATAGTAATTTTCTAATTGAATTTACCACTTTCTGTTTGGCAGAAACCGTTTCAAAAGTAGGTTCAGTGTATAGCTGCGAAATAATGATGTAGCCATAATCGCTCAAAATGCTTTTGATAAAATCTTCTGTAAAATTATGGATATGCCCAACCCTTTGTTTTGATTCTATAAGCATCTTTTCCCTGAACAAAGACCAAACACTTATATCAAGCGGTATATGAAATATGGTGTATTTACTTTTATTTGACAGGCTGTTTAAAAAGCTGAAATAATTGTCAATATGTTCAATTACATCAATCACCAATAGCAGATCATAAAACGATGCATCACTTTTTTGGGCTAAATCTTTGCATTCAAAATGTAAACGGTCTGTTGTTCTACTTTGAGCTATGGCAATTGCCTGTTGCGAAATATCGAAACCATAAAAGTTTATATTTTGTGGCAACTGTTTACTTAGCTGAACCAGTATTTCTCCTGAGCCACAACCAACATCAGCTACGGTGTTAATTGAATCTTTTACAGGGCTAAGTAATTCTAAAATTTTTCTGGCTTTAAAAGGTGCATCCGCCTCGTGCCATGCAGGATTATTTTTTAAATAAGTTTCATCGTTATAAATGTCGCGGATCATTGAAACCAGATTTTTTATGCAGTGAACGAAGTAAATAAAAAATTACTGCATTTAATTATTTCTTTGTCTCATTGATTTCTAAGGCAGGTTTTCTACCGGGCTACCTTTTAGGAATCGAGTGTTGTTTGCAGCGGAGGATTACTAAAGTACAAGCGTGCGACGCAACAAAAGTTGAGCAGGGTTAATTGGCTGGGTACAAAAATATTCATATAAAAAAAATCCCACCGTGAACGAACACAAGCGGGATTTGAATATTTCATCTGGTACAACTATTTACCAGAATCCGGAGGTAATGTAATGGTATTGTTTGGAACGGCTGTGCCGGGTGCGGTAACAGGCGCTGTAGTTGCCCCGTTGGTATTAAGTTTTTGTATTACATCGGAACCTGGCGTTTTTACAGTATCGGTAAAAAACAAACTGGATATAATGCACAAAACACCAACTGCTCCTGAGAAAATCCAGGTGCCCTTTTCCAGCACGTCGTTGGTTTGTTTTACGCCCATTACCTGGTTACCTAAGCCGCCAAAGGTACCCGATAATCCACCGCCTTTGGGGTTTTGTATCAAAACAATTATACCCAACAGCGCACTGGCGAGTATGATCAGAATAAGAAAGAGAATAGTCATTTTAGTTGTCTTTTAGTTCTTGTATTTTGGCGGCAAAGTAAGTGGATTTCGACGTATCCAAAAAACTTAATTTTTGATAGAGCTGAACAGCTTTTTCTGTTTTGCCCTGTTTTATCAAGACTTCTGCCATAGCTTCTGTAACTACGTCTTTAATTTCATTGGATGTTTGTGCAATTGCTTCAATCATTCTTTCCGTTTCGGCATCGGTGCCAAGATCCACAGGCTGAGGATTTACCTTTTTCATTTGTTTAAGCCATTCTGTAAAGCTTTTAACACGGCCCGAAAGCAAATCCTGCCCCTGTTGTGTGGTTAACTTAATACCCTGAGATGCAAAATAGTCAATGGTGAAAAGGGGGTTGGGTTTTGCGATAAGCTCAACATCCAATTCGACGGGCTTCTTAAAATCTGACAGATGCTGTTCCATCAATTTTGTCATCCTTCCGGGTGGGAGTGTACTGTTGGTGTCAATAGTTTCAAGTTCATCAACCGGAAGATCGTCTTCATCTACGGGTTTAAAAGCTGCATTTTTTTCCTCTGAAATTTCTAAGGTTTGATTATTTCTTAAAAGGTAATTTAACCAAAGGGGATTTGAAAAATACAGGGCTGTTTTCTGTAATTGCCTGTTAGCTTCGGTGTTATTTGCTTCAGCCAGTTTCCGGCAATACAATAAACCTGCGAAGCCAAAATATGGATGCCTGTTTACCAGCTCGGCTAATTCTTCACTGGTCTTATCGGCTAAAGATAATTTTACGGCAAGCTGCTGAACTATATTTTGGCCTGAATGGTTCATTTGGTGAAAATACAATTGTACTACCAGTTAGAAAAAATCTTATTGAAAATCTCATCGGTAAGGTTCTTTACAATATCATCAAGGAGCTGTGCTTCAGCTTGCTGAAGGCTTAAGCCTGCTGAAAAATCGAAATTGCGGGTTGCATCGTATTCGGTTGTCTTACTGTCAAGGGTATTGAGGAGCGAAATGTGTACACCCACAGTTAAACGATTGGTAGCCGCCTGAGGTTTGCTACCCCCCTGGCTACTGATACCTGCTGTAGTTATGTTGTAACTGCTAATGTATCCGCTTATTTGGTAATGGGCATCATCACCGTTTGTGCGTGTCAATCTTGTCTGACTGGATATTTTTTGCTGCAACTGGTCGGTTAGTTTTGGGCTTAATTGCGGATTTTTATAGCTGGCCCTGTTTTCAATAAAATTGATCTTTATCGTTTTTACTTCCGGTGGTATGGTAACATCTTTAAAAGTATAGATGCCGCAGGAGGAAATGGAAAGAACAAAAACGAAAATACAGGCCATGCCTAATAAGTAATTCAATACTGAATAATGATTCTTATTGGCCTGTTGCATCTTTTTAATTAAAATATTATTCATTGATGTCGTATTCTTTTAACTTTCTGTACAAGGTTCGCTCGCTAATACCCAGATCTGATGAGGCGTCTTTACGTTTACCCTTATGTTTTTTAAGGGCTTTAATGATCAGCTCTTTTTCTTTATCCATGATGTTCAGCGATTCTTCTATAGTTTCATGACTATGTATGTCATCATCATGCGCAAACAACATTGGATGAGCCGAGGCATTAACAGGCTGGGCGTAAGGCTGATGCATGACTGCGGGCGCCATTACCTGTTTTTTGGTTTCCCCGTTTAAACTGTAATCATTGAGCAGCGACTCTTCATTAAAATTTACAGCATGTCCCGCAAGGGTTGGGTTTTTCAGTATTTCGAGGAACATTTTTTTAAGCTCAGTTACGTCTTTTTTCATATCGAAAAAAAGCTTGTACAATATTTCTCTTTCATTGGAAAAATCATTTGTATGCTGCGTGTTGCCTGACGCTAACACCGGCAACCTGTAAAAATTTTTTTCTGGTAAAAATTTTCTTAGTGCCAATGCGCTCACCTGCTTTTGATCGCTTAATACCGATATCTGTTCTGCAATATTCTTTAATTCCCGCACATTGCCGGGCCATGGGTAGTTAATTAACAGTGCCTTTGCTTCTTCTTCTAACTGAACAGGCATTGTTTTATAACGTTCGGCAAAGTCTACTACAAATTTTCGAAAGAGTAATGGTACGTCTTCATTTCTGTCTCTTAATGAGGGTACCCGAATTGGAACTGTACTTAAGCGGTAATAGAGATCTTCCCGAAACTTGCCATTTTGTGTAAACTCTAATAACTCACGGTTGGTGGCAGCGATTACCCTTACATCTGTTTTCTGCACTTTGGAAGAACCTACCCGAATAAATTCACCCGTTTCTAAAACGCGTAAAAGCCTTGCCTGCGTACCGATTGGCATTTCTCCAATTTCATCCAGAAAAATGGTACCGCCGCTCACTGTTTCAAAATAACCTTTTCGGCTATCTACAGCACCAGTGAATGAACCTTTCTCATGGCCGAACAACTCAGAGTCAATCGTACCTTCAGGTATAGCACCGCAATTTACTGCAATAAACGGGTTATGCTTACGGGCTGAGAGTGCATGAATAATTTGCGAGAATACTTCTTTACCTACACCACTTTCACCAACAATAAGTACACTAAGATCAGTTGATGAAACCTGAATGGCGGTGTTCAACGCATTATTAAGAGAGGGTGAATTGCCTATTATTCCAAACCTGTTTTTTATACTTTGTATATCCATTTAAATTATGTTGAGCTGATTCTTTTTTATTTTTTACCGGCTTTACAATTGCCGCCTATTGCTATGCCGTATAAGAGTGCGACGCAACAAAAGCTTCATTTATATTCTTCTGACTGGTACAAAAACTTTTTATTTATTTACTATTTCACCCATCAATGTTGCTTTTGTAAAATCGCTAACTTTTACCATTTTATAATCGCCTTTAGCGCTGCTGTGCCCTGCTTTGGGGAAAATGATCACTTTGTTTTGAGAGGTTCTTCCCATCCAGTCATCCGCACTTCTTTTACTGTCGCCTTCAATCAATACTTCAAATGTTTTTCCCAGGTCGCGCTGATTGCTGTTGAAGGAAAGTTTATATTGTACATCCACTATTTCCTGCAGTCTTCTTTTTTTAACATCCAGTGGCACATCGTCTGTATAGCGGCGCTCTGCCAGTGTACCCGGCCGCTCGCTGTAAAAGTACATATAGCTTAAATCGTAACCGCTATATTCCATTATACTGATTGTTTCCTGATGATCTTCGTCAGTTTCTGTGCAAAATCCAGTAATAAAATCGGAGCTTAAACCACAGTCTGGAATAATTTTCTTTATCTGATCAACTTTTGCCATGTACCATTCTCGGGTATAAGTGCGGTTCATTAGCTGTAAAATTCTGGTGCTTCCGCTTTGTACGGGAAGATGGATATAATTGCAGATATTTTCGTGCTTTACCATGGCATGCAGCACTTCTTCTGTAATATCTTTAGGGTGCGATGTGCTGAACCTTACCCGTAGCTTCGGGCTTACAAGCGCAACCATTTCTAATAATTTTGCAAATGTTATCTGTGTATCATTTGCGTCATCCATCCAATAGTAGCTGTCAACATTTTGCCCAAGAAGGGTTACGTCTTTAAAGCCGCGTTCAAAAAGATCTTTTGCTTCGCTAACTATGGAATACGCGTCCCGGCTGCGTTCCCTGCCGCGGGTAAATGGCACTACACAAAAGCTGCACATGTTATTGCAACCTCTCATTATAGAAATAAATGCATTAACGCCATTGCTTTGCAACCTGACAGGAGAAATATCTGCATAAGTTTCATCACGGCTTAACATTACATTCACTGCTTTCTGGCCAGTTTCTGCCTCTTCTATTAAGCCAGGCAAACTACGGTAGGCATCGGGACCAACCACTATATCAACTAATTTTTCTTCCTCTAACAGTTTATTTTTGAGGCGTTCTGCCATACAACCCAATACGCCTACCAGCATTCCGGGTTTGGCCTGCTTCATTTTACGAAATTCAGTTAAACGTTTGCGAACAGTTTGTTCAGCCTTTTCCCTAATGGAGCAGGTGTTTAAAAAAATAAGGTCAGCATCATCGCAATTAAGGGTGGCACCAAAGCCTTCGGTGTTTAATATTGAAGCCACAATTTCGCTGTCGCTGAAGTTCATTGCGCATCCGTAACTCTCAATATAAAATTTCTTTTTGTACTTATTCAATTCCCGGGAGAATGGCGCAAATACTTCGCCCTGGCGGGTTTCGTCATGTATTTTCGAACTTATTTCCAGCATTTCCATTTTATATGAAGCATTTTTAGAAGTAATTTTTATGGCCTGGCATCAATTTTTATGGCATCGTTCCTTGCGTCGCACTCTTGTACTCTATCACTTTATTCAAATTATAAAAAAGCACAGTATCAGGATTAATGTTCGGCGCTTGCCTGCCTTTATTTAATTAATTTGTACTGTGCAGAATTATTTTTCTGTTATAAAAAATTCAAAACCTGTTACTAAACACGCAAAAATAATTAAAAAAATCTGTACTGACTGTTTGACAGATTATTAACAACTTTTAAAAAGATGGCTATTATTTTTGTCCGCGTTGGTCATTGAGCTTGCAGCTATTGATCAACAAACGACAAAGCCTACAAGTGTGCCAGACTGTAAAAAAACTAGGCAGCAGCATCCCCGAAGTATTCGGACAGGTATCTGAGACATTTTCCGTTTAAGTGATTCTCAGGACTTGCATTTTAGTTTTTTTACAATCTGGTGCGACGCAACGGAAGCCCAATTTTTTTAGAAAGTCTGGTCCAAAAAAAATATTTTAAATTATTAACCATCCTTGATGCGCATGAAAAAGCAAACAATCATTGGTATTATATTTATTAGTTTCTGTAGTTTGTGTTCAGCACAGGATGATATTCCGATTAAGATTGTACCAACAGAAATTTTCAAAACAGTTAAAAAAGACCCCTTTGATACAACCACCTGGAAATGGAAGCGCGGCGGACTTGCCAATCTTAATATTGCACAGGGATCGCTTAGTAACTGGTCTGCAGGAGGTGATAATTTTTCGATGGCGGTAACTTCCTATTTAAATTATTTTTATTTGAACAAAGGGCCTAAATATAATTGGGATAACAGTGTTGATCTCAATTTTGGCTTTATAAATACTACCAGCCTTGGTACCCGTAAAAATGATGACCGAATGGATGTTTTGTCTAAATATGGCTACCGGCTCGACAGTAGTAAAAAGATATATTTATCGGCACTGTTTAACTTCCGTACACAGTTTTTTGATGGTCTTACCTATGTAGGGGATAGTGGCACTTTAAATTCCACCTTGCTATCACCAGCATATGTTTTTCTTGCGGCAGGCTTTGACTATAAGCCTGCTAAAAATATATCTTTGTTTATGTCGCCTTTAACTGATCGTTTGATCATTGTAGCCAGTAAAAGGCTTTCCGATAAGGGCTCGTATGGTGTACCCGCCGGCAACCATTCCATCAACCAGGTTGGTGCTTTTGCTTCGCTAAATTTTCACTCCCCAGTGTTTAAAAATGTGATGTATAAGGCAAAGCTTGATTTGTTTACTGATTATCGCAATAATCCTGGAAATCTTGATATGTATTTTACCAATTTTATAAACTTTAAGATCAATAATTATTTGTCTGCCACTTACAACCTCGATCTCATATATGATGATGATGTTAAGTTATTTGGTAAAAATAAAACGAGCCCTGCGCTTCAGCTTAAAAGCTTGATTGGTATTGGCTTTTCAATGCCTTTTTCTGTCGTTATTAACTAAAAAAATTATTAGGCTGTTTCGGAGAATTTTATTTTGCTGGCCAGCCAGCTGTATTTTACAGGAATCTGCCATTTTTCAATTAGTTCCTGTTTTGTGGCAACAAGATTATTGAAGTAGATAGTATCTGCATGGATAAAACCGTTTTCAACAGCATATTTTAATTGGGCAAGGGGCAGAAGTTGTATTTTATCCAATACAAAAAATCCCAGTAGCTGTCGGTCGAACATATTTACCCCAAACTGTACTTCAAGTTGCTTCATTACCCGCACAGAACTGTCTGTGCTGCACCCGCTTACCCCCGCGGCAGTTTCATCTGCCATAAATATAACGAACTGACCAAACCATAAATTTGCGTAACCCTTAACAGGTGTGCCGTGGCTCTGCCAGTTTTCAATAAAATTTTCAAGTATTTCTTCGGTTTGTATTGCCTCTGAAAGCGTTAACAGCTTGTTGCTCTGGTAAATCCACACACGCGAAGAATGATGAAAATCGCCCGGTATTAATTCTCTATATTTTTCAATATTCATCATGTAAAGGTATACTGATGTTAGTACAGTTTATTCCATGCCTGCGGCAATTAATTCCGCCACGTCCAAAACCTGCACTTCGTTTTCTTTTTCGCGGTTTTTTACCCCATCTGTAATCATGGTATTACAGAATGGGCAGGCGCTTGCTATTACGTTTGGCTTTAACTCCAGGGCTTCATCTGTGCGTTCAATGTTGATGCGTTTATCGCCCTTTTCATCTTCTTTAAACATTTGTGCGCCGCCGGCACCGCAGCATAGACCATTGCTGCGGCAGCGTTTCATTTCAACCAGCTCGGCATCCAGTATTTCTAAAACCTTTCTTGGCGCTTCATAAATATTATTTGAACGGCCGAGGTAGCAACTGTCGTGATAGGTAATTCGCTTACCTTTAAAACCTCCTCCCTCTTTCATTTTTATTTTACCTTCATCTATTAATTGCTGAAGGAAAGTTGTATGGTGAATTACATCGTAATTGCCCCCAAGTTCGGCGTATTCGTTCTTTAAAGTGTTGAAACAATGAGGGCATGCGGTTACAATTTTTTTAATGCCATAATTATTCAACACCTGAATGTTTTGGTAGGCCATCATCTGGAACAAAAATTCGTTGCCTGCGCGTCGTGCGGGGTCACCTGTACACGCTTCTTCTTTACCGAGGATAGCATATTTTATCCGCACTTTATCAAGAATCGTTGCAAAGGCTTTAGTTATTTTTTGTGCACGTGCATCAAAACTGCCGGCGCAGCCAACCCAGAATAATATTTCGGGGGTTTCTCCATTCATCATTAATTCTGCCATGCTGGGTATCTTCATACTTTAAAACATTTTTTCAAAAGTAGGGCAAAATAATTCTTGAAGAAATTATCGTTGAGGGTTTAGTGCTACTATTGAGCTTTTCTTCCCGACAAACGGGGACTCTTTTGCAGTGATAATATGGGTAGTTTTATCGGTATGAAATTTATATCCTTCTTAAATTAAAAAGGAATTTTGCAGGACCAGAATAAATTTGACAAATTGCATAAATGTGCATTGCAAGTAGTTGCTGAATATACTATCTGAACGTACAAGAGAGTGACACAATGGAAGACCATAGTAGCAATGTAGTTCAGTCAAAAATTAGAAAATAGCTATTGGGGTGCTATGTTTTTATCAAATATTAGCGACACCCTGCAATTTAAAAAGCTGCCTTATCAGCAGCTTTCCTTTTTATACTTTTTAAGTTTGATCGAGTTCTTGATTATTTTTGATTGTATGCCTTTACAAGAAACACGCAATCTTCAACTTCTTTAATTTGTTCTGTTCTTGCCATACCTTTTAAACTTGAACTGGCAGGCATCTTAATTTTTTGAATAGCTGTATCCGAATCTCTAAGCTCGTCTACCAGTTTATAAATACCTTTAGATTTTATTGCAAACACCACACCTTCAGCAGAGGTTTCGCGGTTACTAATGATGCCGATCACATCCCCATTTTTATTAAAAACCGGTCCGCCTGAATTTCCTGGGTTGGCACTCAAAGAAATCTGGTAACTGGAAGAATCTCCTTTATAACCTGTCAATGCACTCATGTAGCCCATATTGTACACAATACTTTCGCGTGGATAACCCAATGTAAAAAGTTCTTCGCCGAGGTCTATGCCTGATTTTTTAATACTGTAAGGCAATGAGGTGAATGGCTCAAATTCACTGTCCCTTATTTTTAAAATGGCCAGATCGCTTGCCTTATCAATATTTATAATTGTGGCATTGTACTCCTGACCTTTGCTGTTAACAACTACAGCTCCTGAACCCTGCAGAACGTGGGCATTGGTAACAAGATATCCTTTGCCGTCAATTAAAAAAGCAGACCCGCTTGAGGTTAATTCGCCGTTTGGTGGAATTTTTGAGTCTACTTCTTTAATTTTTGCACCTAATGCGTTTTGGTTAATTACTACCTGCTTTATCGTTCTACTAAGCAACTCAATCTGGCTGTTTTTTGCAGCAGGCGAGAAATATGCTACTAAACCACTTATAGCCATAGCCGTAATACCGGCAATAGATGCAGCAATGGCTGTAACCCGCTTATACCGGTTCCATAATTGCACCACAAGACCTTTGGTAGATATTTCGCCACCTTCAAAAATATCGCCTTTATCTAAAAGCCTGCTATGGCTTTCATGTAGGCTGTGCCTTAGATTTTTATGTTCGGACAAGGCTTCGATCTGGTGCAGAAACAATTTATGTTCTACCACCATCTGGTCAATTTCGGGAGTATTTTTGCGCAGCTGTTCAAAATAGGCTCTTTCTTCCTCCAGCATACCATCGTTTAGGTAGCGTTCAATTGCCTCAAGTAAAAGTATATCTTCCATTTAATCTCCGATATTATATTGCGTAAAGAATAATTTTTTTAACCGCATAAGACATTTATATTTTTGATTTTTAGCATTGTCAGCATTCGTATAGCCAAACTCTGCTGATATCTCAGTCATTCCTTTTTTATTTATATAATATGCTTCCAGTAAACTTTTACAAGGCTCGCCTAAACTGCTCATCGCCCTTTCCATAATAACAAAATCAGCATTTCTTTTTTCGTGAATTTCCAGATCTTCATCAACTGAAACCGTTTCTTCCAGGCCGTCGCTTTGTGCAACAAACCTTCCCTTTTGCTGTAATTTTTTAAGCCAGAGCCTACGGCATACAGAGTAAACATAGGTCTTAATCTGGCAGGTTAAAACAAAAGATTCACTTTTGGCTTTCTCGTAAAGTGTAATCATTGCTTCCTGAAAAACATCCCGCGCATCATCGTAAGTGCCATTATTGTTGAGGATAAAAGCCTGAACCATATTAAAATTCTCTTTGTATATGGCATCAATAGCCTTCGAATCGTTGTTAACTAAGCCCCTCAATAAAATTTGTTCGTTGATCTCCTGTTTCACTTATTCTGTTTTTAATACCATAAGGAGCGTAAAAGTAACCCAAAACATGTTTTAAAAAATTTTTCAAAAAAATCAGTTTGTGCAGGTTACCTTTCTTCGAAAAGGGTATTAATATCAAAATTCACTCACAAAAAATTTCAAAAAAATGAAAAAATTATTATTCGTTTTGGCGCTTGGCGCTTTTGCAGCTTGCGGTTCTGACGCTGGCGAAGGTTCTTCTACTACAACTGATACAACTACTGTAGTAACTGCGGATACAAGCACAATGGTAACTACAGTAACTACCGATACAACTACTAAAATGTTGAGCGATACAGCTAAGTAATCACGTTACTGATATTTTGCAGCAGTAATTCTTTTAAAACTACACTGTGTGTTCGATTTTGTGAAATAGCTTGCGAAAAGAATGTAGTTATAAATTTTTCATATGGCAAGCAATCGTTAGAGGCCGTTCCGTTTCCACGGAAGGGCTTTTTTTTTGCATATCAGCTGGTATGGTAAAACGTGTTATTTTTTGTACCCGGCTACTAACCAAGAATTGAACTTCCGTTGCGTCGCACTCTTGTACGGTTAGTTTATAAATTGGGCCAAATAACCCGACTGCTTTTTATCACTTTGGTAAAACCTGAATAATTTAATGAGTTGTAAGCCTGAATACACCTGGAAATGAAAAAAAATATTCTAGAGTACAAGAGTGCGACGCAACGAACCTTGCACAATGAACAAATGTTTGACTTCAAAAATTAATAATTGTCTGGTTTACAATTTTAACTAACAGCTGTTTATTTTATTGAAAATTAATTTGTGTTCAATTACAATCTTATTACTTTTGATTTCATGATTCTGACGACCAAATACAACTTCCCTTATTATTATTATTTTGTAAAAATGAACCGGGTTGTGTTTGCTCAGTTATAAACTATAACAACGTAAGCAATACTCCCGGTCTTAATAGACCGGGATTTTTTTTAATCCTATGAAAATCTTTAGCATATTGCATAAAGAGAATAACCAAAAAAAAGACCAATGAAATCGAATGAGTTAAATAGCCACCATTTAAATGGTTCTGCAACCAGAATTTCAATTCAAGGTTGCCAGGGTAGTTTTCACCAATTAGCCGCGCAGCGTTACTTTGGAAAAGAGGTACAGGTAATTGAATGCGAATCGTTCAGGGATGTAATTAAGGTTGCCTCATTAACGGATAAAAGCGACGGAGGTATTATGGCTATTGAAAATTCCATTGCCGGTAGCATTCTTGCTAATTACAACCTTTTAAGGAAGAGTAACCTGATGGTGGCAGGAGAGCTTACTTTAAAAATTGAACAACACTTGATGGTTAATCCGGGTGTGACAATTGAAGATATTCACGAAGTTCATTCGCATCCAATGGCCATACAACAATGCCTAAAGTTTCTTGACAATTATAACTGGAAGCTTGTGGAGGCTGAGGATACAGCATCGAGTGCAAAAAGTGTTCACCAACATAAAAGCAAGCACATTGCTGCAATTGCAGGCAAGCTGGCTGCAGAAATTTATCAGCTTGAAATTATTGCTCCGGGTATTCATACATTAAAAAATAATTATACACGCTTTTTAATACTCAAACCAAAAGATTCGAAAAGAGAGATAGAAGGAGCCAACAAAGCATCTATTACTTTTTTCACAGGTAATTCCAGCGGTAGCTTGGCAAAAGTACTTACCAAAATTGCTGATTGTGGGGTTGCACTAATTAAACTTCAAAGTTTTCCGATTGCTAATGTTGATTTTGAATATGGCTTTCATGCTGATATTGGCTTTGAATCCATTAAAGAATTTTACGAAGTAATGGAAGCCATTAAGCCATTAACCGAAGAAGTAATTGTATTTGGTATTTATAAAAAGGGCATTGTCTGCGATATATAGTAGTCAAATGCTGAGGGGATGAAAATTACTTTATTATGATCAAAACGGCATTGCGGTTGGAAGGTATTGGTGAGTATTATTTTTCAAAAAAATTGAGGGAGATTGACGAGTTGAATAAGCAGGGCAAAGCTATCATCAACCTTGGTATTGGAAGCCCTGATTTACCACCACACCCGGATGTAATTAAAGTATTGCAATATGAAAGTGCCAAACCCTATACTCATGCTTACCAAAATTATAAAGGTTCAGCTGTACTCAGGAAAGCTTTTAGTGATTGGTATAAAAAATGGTATGGCGTTGAATTGAATGTTGATACAGAAATACTCCCGCTGATTGGCAGCAAAGAAGGCATCATGCACATCTGTATGACTTACTTAAATGATGGAGATGAAGCATTATTACCAAATCCCGGTTATCCAACATACAGAAGTGCAGTAAAATTGGCTGGCGGTATTTGCAGGGAATATGAATTAAAGGAAGCAAATAATTATTTCCCGGATTTTTATCTTTTGGAAAAAAGTGATTTGTCGAAAGTTAAATTAATGTGGGTTAATTATCCGCAGATGCCTACAGGAAAATTACCAACGCAAAAATTATTTGAACAACTGATTGCCTTTGGCAAAAAACACAACATTCTTATTTGTCACGATAATCCTTACAGTTTTATTCTTAATAAACAACCTTTGAGTTTATTAAATATAGAAGGTGCTAAAGAAGTGGCTTTGGAATTAAACTCGCTAAGCAAATCGCAGAACATGGCTGGATGGCGGGTAGGAGTTTTATGTGGAGCAAAAGAAAGAATTGATGAAGTGCTGCGCTTTAAAAGTAATATGGACAGCGGTATGTTTCTTCCTGTGCAACTCGCTGCAGCAAAGGCTTTGAGCCTTGGTAACGATTGGTACGATTCAGTCAATGCTATATATAGGCAAAGACGAGAAAAGGTTTATGAAATGCTCAACCAACTGAATTGTAGTTACTCAAAAGAGCAGGCGGGTATGTTTATATGGGCAAACATTCCGGCAGGTTATAAAGACGGTTACGAACTAAGCGATGAGGTGTTATACGATACCAATGTGTTCATAACGCCGGGGGGTATTTTCGGAACAGCAGGCGATCAATATATACGCATCAGTTTATGTAGCTCCATAGAAAAATTTGATGAAGCAATAAGAAGAATTGCCTCCCCAAACCTCACGATTCGTCGGCAGGCTTAAAAAATTATTATGAGTAAAGCAGATAACGAAATATTAAGCCATGCTTCAAAAGCCTCCCCTTTGGGGAGGTTTGGCGAGGCCACCGTAACCATTGTCGGTGTTGGCTTAATCAGCGGTTCGCTTGCGCTTGCTTTAAAAGAAAAAGGATTTGCAAAACATATTATCGGCGTAAGTAAAACAAAGGAAAGCGAACAAAAAGCGTTGGAGTTAGGTATTATTGACGAGGCATTACCACTGGCAGAAGCCGTTGCAAAAAGCGATTTTATTTATATCGCAATTCCTGTTGATGCAACGGTTCAGGTAACATTGAAAGTGATGGATATGATCAACGATAAACACATCGTTGCCGATGCAGGTGGTACAAAATATGCACTCTGCAATGCACTTAAAAATCACCCGATGCGTAAACGTTTTGTTGCCACGCATCCTATGTGGGGTACGGAATTCAGCGGGCCGGAAGCCGCTGTGCATGGGGCTTTCACGGGCAGAGCCTGTGTAATATGCGATAAAGAAAAAAGCGATCCTCAGGCAGTGGAAACCGTTGAAAATATATACCGTGAACTTGGCATGCACATGGTTTATATGGAGAGCGAAGCGCACGATATTCATGCCGCGTATGTAAGCCATATTTCGCACATCACTTCTTTTGCGTTGGCCAACACGGTGCTCGAAAAAGAAAAAGAAGAAGATGCCATTTTCGAGCTGGCAGGCGGCGGTTTCGAAAGTACGGTGCGGCTTGCAAAAAGTAACCCCGCAACATGGGTGCCTATTTTCAGGCAGAACCGCGACAATGTGCTCGATGTTTTAAACGAACATATTTCGCAGTTACGAAAGTTCAAAGCATGTTTGGAGAAAGAGAATTACGATTATTTATACGAGCTTATAGAAGATGCAAATAAGATAGAAAGAGTATTAAGCCGCAAATAATTTAAAGACAATTATTGGCCAGGCACTAGAATATGAATGAAGCTTTCCTTGCGTCGCACTCTTGTACTGTATAACATCGTGCGTCATTGCGAGGATCGAAGCAATCTCCTGGCATAAAACTAAAACCTAATGGGATAACGCACGGCAGGAGATTGATTCGGCGGTCTCGCAATTGACGATCAAAGTTCCGAACGTACAAGTGAGTGACACAACAGACGATGAGTAAAGTACTCTAGTTTGTAAAAAAATAAAGAAGAATAAAAAAAGCAAATGGTAATCCAATTGAAAATTGAAACAGATAATCAGGCTAATGAGTAAAATCCTGCAAAATCATGGTTACCTTTGCCGCAAATTTTAAAAAGTAATGATAACATTTGAAGAACTGGGGTTGGAAGAGAAGCTGATAAAGGCTATCAGCGAATTGGGATATGAGACGCCCACAACCATCCAGGAGAAAGCGATCCCCGTGCTGCTGAGCGGCACAAAAGATCTGATTGGTTTGGCGCAAACAGGCACAGGAAAAACTGCAGCATTTGGTCTTCCGCTATTACAGGTAATAGAAGAAAAAGACAAGCATCCGCAGGCTTTGGTGGTTTGCCCTACCCGTGAATTGTGTATGCAGATTGTAAACGAAATTGAGCTCTTTAAAAAACATAAAGCAGGTATTCATGTAGTGGCTGTTTATGGTGGTGCATCCATCGGTCAGCAGATACGCGATTTGAAAAGAGGCGTACAGATTGTTGTGGCAACACCCGGACGTTTAATAGATTTGATAGAACGCAAAGCGATCAATCTTGAGCAGATAAAATATGTGGTGCTTGATGAAGCAGATGAAATGCTGAACATGGGTTTTCAGGATGATATTGAATTTATTCTGCAGAACACACCAAAGCGGGAAAGTACCTGGTTATTTAGTGCAACGATGCCGCCGGAAATTCGCAGGGTGAGCAAGAAGTACATGAAAGATCCGGTGGAGATTACAGTCGGTAAAGCAAATACTGCCAACAAAAATATTGATCATCAGTATTATGTTGCAGCAGCACATCAGCGTTATGAAGTATTGAAAAGACTCATCGATTTTAATCCCGGCATCTATGGAATCATTTTTACAAGAACCAAAATTGATGCGCAAAATATTTCAGAAAAGTTAACACGTGAAGGTTACGATATTGATGCCTTGCATGGCGATCTTACACAGCAGCAACGGGATAAAGTAATGGGACAGTTTCGTGACAGAAGCCTGCAGTTATTGATTGCAACCGATGTTGCTGCCCGTGGAATTGATGTGGTTGGTATTACGCATGTAATCAATTACGAGTTACCTGATGATATGGAAGTTTACACGCATCGAAGTGGTAGAACAGGCCGTGCCGGTAACCTTGGAATTTGCATGAGCATCGTACACAGCCGTGAGGTTGGTAGGTTGAAGCAGATAGAGAGAATGGTGCAATCGCAGTTTCATAAGCTGGAAATACCAAGCGGCAAAGATGTTTGCCGCAAACAGTTCTTTGGGTTCATGGAGAAATTATTGAAGCAGGACATTAGTCATGGCGACTATGAAACATACTTGCCTATGCTTGCCGAAAAATTTGCAGATGTTACCAAAGAAGAAGTACTGCAAAGAGTTGCTGCTACTGAGTTTGACAGGTTCCTGAAATATTACGAAAATGCAGGCGATTTAAATATCCGTGAAGTAAGCCGCGATAG
>JBBRDW010000062.1:0-27007 GCA_038203525.1 Chitinophagales bacterium | reverse complement strand
TGGCGTCTGTGTTGCAAACAGCAGGTTATAAGACTGGTTTATATACATCGCCACATTTGAAAGACTTCAGGGAGCGCATAAAAATAAATGGCGCAATGTGCAGTGAAGATTTTGTAATTGCATTTACAGAAAAAGTAAGGCCACTAATAAAACAAATACAACCTTCTTTCTTTGAGATTACTGTAGCTATGGCATTCACTTATTTTGTAGAGCAACAGGTAGATGTGGCTGTAATAGAAACTGGCCTTGGCGGAAGATTAGACAGTACCAACATAATTACTCCCGAACTTTCTGTTATTACCAATATTGGCTGGGACCACATGAATATGCTTGGCGATTCTCTGGAGAAAATCGCTAATGAAAAAGCGGGTATCATTAAAAAAAATATTCCGGTTCTAATTGGCGAAACGCTGCCACAGACAAAACCTATATTTGAAGAAAAAGCAGCAGCGGAAACGGCGCCAATCATTTTTGCATCGCAGGAGCGTTATGTTGCCGACTGGCAATACCAGCATCACCGCTTGGCTGTAACAGTTGTAAATAACCATAGCGATGAACATAAAGTTTATTCATTAGACCTGCCGGGCGTTTATCAAACAAAAAATATTATTACTGTTTTAGAAGCTATTCACCAATTGCAAAAAATGGGGTGGCAAATTACGGAGGATGATATAAAACATGGATTGGCAAACGCCAAAAAAAATACCGGTTTGCATGGCCGCTGGGAGGTAATAAATACAAACCCAACGGTAATACTTGATGTGGGACACAATGAAGACGGGGTAAAACAAATTGCTGAACAACTGGAATTAACAAGCTATCGTAAACTGCACATTATTATTGGACTGGTAAAAGATAAGGAGGTTGAAAAAGTACTGGCACTGTTACCAAAAAATGCCACTTATTATTTTACCAGGGCGCAAATACCCAGGGCACTTGATGAAAATATTTTACAGGAACAAGCTGCCGTTTTTGACTTACGCGGGCAAACCTATATTAACGTGGACACTGCACTGCAGGACGCTTTGCAACATTCGCACAAGGATGATGTGATATTAATTTGCGGTAGTGTTTTTCTTGTTGGCGAAGTTGCTATGCCTGTAAATTAAAACAGTTGGGCGTTTGTGCTGCATCGCTGATTCATGTTGCAAAAGTACAAGAGTGCGACGCAACGATGATGCCATGAAAACCTTTGCCCGGCCCAAAAAAATGTATTAATATTTAATTTTTCCCAAATGCTTAAGCGCATAAAAAATAGTGGTCATATGCATGGATTGAATGATTTTTTTTTCATCAACCAGTTGCAGTAATTCTTCCATCGTTATTTCGAGCAGCTCAATTTCTTCGTTATGATCAAGCTGTTGTTCTGCAACCTTTTTTCCACCGGTTGCAAGGTACATATGCATCAAATTATTATTGGTGGAAGGGTTGGGCGATATTTCGCCAAGGTACAGCAGTTCCTTAAACGCATAACCGGTTTCTTCCAGCAATTCGCGGCGCATGCCATCTTCCGGCGATGCATCTGTCTCGTCAATACAACCACCTGGCAATTCAATGCAGGTAACACCCAGCGCCTGGCGAAATTGTTTTACCATAATAATTTTTCCTTCTTCAGTAACGGCAAGTGCAGTGGCCCATTCAGGAAATTCAAAAACATAATAAGGGTCCACAATTTTGCCATCTGGTTTTTTGCAACGGTCTTTGCGCACCGTAAACCATGTTTCTTTATATAGATATTCTGACGATATAGTTTTCCAGGTAAGATCGGCCATTAAAGTTTGTAGTTTGTGGTTTGTAGTTTCCAGTTAAGGCTGTTTGTATGTAATTAAAAGCTTGCAGCTAATGGCTTCTATTGTTACCATCCTTTTCTTTCTCTTAGTGCAGTAATATGTTTTACATGGTGTTTACCATGCCATGCATACATACCCAGCAGGTACCAGATGCTCATACTTATTTTATGTTCGGGATGAAACACCGTGCGTTCCCACTGATCTTCCGAAATATCTTTTATAGCCATAATCCAGCGCTGGTGCAGGGCATGCAGCAATGTAAGCGACACGTTTATGGGTACTATTTGCACATCAGCCAGCTTTGCCCAATCTTTTTCTTCGTAAGGTTTTATTGGCGGGTTGTGTTCTGTTAGGCCCAATTTAAAACGAATATATGCATTCATATGGCTGTCGGCAACGTGGTGCACAAGCTCACGAACAGTCCACCCCCCGTCGCGGTAAGCCGTATCCAGCTGGTATACATCAAGATTTTGGATAGACAATTCCAGTTCCTCAGGTAAAAATTTAAGATCTAGTAACCATTTTTCTTTTTGATCATGGGAAAATGGTTGCGGCAAATATTTACCCATCGGGTATTTAAGTTCATCACTCATTTTATTAATTGTTAATTAGATTTTTTTTGAGCCACGCTGTATATCTTTTCTCATCGTTCCTTGCGTCGCACTCTTGTACTTTAGTAATTGATTCAGCAGCTCACAAGTTTACAAGTTCATGTTTCTTTTAGAACGCATTTCAATCTTCACAACTAAAATCAATCAACGCTTCAACCAATCAATATGCCAACTTTTCAACTACGCAAACCAATCAACAAAAACCATAATCTTCTCATCAAGTCCCCCTTTGGGGTGTTTATGGTACCCTCTCACTCATCCCTCCATTCCTTACCTGTAATGTTTATGAACACATCTTCAAGGCTAGCTTTTTTTACTTCTTTGGGTCGCTCAAAGCCAGTGGCAACGAGGTCATCAATCAGCTTATCCGGGGAAGCAAGGGAGATTATTTTACCACTATCCATAATGGCAACGCGATCGCATAGAATTTCTGCCTCATCCATATAATGTGTGGTAATAATAACGGTTGCTCCGCGGTTTTTTAATCCACGGATTAAGTCCCAAAGATTTCTTCTTGCCTGCGGGTCAAGGCCAGTGGTTGGCTCATCCAGAAAAATTATTTTCGGTTCATTGATCAAAGTGGTGGCGATGGAGAAACGCTGCTTTTGTCCACCACTCAACTGTTTCACTTTGCTGTTAGCTTTCTCTCGGAGATTTACGGTATCCAGAAGTTCCATTGCATTAACCGGCCTGTTATATAGCCCGGAAAACAAACTAATAAGCTCTGTAAGTTTTAAATTGGGGTAATATCCCGAAGTCTGTAGCTGCACACCAATAATCTTTTTAATTTCATTGGGTTGTTTATCAAGATTCAATCCATCAACTATAATTTCACCACTTGTTTTCTCCCGAAGTGTTTCAATAATTTCCAGCGTTGTAGATTTTCCGGCTCCGTTTGGCCCCAGAAGTCCGAATATTTCTCCTTCCATTACTTCAAAACTGATATCCTTAACTGCTTCGAAACTGCCATATTTTTTTACCAGATTTTTTACTGAAATAATAACTTTTGCCATAACTGTTCAATCAGGTTATAAAGATACTTCCATTTTAATATCGGCTGTCAAAAAATGAGAATCTGTGGCGTCAACATATTTAAAACCATATTTCTCATAAAGTGAAAGAGCGGCTTTTAACTGGCTGTTGGAATACAATATCACTTTACCGGCTTTAAGCTCTTTGGCTGTGGCCAGACATTTTTCAATCAACGCTTTGCTGATTCCTTTTCCCTGGAATGCTGGTGCAACGGCCATTTTAGCCAATTCATACAATCCATTGCCTTCCGATATCAATGCTGCACTGCCTGCTGTTACATTATTGTATTTTGCGAGCCAGATGCGGCCACCCTTCTCCAGAATTTCTTTGCGGGGGTTCTCAAGAACTCTCAGGTCTTCGGATTCGGTAAGGTTGTATTTATCGAGCCATTCAAGGTTGAGCTGTTTAAAAACGGCGGCATATTTATCATCGTATTCTACTATTTCAACCATGTTTTATTTTATGCAAAAGTCGTGAATAAAACAGGTAAACTATACAACCGGGCCGCTTATTACTTTCTAATAAATATCTGTGTGTAAAACGGAAGACCATCACTATTTTTTACCACACCAATTCCAGTGAAGTCGAAATCACCAACAATATTTTTCTTATGAGGCGGACTGTTTATCCACAAATCCACAACTTCTTTGGCGCTTAATTTACCATAAGCAACATTTTCTCCTGCACCATGCAAAAAGCCAATTTGTGCCTGTATATTATCAATCCTTGCATCAAAGCCGTCGTGGCCAAATGCGCTTGTTTTATTGGCCATTTCAACACTATGGTTAATCGCTTCCGTTGTAGCTTCTTTTAGCATTTGCAGGGCTCCCAAACCCAATGATTTGCGATACTCATTTATATAATAAAGAATATCTTTTTCCATGCCTTTAATATCAATATCTTCTTTGCTGTATGTGTAGTTTAAAGGAACATGGGCAATTTTTTGTGCACAGGATGCCACCACAATAGATAACAATACCGAAAATATTTGAATTCTTAACGCCATTTGTAGTTGTGCAGTTTTCTTTAAGTGAACTGTACCCCCATAACGCAGATAGAGTGCCGTTATTTCACAAGAAAACTGTAAAGGTGTTGATTAGCTGAAATGATATAAAAAAAATGTAAGCGGGTGTTATGGTGTGCATTTCAAATTTTGGCTTCGGTAAAAGCTCAATAGCATTATACAATGTACAAGAGTGCGACGCAAGGATGCTGATCCCTGCGCCGCAGTTGGGCCCAAAATAAAAGTATTTATGGATAATAGAAAATTACTGTAGCCTTGGCGTAAAGTTTACTTCTATAAAGGCATTAAGATCTGTATATTCTTTACCTTTTTCTTTTAATTTTTTAATGGCTTCACCTAAAGAATTTTGTAACTGTATGATGCGTTTTTCAGAATGTTTAATATCTTCTTCTGTTAGGTCTACCGTTCTTATTTTTTCTTCGTGAAATGCTATTTTTACTTTTACGATGGCAGTTAACAGGTTCTCTGCATCTCTAATGTTGAAAGTGCCGCTAATCAATTGTATTTGCATTTTTTTTGTTTTTTTATTATTGAATAATTATTGCCCCTGTGCTGCGGTAAAACCAGGCTCACCATCGAACAGGTAAAGGTTTTCTGTTTTAATAATATCAAGACCCGCCTGGTGCAGCATTTGCTGCAAAACAATAGCATGGCTAAAATCAACCGCTTTACCATCATTTGATTTAAACCGGCAACGCCAGTGGTCTGTACAAAATGTTTCGGGAAAACCATTGGGCCACACTTTGGTGCCGCGGTTGGTGATCATACTCAACGTAAGTTGGTGGCTGCTTACCTGGTGAATGGCGTTTGCAATTTGATCTGCAGTTAGATCTTTTACGTGCAGAAAAACATCAATGCCAATGAGTTCTTTTTTTGCAGCAGGCTGCGGTGTAACCTTAATGTTGAAGGTTGCAATGGCTGAAGAATATTCTGCGGGCTTTAACTGCATGGGTTTTTGCCCCAGCCTTGCAATTACCGCATCTGCAAATTCTTTTGTACCCAGTTTTTCTTTCGAGAAGCCTTCCTTAAAAATATCGTAGGTATGCACGCCGTCTTCAAGCGTTTTAAGCCAGGCATTCTGTATTTTCTCAGCTACATCTTTCTGGTCAATGTGAACCAGCATTTGAATGGCACCAAGTAATAACCCTGATGGATTTGCCTTATTGTTGCCTGCGATGCGTGGCGCAGAACCATGTATTGCTTCGAACATTGCAAAGCCATCACCAATGTTAGCACTGCCTGCAAGGCCAACGGAGCCGGTGATTTGTGCTGCCACATCGCTAAGAATATCGCCATATAAATTGGGCATTACAATTACATCGAAAATCTCCGGGGTATCAGCAAGCTTTGCGGCACCTATATCTATAATCCAGTGTTCCTTAATTATATCGGGGTATTCGGCACCCACTTCATCAAACACTTTATGAAAGAGACCATCGGTCATTTTCATAATATTATCTTTTGTAAAGCAGGTTACTTTTTTGCGGTTATAGGCTTTGGCATATTCAAAAGCATAGCGAATAATTTTTTCTGTGCCGGGCCTGGAGATCAGCTTTAAACACTGATAAACTTCATCAGTCTGGCGGTGTTCAATTCCGGCATAGAGGTCTTCCTCGTTCTCCCTGATGATGACCACATCCATTACAGGGTGTTTTGTTTTTACATAGGGATGATAAGAAACACAAGGGCGAACATTTGCATAAAGCCCCAGCACTTTTCTTGTGGTAACATTCAGGCTTTTGAAACCCCCACCCTGCGGCGTAGTAATAGGCGCTTTTAAAAACACCCTTGTTCGTCTAAGTGATTCCCATGCAGAAGGATCGATACCTGCGGAATTGCCATTCAGGTAAACTTTCTCGCCAATTTCAATTTCTTCAATGTCGAGTTGGGCACCTGCGGCTTCTAAAATGCGTAAAGTAGCATCCATTATTTCCGGGCCAATACCATCTCCTTTTGCAACTGTAATTTTTTTCATTATTGTTTTGTTTTTGCAAAAATGAAATGATTTTGCTATAAGTAAATATTTATATTTGCTATAACATACATAAATAATATTTATGAACTTTACTTTTCACCAGTTGCGGATATTCTCTGTGGTAGTAGAAAAAAAGAGTATTACCAAGGCTTCAGAAGAACTGCACATGACACAACCTGCTGTTTCAATTCAGCTTGGCAATCTTCAAAATCAATTCGATATTCCGCTCACAGAAATTATAGGGCGCAGGTTGTATGTAACAGAATTTGGTATGGAGTTATACAAACTTGCAACCAACATTCTGGAGCATGTAGATTCAATACATTATAAAACGAATAATTTTCGTGGTATGCTTTCGGGTAAGCTTAGGGTTTCGGTAGTGTCAACCGGAAAATATATTATGCCGTATTTTCTGAAAGATTTTTTGAAAGCCAATCCAAAGATAGACCTGGTAATGGATGTAACCAATAAGTCGAAAGTAATTGAGAGCCTGGAAAAGAATGAAGTTGATTTTTCCCTAGTGTCTGTATTACCAAAAAATATCGATTTATCAGAAGAAATATTGATGCCAAATAAGCTGGTACTTACCGCATCTGCCGATGATGATATGAATACCAAAAGCCGTTTGCATAAATCAGTTTTTGATGAGCTGCCACTTATCTTTCGCGAAGAAGGCTCGGGTACCAGAGAAACCATGCAGCAGTATTTTCAAAAAGTGGGTATTGTACCAAAAGTAAAGCTGGAACTAACTTCCAGTGAGGCGGTAAAACAAGCTGTTATTGCCGGCCTTGGCTTTTCTATATTGCCGGTAGTTAGCTTAAAGAATGAACTAAAACTAAAAAGTATAAATATTATTCCAGTACAGGGGTTGCCCCTAAAATCTAACTGGCGCATAATCTGGCTCAACCAAAAAAAATTTTCTGTTGTGGCGCAGGCTTATCTTGATTTCATCAGGAAAGAAAAAATGAATATCTATCAAAAATATTTCGCGTGGACGGAAGCTTATTAATTTTTTTGTTGCCCGGCTTTGGTTCATTGCTCAGCTTTCGTTGCGTCGCACTCTTGTACGTTCGGAACAGTTATCGTCTTTGCTGACGCAGGATGTTATGCAGTGCAAGAGTGCGACGCAACAGGCGATTCCATAATAACCTAAAGCCAGGCTCCTAAAAATTTTCATTGGTTTAGAAATATTGTTATTGCTTATCTTTCAAACCTGTTCATCAATAACATGCAGTATGATAAAAATTACCGAACAACCATCGCATCACCGGCATCTCGAAAAAAAGTCTGTTGAAGAAATTACCGCAGCCATTAACAGTGAAGATAAACTGGTAACAGCTGCTATTGAAAAAGCTTTGCCAAACCTGAATAAACTGATTGCGGCCATTATTAATAAACTTAAAAATGGCGGACGCATGTTTTATCTTGGTGCAGGCAGCGGCGGCCGACTTTCGGTGCTGGATGCTATAGAATTGCCGACCACCTACGGCATACCAAAAGGGATGGTAAATGTGGTACTCGCCGGCGGAGTTGATCGCCTTGTTGAGGCACGTGAACAAATGGAAGACGATGGCGCGGCCGGCTGGCTTGAACTACAACAATACAATGTTTCAGATAAAGATATTGTGATAGGTATTACTGCAAGCGGAACCACGCCATTTGTTTTCGGTGCTTTAACTGAATGCAGAAAAAATAATGTTACCACAGGCTGTATTGTGAGCAACCCCGACTCGCCTGTTGCGGCGGCTGCTGATTTTGCTGTTGAAGTTATTACGGGCCCTGAGTTTGTTACCGGCAGCACGCGGATGAAATGCGGTACTGCACAAAAAATGATCTTCGATATCATCAGCACCACCACCATGATTCAGCTTGGCAGGGTAGAAGACAACAAGATGGTGCATGTATTACTGATCAATGATAAAATTACCGATCGTGCCGTGAAGATGCTAATGGAAAAAGTACCGCTCAGCAACTACGAAGAAGCAAAAGAAATATTAATAGAACACGGCAGTGTAAAAGCAGCGATGGATTACCTTGCTGTAAAAAATAATTGATCAACAAACACGGGCATGGCAGCAGTTACAGCAGAGGCAAGCACGGCAACAAACACAACAAAGAGCAACCGGAGCATCCTTATTATTGCATTGCTCTTTTCTGTTTTCGGGTTTGTAACATGGTTGGGTTCGGTATTAATTCCCTACCTGCGAATTGCCTGTGAGTTAACCATTTTTGAATCTTATTTTGTAGCTTTTTCTTTTTATATTTCTTATACCATAATGGCCATACCTTCTGCATGGGTATTAAAGAAGACTGGATTTAAAAAAGGCATGAGTGCCGGCCTGCTTATGATGGCTGCAGGCGCATTTTTTTTTATTCCCGCTGCGCTAACACGCATGTATCCGTTATTCCTGGCGGGGCTCTTTATGCAGGGCGCCGGACTAACCATTTTACAGACAGCCGTTAATCCATACATCACCATTCTTGGTCCGCAGGAGAGCGCTGCAAAACGCATGAGCATAATGGGTATCTGCAATGGCATTGCGGGTGTTGTCGCTCCCATCATTCTGGGTACGGTTATTCTGCAGGATGCCGACACGTTTAACAATAAAATTTCATCGCTCAATTTGCAGCAGCAAAACGCCATGCTGCAGCAGCTTGCAGACCGTGTAATTGTTCCGTATGTTATTATGATGATCGTGTTGCTCTTACTTGCTTTATTCATTTACTTTTCTAACTTGCCCGAAGTGCATGAAGACGCAGAAGATACATCGGTTACTTTGGCTAATATCAACAAGAAAAGTATCTTTCATTTTCCACATTTGCTGCTCGGTGTTGTTACCATTTTTCTTTATGTGGGTGTAGAGGTAATTGCCGTAGATACCATTGCAGGTTACGCCGCGTCACTCAGTGTGCCGTTGCAAACGGCAAAGTTTTTTGCGAGCTTTACCATTGTTAATATGCTAGTTGGTTATATTATCGGCATCATTTGTATACCGCGGTTTATTAAGCAGGAAAATGCATTAAAAATTTCGGCAGTTGCGGGTACGTTGTTTGCAGTAATGGCGCTGGTTACAAGCGGTTATGTTTCCATCACTTTTGTTGCGTTGCTTGGGCTTGCCAACTCACTCATGTGGCCATCTATCTGGCCGCTGGCAATTGATGGTTTAGGCAGGTTTACAAAGATTGGTTCGTCACTGCTTATTATGGCTATTGGCGGCGGTGCGGTACTGCCCTTAATCTATGGCCGCCTGTCCGAAGTGCTCAATACGCAGTTGGCTTATTGCATTGTATTACCCAGCTACATAATGATTTTTTATTACGCGGTTGCAGGATATAAAATTCGCAGACCCTAAAATTTACGTTGAAATATTTTGCTCCCGGCTGAAGGATGTCGATGAAGTTTTTCTGTTGGCTGTGGTAGGGCTCCGGTACGTTCCGATATTTTATGGGACTATTACTTTAGCGGCGTTAAAAGCGATTGATGTTGATGAAGCGGGTAACACTTTCAGTAAGCCGGAAACCGCTACTGATTAAAAATGTAACGTTGAAGTTAACAACCAAAAACTAAATAGATATTCCCCGGGCCCTATATATCATGCACAATATATTTTCCGTTATTGTAAATAACTTTCCTGAACCCGTATTCCGTCGAAACCGGTATTGCCTAATCCCGCTTCCTATTGCAGGTATTATTTCATAAGTGCTAAAAATGGGGCTTTAAATCATTGTAAATTTGCGGCAAATGAAATAATTAATGTTTCGACATCAGGGAAAGAGCAGAACACATATTCATAATGTAAGATTAGCATCTATTCTTTCTTTTGTTGCCGGACTGGTAAATATTACAGGTGTCTTATCAGTAAAAGTACTTACTACAAATGTTACGGGACATTTTGCATTTTTTTCTGAAGATTTGTCGAATAAAAATTATGGATTAGCATTTGGTTATTTATTTTTTATTTTATCTTTTTTAACCGGTGCATTTGTATCAAACATTTTGATAGAAATAGTTTCAAGAGCAAAGCCCCAAATTTCATATACTTTTCCAATTGCCATCGAAATCATTATTTTATGTGTTGTTGGTATGTTTGGAAATAGTTCAACACTGTCAAATTTTAATAATCAGATAATTGCCTGTTCCCTGTTATTTGCGATGGGATTGCAAAATGCATTGGTAACTAAAGTGTCGTACTCCGTTGTGAGGACTACACATTTAACAGGTTTGTTTACTGACTTAGGAATTGAACTTTCGCAATTGTTTTTTTATCGAAAAACGTCTGAATTTAAACAATTATCAAAAAATATTTATTTGAAACTGGCAATAATTGGTTGCTTCTTTATTGGTTGTCTTCTTGGTGGATTTATTTATAGAATCTTTGAGTTACAAACATTGGTGCTGGCTGCTTTTTTTCTACTTATCGCTTTGTTTTACGATAATCTTCGCTTTCATTACTACAACATAAGACGCAAAGTACAGTCCAGGTAGCTGGTGTGCATTAGCTTTGAGGCAACACACAAATTTTTCCAAAGCAGCCGTTAAAAAAATCACGCAACATTGACATTTCCCGAACATTTTTTTATTCCGGCCGAAGGGTGATCAGGAAGCATTTCCCCCAGCAATGTCCGGGCTCTTCTACATACGGATATCTTATTCTGCTTTACCATTGCGTAGCCCCAATGTCCATGGCTAATAAACAAGGCTATTTAGGATACATCGCGATAAAGGAAAGATATAAAAGAAAAAAATAACAAAAAAATCCCAAAGGTGCTTGTCCTGTCGAATCCAAAGCTGATAGCCAACTGTGCAGCCGATTGTTTCAACGTAAAGCCCTGCTTTTGCAAATATTATCGTTGTGCGTTCGTACTTGTCAAGCCACGTTATTCTCTTTTTTGAACGATTGACCAATGCTGATTATCGTGGGAATTAGTAGAAGTCCATATGTCAGCGGTAAAAACCAAAACCCCAATCCATTTGTCACACCAATTGTTGTTAGGTAGGTGAAAAAAATTATCACTGAAAAAATGAATAAAATTGACAACTTCAAAAATCTCAACATCCTAGTCGCAATTGTGTATTGTTTTTCTGCGTTGTCTTCATTAATTTGTGTCATATAATTAAAAATGTGAGGATACTTATTAAGTTGTGTCAATCCAAAATATATTATTGACGCAAGTATAGGTAAAATTACAAGTATCATTTTATTCCCATAACTGTCTGCTTGTCCTGTACCATTAAAATGTATTGGAATTGTCGTTGGTAATTTTAAAAAAGTATAAAGTGTCAAACCCCACATTAAAACTAAAAATATTTTACCTGTCAACTCCAAATTGTTGTCAAGCTTAGAAAGGGTGAGTGTTATTATTGGTCTTGTTTCCATTTCTGTAATGTCTGTCTACGAAGTTTGTGTTCGACGCGCAACGATAAGGTATTCGCGAAGGTTGGGAAATAGAATTACATCGGACAACAACCGCTGATGATTGAAAATATTTTGTCGAAGTTAATAACTAAAAGCTACATTACTAACTTCAAGCCCTGAACCAAAGCACAACAGAATTGCAAATGCAGATGGTATTAAGAACAAGCCCGTATTTTGCCAAACCTTTTGTTTAGGTGCATTCCCTTTCCTCGCAGTCAATTAAAATGTCGTTTGAAACTACAAAACAAAAAATTTTGCTTTGTGTCAAATGGTGTTGTATGGTCTTCTGTTATACAACGTAATTTATCAAAACCATTTTTAAGTTCTGTTATCAAAGTTTCTTCGCTGTATTGTTTTATTGAAAGTCCGCTACATTTTTCTGGCCCGTTGTCTGAAAATGTACCAATCGTCAAATAACCATTTACAAATTTTCTTGCTGTGGCTATATACTTCGCAACCTGGTCACTTGTTGTTAGAAAATGAAAAGTTGCTCTGTCGTGCCAAACGTCAAAAGTTGTATCTGATTCAAATTCTGTTATGTCGGTAACAACCCAATTTATTTTATTTGCCTTGTCTCCCAAACGTTTTTTTGCCTTGTCAAGAGCTTTAGCTGAAATGTCAAGGACTGTAATGTTTTCAAAGCCTTCGTCAAGCAAATAGTCAGCAAGTTTGCTGTCGCCACCACCGATATCGATAATTTTTGCAGTCTTTGCCAAACCAAAAGAGTTAATAAAGTCAAGTGAAGTTTTTGGAACTTTTTGCGTCCAGCTTACTTGGTCAGAGTTTTTAGTTTCGTAAACCGTGTCCCAATGATTTTGTGTTGTGATATCCATAATACAAAGGTTTAAATAAAAAATATTCTTTGTGTGACAAATGTTGCGAAAACATCGTCGTAAATCTACGTTAAAGGAAAAGGTCAAAAGCATTACCAATTGTACAAGCGTGCGAACAGCCCACGGGTGGGGCAACCCTCAAGGAACGATGCCCAATGATTAAATGCCGGACCCAAAAAATGTATGTTTAAAACTATTGTAGCTGAACTTTCTTCAGCAGGTTTGTGGCGATAGGTTTGCCTTTTGCAAAACCGTTATGCAAAATTACGTTAGGGTGAATACCCAATATGGACGAGGCTTACAGCGGTTTCGGCTACGGATATGTAGCGTCAATAAAACGGGAAATATAATAAATTTTTAAATATTTTCTCTTGTTGTGCAGGGGAATAAAAAGGACAAAAATCAGGGTTATTTTTTTATTATTTCGTCCTTATAAACAAGGGCGTGCCGCATAACATTGATGGTTTTTGTTTTTACAATTACAAATTTTACTACCGTGCCTATTCGCTGAGCCTGCCTACGACGAACCCGTTGCCGTGAGCAGACTTTTTTCTCCAGGTAAAATTATGATTTGCGGACACTCAACACAGGTGCAGCCACGACCTGGCTGGGAGGTTAAAATGAACAGTGCTTTTTACCCGTGTTGTGAAAATGACAATTTATTTTTATTGACTAGCCCTCTGTTAACTGGCCGATATTTTGCATGGCATCTAACCTTAGAATGCTGGTGCAACCGTTTATCAATTTCGGCGAGTAAAGATGGCCTTGAATTTAAACTGTTTTGGTATTTGTCGTAGTTTTCGTTACAGGATGAAGCCGCAAACACCAACAAAAGCGCTAAAAAATATACTGAAAATGATGCGCATTGCAGCATAGAGATATGCTGTACAAGAGTGCGACGCAAGAAATGCTCAATTGAAATCCAAAAGCCCAGGTCAAAAAAATATTTTAAAAAAGCTGCACCTAAATCTCATGGATAATCGGCCACAGATGTAAAGGAACGGGCGCAGGGATACCAAGGAATACAATACCTTCGGGGTCTTAATAAATTTGTAAATTCAAAATTAAGATATGGTACTAATTATTCTGGGCTTTGTTGTATTTCTTGTTGGTTTAAGCCTGAGCCGTGGCAACACCGAGCTTATACGCTTTGCTGGGCCGGCGCGTATTGTAGGTGTTATTATAATACTAATTGGTGTTCTAACCGCCTGTGTGCAGCAGATAGACGCAGGACAGGTTGGGGTTAAAAAGTTATTTGGCAAAGTGCAGTCAGATGTGCTTGGCAGCGGCCTTAATTTTATTAACCCTCTAATGGATGTAGAGCGCATTGATGTAAGAACACTAAATTATACCATGAGCGGCGTGAACAATGAAGGAACGAAAAGCGGCGATGATGCGATACGGGTGTTAACTGCCGATGGGCTAGAAGTAACTATTGATCTTTCTGTTTTATATCATGTTGTTACTACCGAAGCGCCAAAATTACTACGCGAAACCGGACTTAATTTCGAAGATAAAATTGTAAGGCCCATTACCAGAACCCGCATTAGAGACAATGCGGTTTATTATGATGCTGTAGCACTTTACTCCACCAAACGGGATGAGTTTCAACAAAGGATTTTTAAGAGTATTGAAAAAGACTTTGCATCCAGGGGGCTTATGCTGGAGCAGTTACTGGTGCGCAATATTGCTTTGCCTGAAAGTGTTAAAGCTACCATTGAGCAAAAGATAAATGCTGAACAGGATGCCCAAAAAATGCAGTTTGTACTACAAAAAGAAAAACAGGAGGCAGAACGTAAACGTGTAGAAGCTCAGGGTATTGCTGATTATCAGCGAATTATAAGTGAAAGCCTGACTGACAAACAGCTACAATATGAGAGTATAAAAGCACAGCTGGCTCTTGCCCAATCGCCCAATGCCAAAATAATTATTATGGGCAAAGGCAATACACCTGTAATACTTGACACGAAGGATAACAAATAGTTTTGAATGAATACAGAGCCCATGTACAGGAACGTATTATTTTTTTAAGAGTCCACATTATCTGTAAAATAGCAAAGTCTTTTTAAAATATTGAAAGACAGATACTTAGTGTTGGATTTTTAGAAATAGCTTAATTCATTTTTTTGTAGTTAAAAAAAATGTTCTGAAATAAAAAAAAATCATTGGTTGTTGGCATGGTTTTTACTATATTTGTATCAGTTTTTTAAGGGTTTAGGGTTGAAAAAAGGGGCTATGGTTCTCCACTGCCCCTATTTTATTTTATAAGCCCGTGTAAACTTGATCCCCGCATAAAAAACCTGTTTATTTTTTCCTCTGTGTTAGCGTCTTGTTCTACCGGTGGTGCGTGGTGTGGTTTTATTCTTGCGTCAATTACAAGGGGTCCTTTGCATCCCCAATGTTTATGTTCATGAAACTCTCCAATACCGTAAATATCATGGGACGGATTTGATCTCGTAAATGTTACCCATAAAAAATTACGGAGATTTCTTGCAGAAAAACTGCTGTCATCGCAAATTACCACCAGCGGACTGGTGTTAAGACTTTCAATTTCCAGCTCAAGTTGTTGATTTAATAAAACAATCTCCTTCTCTGTAATATCGTAGGTATCAAATTTTGGTGCGGAAATACAAACAACACCAGGCATTGCGAGTTGCGGATTTACAAATATGCTTAAATCATTAAAAATCGGTGGTATATCTACACAAAGGTTTCTTTTCACATCTCCATAGGCAGCTAATACAACTTTACTCCCCTCATTTAAAGAAGTACCGGAATAATCAAGCGTATCAATAGTAGTTTTTGTATAGAAATGTATATCTCTTGAAAGATCTATTCTTTGGAGGAGGTATCTAAAATATTCCTGAACCTTGAAAGCTGACAGTTGATTTGTAATATCAGCAGTTATAAATAGATATTTTGCCAAACTCAATTGCCCGGTACCGAGCACATGATTTGCTATTGTCAATATTTCAGAAGGTTGTTTAGCTAGCTTAAAAGGAGTATACCGTTCACTTCCTACAGCTAGCAAGAGCGGATGTACCCCGGCAGCATCAACAGCGTGCACTTCCTTTAATCCGGGTATCTCCTTTTTTACGGCATCGCCGGTAAGCTCATGAATTAGCTCTCCAAAACTGGTATCTTCCTGTGGAGGTCTGCCAACAACCGTAAAAGGCCAAATTGCATTTTTCTTGGCATAAACGTTATGCACCCTCATCAACGGAAAAAGATGTTGCAAACTGTAATAGCCAAGATGGTCGCCAAAAGGGCCTTCAGGTTTATTTTCGCCTGGAAATACTTCACCTGTTATTACAAAATCGGCATCGGCGCTTATACAAAATCTGTCTTTATAAAAATACCTGAAACGTCGGCCACCAATAAGGCCGGCGAAGGTCAATTCGCTCATTTCTTCCGGCAAAGGCATAACTGCTGCAAGTGAATGAGAAGGTGGCCCGCCTACAAAAATGCTTACTTTTAGCGGCGCTCCCTTACTGTTTGCCTTTGATTGATGCACTCCAATGCCACGGTGCAGCTGATAGTGTAGCCCAATTTCTTCATTTAATTTATATTGGTTGCCGGCAAGCTGTATCCTGTACATGCCTAGGTTTGCCCGCATTATACCCGGGTGGTCAATATCTTCTGTATAGACCTGGGGTAATGTAACAAATGGACCGCCATCCATGGGCCAGTGCTGAATTAATGGAAGATCTGAAATCTTAATTTGGTCTGCGAGGATGGGTTTATTAACCGGATTTTTTAAAGGCAATGCTTTTAAAGCCGCAAAAGCAGGTTTTACATTTTTAAATGGTTGTTTAAAAGCAAGCGCAGGATTGTTTCTTATTTGTATAAGTTGTTGAACCATTTGAAAAGTATCCCGAAAAATAAACCTGCTCCTGTCTAACGTACCAAAAATATTTGAAGCAGCCCGGTACGATGTACCTTTTACATTTTCAAATAATAAAGCCGGCCCTTTTGCTTCAAACACTTTTAAATGAATAGCAGCCATTTCGAGATAGGGGTCTACTTCTTCTTTTATTCTTACCAGATGCCCGTTTCGTTCAAGATCAATTAAACACTGTTCGAGTGAGGAATATGCCATATATCTAAAACAAATTATTGATTAGAAAGGTTGCGGAATTATGTTACGAATTTATTGCGTTGCTTTCGGGCTAACAGCCAAACCAGCTTTTCTAAGCGTGCTGCAGCTTGCCGAATTTAATTACAACTGTACAAGAGTGCGACGCAACAAAAGCTTAATAAGGGCAATGAAGCCTGGCTCAAAAATTACTCATTACAAAATTACCGACGGTAGATAACCAGTGGAAATTTACATAACTTTTCGCGGGCATTCTGTTTGTTTTTGAATTCTGCGGGAAATGCCGCTGCCAGAGGAATTTCGGGTATTGATTGAAAAGGATAATTTAAGAAGAAAAGTATAGTAGCTATCGTTGTGATTAGGATTACCTCTTTTCGAGTCGGTTGAAAATGGTTCTGGCGGCTTAAGTTCATCGCCTCTATAGGAGAGTTCAGCAGACAATGCACCATTTGCAGCGCGCAGCAAAGCGGTATCGGCATAGGTACGGCTGGCATCGTCGAGGTAATCGGTAAATAATTTTCTAAATCCAAGTTCGCCGCTTACCAATATATTTTCAGAAAGCGCATATCTTAATCCAACGCCAAAGGGAATTGCAAACTGGGTAAGGTTGTAAATTTTTCTATCTGGATAGGCTGCCAACCCCTGCCCTTCCGTTCTGAGTGGCTGAAGAAAGGCTTTAATGCCTGCCGTGTCGTAAGTGTAAGGGTTAAAATGAAAAACAGCCAACCCCCCAAAAAGGTATGGCGTAAATTTAGCAGTGCCCGGAACGCTCTTTAACTGCGCCTCAACCAATATATTTCCTTCATTTATATTGCTTTTGAAGTTAAGGTTACGCAAGGAATTTCTGTTAGGGTTTAACTTGTCATTAGCCTTAATAACTCCAAATGTATAAGCTGAAGAAACGGAAAAATGATCCGAAAATCTATAAGATAACCCAAGCGAGAAAGCACCTCCGGCCTGGTTGAATGTAATATCTTTCTGCTGCAGGTCTCCACCATAGTTCATTGATCCTACACCAATATTAAAATATAAATTTTGAGCAGGTAACGTTATTGCTGCGGTGAACGAAAAAATGGTAATTAGTATATATTTCATAAGATGTAAGTACTGAAAATAATACGGCCAAACCTTCAAAACGATTATCCGGGAAAAATGTTGTCTATCCGATCAAGGTTCTTTGGGTAGCAAGCTTTGCAATAACCAGTCCAATTATGTACAAAACCCAATTTTTAAACGGCTAGATTAGCCCTGCTTTGGTAATAGGTATGATGCTTTCGTTGCGTCGCACTCTTGTACTGTAGCAACAATATTCAACATTACACAAGTTACAACGGTACCGGGTTTGAAATACTATCAGCATAGAACTTATGAACTGATAAACCCACGAACCTGCTGCTTAACTTTCTCAATGTACAAGTGTGCGACGCAATTAAAACTTAACAAATATTCTTCAGCCGGGCTCAAAATATATTTACTGTCTACACAATTGTTAGTTCCATTTAAACAAAGCTTTACCTTAGCGCGATAACCGACAATCATGGAAATCATTTTTCAATTTGCATTTATTGTACTTGCTGTTGCAGCCATTTGGCTCTTCACAAAAAAAGTAAAAAAGATAAGGAGCAATATCTTTTTGGGCAGAGCTGAGGACCTTAGCGACGACAGTAAACAACGCTGGCGTAATGTGCTACTGCTTGCACTCGGCCAGAAGAAAATGTTCAAGAATCCACTTGTTGCGGTAATGCATTTTGTGATCTATGCAGGGTTCATCATTATTAACTTAGAGGTACTGGAAATTGTTTTGGATGGCATTACAGGCAGCCACCGCTTATTTACAAACGTATTGCCAGCCGGCCTGTATTCCTTCCTCATCAATGCTTTTGAATTTTTGGCATTTGGAGTGTTGATTGTTTGTGTAATTTTTTTAATAAGAAGAAACATACTAAAGCTGAAACGCTTTATCAGCAAGGATTTGAACGGCTGGCCGCGCAGCGATGCCAATTATATTCTAATTACTGAAATTATCTTGATGTCGCTGTTTCTTACAATGAATGCGACCGATACGTTGTTGCAGGAAAAAGGTTACGGACATTATGCAGAACATCTTACAGGCAACTTTATTTTCTCTTCGTTACTGCATCCGTTGCTCAATGGTTTTAGTAATGAATCGCTTTTGGCTATTGAACGTGTTTGCTGGTGGCTTCATATTACAGGTATTTTTGCATTCTTAAATTATCTGCCTTTTTCAAAACATCTGCATATCATACTGGCGTTCCCCAATGCTTATTATGCAAGGCTTGAACCTCAGGGGAAAATGGATAATATGCCCGACATACAACGCGAAGTTTTGTATGCAATGCAGCCTGAAATGATACCCACCGGCGATACGCCCCAAGATGCCCCAAAAAAATTCGGCGCCAAAGATGTTACCGACCTAAGCTGGAAAAATTTGCTTGATGCTTATAGTTGCACAGAGTGTGGCCGCTGCTCAGCTGCCTGCCCGGCAAACATGACCGGCAAATTATTAAGCCCGCGCAGCATCATGATGAAGACCCGCGACAGGCTGGAAGTAGTGGGCAAAAATATAGCTGAAAACGGGAGCATTACTGACGATGGAAAATCTTTACTCCACGATTATATTACGGTGGAGGAATTGCGTGCCTGCACTACCTGCAATGCCTGTGTAGAAGCCTGCCCGGTAAGCATTAGCCCGCTAGATATTATTGGTGAACTACGCCGTTATTTAATAATGGAAGAAAGCAATGCCCCTCAGGAATGGAACGGCATGTTCAGTAATATCGAAAACAATTTTGCACCATGGAAATTTGCTCCAGACGACCGGGATAAGTGGGCAGAAGAAATGGCGGCTTTGTAGCCAGGCACCTGTAATACTATGAAGCTTTCGTTGTGTCACTCACTTGTACCTTCGGTTTATGATTGAGCAATGGTGTATGGCAGTAAAGTAGATGTTGTGCTATAGAAATTAAGACTATAAAACATAAGCACAATAATTTACCTAGCGTACAACGGAGCGACGCAAGAGGCAATGCTACAGCGTACAAATTACAGGCTCAAAAAACAAAAAAAACCGGGAATTAAAAGCTGCTCTTAGAGCATTTTACTTCCCGGTTTATTTTTATAAAAGATAATTTGACGTCTAAGCTTTGCCCATTTGGCGCAGAAAGGAAACATGCGATATTACCGCATGATGCATGCGTTTATATTCTACATATTTTACGCCGTACTCTTTGCACGCTTCTTTAATGATATTGCTAATTTGAGGGTAATGGATATGCGAAATTTTTGGAAAGAGATGATGCTCAATCTGAAAATTTAGACCGCCAACAAACCATGAAATGAACCTGTTTTTTGTAGCAAAGTTCGCCGTTGTTTTTAACTGGTGGATAGCCCACTCGTCTTCCAGCCTGCCAGTGATTGCGTCTGGTACTGGGAATTCGGTATCTTCCACTGTATGCGCCAGCTGAAATACAATACTTAAAATAAAGCCAGCAACTACGGAAAATGTAAGAAAGCCAATGATCCAGCTTGTAAATCCAACCATAATAATTGGTATAACAATAAACAGCATATAATGCAGCATTTTAAAACCCCAAAACGTTATATGATCACTAACTTCCATTTTTTTCAAAGGCATCTCGCCTACCTTACCGCGGAAGTATTTTTTGTAATCTGAAACAAGGCTCCAGTATAAATGGAGAATGCAATAAAACATCCAGAAATAATAATGCTGAAACTTGTGAAGCTTGTAATGCTTTTGTGTTGTTGCCATGCGTAAAAATGGTTTGGCATCTATGTCATCATCAATACCATCAATATTGGTATAAGCATGGTGTATCACATTGTGCTTTATATTCCACATAAAGTGGCTTGCACCTAACACACTCGCTGTAATTGCGGCTCCCTTATTAACAATGCCGAATTTGCTAAAACTACCATGGCCACCATCATGCATTACATTAAAGCCGATTGCTGCCATAAAAGCGCCTAACAGGGCACATAATGCAATTGCCCACGGAGCAGATGGCGTAAAGAAAACGACTTGTATATAGATGTAAATAAGACCAATAATAAGGAAAGCAGCCTTACCAAAAAGCCTGGCCCCACCATTGGTTGGCTTACCCGTACGTTCAAAATATTCGTTGATTCTTTTTTTGAGTTCAACGTGAAAAGATTCTTTTGTGTTTGCGAATTTGGGAGTCTGCATAACTTTTGTATAAAATAATTGCTATTAAATTTGCGTGCGAAGGTCGTTTATTTAGGCCAGAAAAAGCAATCTCTTTAAATATTCCCGCGTAATTAACATAGAATGTCAGGTTGTTTCCTGTATAAAGGCATCGAAACTGCTGATACCCAGGTTTTTCGAGCTTAAATAGCCTTCTGCATATTTAACACCAATTCTTTTACCAAGCATTAGTGCCCGGGCTTTAACTGTTTCAAGAAAATCGGGGTTTGATATGTAAGTTTCGGGCTCGCTTTGATCTGTGGTGTTGAACTGTGTTGTGTAGCAAAGGATTGCTTCTATTTTTTTATCGTGGTGACCTGAAATATCAAAAACAAAATCTGGTTTGAGGTATCGGTCCTGAATGTAATGAAATACAAACTTTGGTCTCCAAGCCTGCTGGAGTTCACTATTAAACCAGGTTTCAACCTTTCTGAGACCGGAAAGGAATGCGGCATCTGAAACAAGTTTTGAACTTCGCCCATGATCGGGGTGTCGGTCTTCGGGGGCATTGCAAAGAATAATTTCAGGCTGGTATTTTCTTATTGCAACTATTACTTTGCGGATATTTATTTCATCATTCTGGAAAAAGCCATCGGCCATTTCGAGGTTTTCCCTTTTGTAAACACCCATTATTTTTGCAGCGTTAGCCGCTTCTATTATTCTTATCTGTGCAGACCCTCTTGTTCCTAGTTCTCCCTGCGTTAAATCAATTACGGCAACTTTTTTCCCTGCAGCAACCGAGGCAATTATAGTTCCTGAGCAACCGAGTTCCACATCATCCGGATGTACACCAAAGGCAAGTATATCTACTTTCATAAACGAAAATTAATTAAAAAATGCAAGATAGCCGATACGCCGGATCAGTAACGGGGATTTTTAAACTTACTGAAAATAACACCGCTTGGGTTTGCAGAAAATTTGAGTTAATTATTGTTCAAGATAGTTTTACAGTACAAGAGTGCGACGCAACGAAGTTTAACAGCATTAATAGTGCTGGGCTCAAAATTTCTCATTAACGTTATTAAAACCAATCCTGCAAAGCATGTTTTTAGCATAGTCAAATGGCAGAAAAAAACGGGTTTACTGCCTTACTCCATACATGTACTCAACATCACGAACTACCATTTCCATCGCTTTATCAGATCCTGTAGGGTCATAATTCTGCCTCAGGTTACTGCCAAAAAACAAAGCAATGGTTTGCCAAAGAGCGGCACTTACTCTTCCTTTATAGTCATCGATTATTTCGTAACAGTTATTTCCCGTTTGCCGATAGATCAATTTCATAAGAACCTTTCCCTGATAAACAGATAGCTGCGTGAGTTTATCGGCAAATTCCTTTTTAAGGTCTTTCTCCCTCGAAAGTATAATGTTTTTGCGCCTGGTTTTATCTGTTACATTTTCCAGTTTTGCATTTATTTCATTCATCACTTTAGATGCAGACATTGCATAAGGATACGTAACATATACGGCATTTCTTAAGCGGGTCCACTCAGCATATTGTTTTTTCCACTTGCCATAGAGCTTGGCTCTCACATTTACAGGATCGAGCCAGGCGCAGGGAATAGTATCTCCATTTTCTTCAATACAGGCACCTACACGTATTGTGTCGTAAATACCATGACCGTTTTGGGCCACACAGTTATACGAATCAAACAGCCCTATACAAAGCAGCACCCGACAAACTATTATATGGCATTTTAGACCCATATATTACAAAAAGAAACTTGTTTTTTATTAATACTGCAAAATAAAGAAAAGTAACCGCCGCATTGTTAGGGTTTTGATAATTAATAATTGCACCGATGCCAGTTGGCAAATTATATTTAAAGAAATTCTTTTGGCCATACATTTATTTTTTATGGCATCGTCTGTTGCGTCGCACTCTTGTACTCTTGAATATTTGGGCGTCGCAATTTGCCACAAATTCTGCCAGTCAGTGGCAATTTAATTTACATAGACTTCCAAACTCCATTTGTGGGGTGCAGGTTTAAAGTTAAGCCCCACCTAAGTTTAGCCCATAACAGATTTTTCGACTGCCTTTTCAGTTTGCTTTAAAAGTTTAATGGCCTATTTTCTTTCTTTTTTTGAGAAGCAGTTATTGTATTTGGTGGTAAAACCAAAGAGCAGGAACGGCAAATCGAGAATAGATAATTTTTTTATTAAATTATTGTTTGGGAGAAAAAAACTTAAACCGCTACGAAAGAAGCGGAGCGGAAATATTTATTCTGAAAAGTTATAAAAAATAATTAGGTGCACCACTTTGGAACTCACTATCACTGAAGGGAGCAATAAAATAGCTGCAATTTTATCAAAATATATGCCTTTACCATACCCGAACATGTTGCCTTAAAGTTTTATGAAAATCTTCTTCTTGTAAAGAATATAGGCCGGAATAAAATTAATAGACACAAAAAACAATGCATACAACATACTGGCAAGATTAGCCGGAACTGAAATCTGAATAAGTGCATTGACCACATATTCGTTCAATGAGTGTTCACCTATTTTTATGCCATAGAAAAGCAGTGATAATATATCGCCCAGAACATATACACTAATTGCATTTGAACCAAAGATTACACCAATAGAGCTACCCCATGGCTTTTTTAAAATATCGATCCTAAAATACATGGCACCAAGCAGTAAGGCGGCAAAACCCGAGGTTATCAATACAAAACTGCTACTCCAAATATTTTCGTTTATAGGGAAAGAAAGCCCTACAAGAAAACCAAGTATAGAGAGCACCACTCCTAACGACATAAGATAATTTATCCTGATACTTTCTGATAAATTTGATTTTAATAAAGTACCCGCCAGCATTCCCATAATGCAGCTAACGATAGAAGGGAATGTACTTAAAATACCTTCGGGATCCCAGGTGCCTTGCCACATTTTTCCAGGTAAAAGTTTACTATCAATCCATGCGGCAATATTTCTTCCAGGCTCCATCACTACTTCTCCAATACCGGGCGTTGGTATGGCCATCATTACAATCCAATACAGAACAAGAATTCCTGTGCCAATCCATAATTGTTGTTTCCAGTTTGTATTGAGAAATAAAATTGCTGCTGCTAAAAAAACTATTGCAATACGGTGTAAAGTACCTGTCCAGCGAATTTCACTGAAATTGAAAAACGGCATCAGGTTAAGAAACATTCCTACTGCAAATATTTTTAAAGAACGGATCAGGATCTTTTTATAAATACTACTTTTATCGCCGGCTTCCTCTTTTATTTTAGCATAAGAAAAACTAATAGAAACACCAACGATAAATAAAAAGAAAGGCGCTATTAAATCGGTGAAGGATAATGCATTCCATTCAGAATGTTGCAACTGAAAAAAGACATGATCATCGCTGCCAGGAAAGTTTACCAGTAACATAGCCGCAATGGTATAACCACGAAAGGCATCAAGCGAAATGAGGCGTTGTTTTTCCATATTCAATTTTTATGATTATCAATATGTATCATCCACTATCCAAAAAAGCCTGTTTGCAATAATGGGGAAGTTTGCACATGCCCAAAAGAATTACCAAAAGTACAAGTGAGTGACACAACAGGCGATGATAGTAGTACCTCAGTTTGGCACCCAAAAAAGTCATCGCAGCTGGTTTACAATTATTTTATTTTTATTTAACCGAATCAACTAATTGTTTTATGGCTGTAACCACTTGTAAATCGCATCTTCCGCCCTGCTCCCTGGCTTTCTTTATAGCGGAATATGAGGCGGCTTTCCAATCTGGCGGCGGCGAAGCTGCTGTATTGCGAAAGCGAATTGCTTCCATTGCAATGGCTGAAATCTTAGCCAGATTTTCTGATAATATTTCTGCTTCCTGCAATACCGGTGAATGCCTGATAAGTTCTAAAAATGCCGTATGATTATTTTTCCAAAGCGTTAGATAACTGATGATATTTTGCTCGAGTACTTTATCATTTGTTTTAACATAGGCCGCCACATTGTTACGAAACTCACGGGCAACTTTCTGGTCTGGTGTAGCTACATCGGCAATTTTCGTGTAGGGCGAAAATACATTGTACATCGTGTCTCCCGCATTGCGTTCATAAATCTTTAAGGGCTCAATTACATTTACCAAAACTTCAAGCACTGCTGTATTTTCAGAATTACAGAGCCTGCGCATTAACATGCCTTTGTTTTTAATATGGGTTGATCCCAGGTCTTCTAAACGTAGACTTATCATATCAAGTCTGCGGTACATATCCGGTACATCTTTCACGTTTTGATCAGACCATAAACGCTCAGCTATGGCTGCAGTTCGTGGCCACAGGCGGGAGTCCACTGTTTCGGTAGTGGTATGTTCTGTCCACATGGTAGCCTCTCCGCCTAAAATTAATTTACGCTGTTCATCAGTAAGCTTTGCATTGGATGGTGAAGGGTCTACCAGATAATGGTAATCCGTTGGTTGAATTAAATCAATATAATAACCACTCGATAAAAGACTTGTGTATCCTTTTTTCAACGATTCATAATAAGGCGTCCCGCCGCGCCAGGATTGAATGATGATATCTTTTGGTACCCCCGGTTGCAGAATTTCATCCCAACCCATTACTTTTTTTCCATACTTATTAAGCATGGGTAACAGCCTTTTATTAAATTCTGTATGCAGGTCGGCGACGTTCTTAATATTATGTTGCTGCATGTATGCTTGTATCGATGGGCTGTTCTGCCAATCTTTACCCGTATTTTCATCGCCGCCAATATGAAAATATTCATCTGGAAATAGCTGGGTCATTTCTGCAAAAAGCTTATCGAGAAATTCGTATGTGTATTCTTTTGTAACATCGAGTGTTGGGTCAAATACGCCATAATAACGTTGCAACTCATAAGCTCCTGGTATGCTTGCCAATTCTGGATAGGCTTTTATCATTGCCGTTGCGTGCCCTGGCACATCAATTTCCGGCACTACTCTTATACCACGCTGGCTCGCATAGCTTATAATCTCTTTTACTTCATCCTGTGTATAAAAATTACCTTCTGCACCGAGCTCTGTTAGCTTTGGAAATACTTTCGATTCTACCCTGAATGCCTGGTCTTCGCTGAAGTGAAAATGAAATACATTCATCTTTACTGCAGCCATCTCGTCTAGTGTGCGTTTTATCACATCCATTGGCATCCAGTGCAGGCATACATCAAGCAGCAGGCCACGCCAGGCAAAGCGGGGAAAATCATTAATATCAACGCCCGGAAAATAATATCCGCTGCCATCCGTACTTAGCATCTGCAGTAAGGTTTCCATTCCTCGTATTGCACCAAAATCGGTAGTAGCTTTTATGGTAACCTGTTTATCCGTAACCGTTAATTGGTACGATTCATCCTCATGTAATTTCAACTCTGCCGAACGTGTAACTTTCAACAATAAAGTAGCAGTACTTGCAGTATCTGCGGCAGTTATAAAACCCTGCCTGAAAAAAAGTCCGGCCCGGTAATCGAGGCGCCTCAACATACGCGAAGCCTCTGCATAAACACGCTCACCCGCATTACCATTTACAGAAACACTAAAAGATTTTGTTACCCTGCATTTTTGTCCGTTAGGGTTTACAAATTGCGGAACAGGCATCACGCTGTAAGTATTATCCTGCGCAAAAAGTGTTGCAGCAGCGATAGAAAGGAGGAATAATATTGGAATAGTTTTCTTCATTTTAATATTTCAGTTAGAAGACGGCCTTGCGACCCCACCGGAACTAAAATATTAAATATAGTAAAAAATAACAGCCATTATGGTACGGGCTTATATTTTCATAGCATCGCCTGTTGCGTCGCAATCCGTTCATCAATATATCCTTGGGCAGCAATTGAGTATTTATTAAGCTGAGTCAACCATCCAAACGTACAATCACCCATGAACTATCGGTACACACAGGCATATGAAGAAAGGTGAGCCTTGTTGACTTAACTTTAAGATCAAAAAAGTTCACCATGAAAAAGAAAAGTAAACAAACCTATTCAATTCCTTTAAGGCTGCCAAAAG
>JBBRDW010000061.1:0-27317 GCA_038203525.1 Chitinophagales bacterium | reverse complement strand
TTTATAAGAACGGGCTGTTCCTATTCTATTAGAAGAAATTAAATCTTTAACGATCGTTTCAGCAAATCTAAAAACCGAATGGGGTTTGTTGTTGCTTATGATTTTATCTCTTACAGCAATAACCGACATGATAGGCAATTGGTTTATTTCATGTAATCCAAGAATAATGTCCATTGCATCAGCCTTCTTCTTTTGGATAATATTATTTAGCCGGGTGACAGTGTTTACCCCTTCATAGCTTTTCTTCACCGTTCTCCTTTCTGCATCCCAATCCTTTTCAAGTAGATTGATCCCCATCGTTATCGCAGTAGTGCGTTCGTTATGACCTATTCTCATTACCAAAGGATAGGTTCCATCTTTTTTCTCTCTTCTTGTATCGAGTGTTATAACTATATTTGTATTCATAACCTGCGTTTTAGGCATCTCTAAGGTACGAAAAATTTGCACAGGATTTGCACAGGAAACGTGGTTTTTTATGAATTAATTTGATCTTTTAAAATTTTAAAACGCAATAGGGGCAAGCCTTTTGAACCATATGACAACATATGAATTCAAAAATCCCCTGGCTCATAATCAGGGGGTCCTTGGTTCAAACCCGAGTGGGCCCACAAAAGCGAAGTTAAACACTTCGCTTTTTTTGTTATTTACATAAAGTACTTAATAGAAAGAGCAAAATAATATCAGGCGCAACAAGAAATTGCACTAAATTTATCTTCATAAAAACATTTGCAATGAAACTGGATTTTGCATTTTCAACAGAAGAAATAAGCCCGCTGCAAAGTATAGAACTTTGGGAAGATGATGTGCTGGAACGCTACCCAACCGCCGGGGAACCATCAAAAGCAAAAGATGCATTTCGCAATTATGACAGTCCTGAAAGAGATACCGTTCGTGAGTTTTACAGGCTTAACCATAAATACCAGACCTATGATTTTGTAGTGGAAAAGCAAAAGGAATTTTTACAGTTTAACCGGAGAGAACTGACGGTTTGGGAAGCAATGGAATTTTTAAATACCCTTGTCGATGATTCAGATCCCGATACCAATCTTGACCAGTTACAACACCTCTTACAAACAGGAGAAGCCATTCGGGCAGACGGGCATCCAGACTGGTTTATTCTTACCGGCTTCATACACGATATGGGCAAAGTTTTGTGTCTTTTTGGCGAACCTCAATGGGCCGTTGTTGGCGATACTTTCCCCGTAGGCTGTGCGCATTCAGACAAAATTGTTTACCCGGAATACTTTGTAAATAACCCCGACGGTAAAGACCCACGTTACAATACAAAATATGGCATATACCAGCATGGCTGCGGATTAAAAAATGTTCACATGAGCTGGGGACACGATGAGTATTTGTACCAAATGGTAAAAGATTATTTACCCGAGCCGGCTTTGTATATGATCCGTTATCACTCTTTTTATTCGCAACACCGCGAACATGCTTATGAACATTTAATGGATGATCACGACCGCGAAATGTTTAAATGGGTTGATAAATTCAACCCTTACGACCTCTATTCAAAGAGCCCAAAACCGCCTGTGGTTGCGGAGTTAAAACCTTATTACGAAGCATTGATCGCTAAATATCTCCCAGCAACAATTCACTTATAAAGTATCCTGTTTATAAAAGCATTAAGGTTTAAACTGCCTTAATGTTTTTTTTATTTTATGAGCCCGGCAGTGGAAATACTATTAGGCTTCTGTTGCGTCGGACCCTTGTACTTTCTTTACACTTTTCACCAATAAAAGCTGCAGGCGCTCCATTACAGTTATTAATAATTTGTACCTAAAACCCCATGCAAACGTTTGATGCTACCCATTTAAGTAATTTTTCTTAGTTTTAATCTCTTGCTTAAATGGTATGAAAAACAAATATTTACTTCTTTTTACGTTTGCATTTACAGCATTTATGGTTGTCAGTTCATGCAATAACAGCGAAGCCCTCGCCGATGGCTCTGCAGTACCGGAAACAGTAAGTTACAACTTTAATATCCGCCCCATTTTCTCCGATAAATGTTTTAAATGCCATGGACCTGATGCAAGTACACGCCAGGCACATCTTCGGCTTGACATAGCCGACAGTGCCTTTGCCGCACTCAAAGAAACCAAAGGCGCATTCGCATTGATTGCAGGCAAACCCGATGAATCGGAGTTATATAAACGGGTTTCTTCTACAGATACTACTTTTCTAATGCCACCACCCGATTCACATTTATCTGCATTAACACCTTTCGAAATTAAGCTGATAAAAAAATGGATTGAGCAGGGAGCAAAATACGAGAAGCACTGGGCATTCACAGCACCAAAGAAAGCAGCAATACCCAAAGTAAGCGACGCCAAATGGCCAAAAAATGAAATTGATTATTTTGTATTAAACAAGCTCGATCAGCTAGACACAAAACCCAATGAAGAAGCAGACAAAGAACGTTTACTAAAACGTGTTTCATTCGATCTTACCGGCTTGCCCCCATCACTCGAAATGATGGATAAATTCCTTGCTGATAAAAGCCCCGGGGCATATGATAAAATTGTTGATCAACTGTTACAAACGCCGCAATACGGCGAAAAGATGACCCTTCACTGGTTAGATGTTGCCCGCTATGCAGATAGCTACGGCTACCAGGATGATAACATTCGCACACAATGGCCGTGGCGGGATTGGGTTATTCATGCTTTTAACGAAAATTTGCCTTACAATCAGTTTATCACCTGGCAGCTTGCAGGGGACATGTTGCCCAATGCCACCAAAGAAGAAATGCTGGCAACCGGTTTCTTGCGCAACCATAAATACACGGAAGAAGGTGGCGTAATACCCGAAGAATACCGCGTGGAATATTTAATTGACAAAACAAAAACCTACGGCAAAGGCATTATGGGTATTACCATAGAATGCGCCCAATGCCACGATCATAAATATGATCCGTTTTCACAAAAGGATTATTACGCTATGCTCGCCTTTTTCAACAACACGAAAGAAGCAGGTTACGAAGGCGATGTTAGTACTTCGAAACCTGCGAAGACGCCAATGGTAACTATGAACGATAGCGACATAAAAAGAACGCTAACTTTCATCAATAAAAAGGATACTGGCGCCTTAACGGTTTCTGTAATGGGCGAACTAGATACTGGTCGCAAAACTTATATTTTAAACCGCGGCCGCTACGATTCACCTACTGAAGAAGTTAAACCCGCTGCTATAAAATCAATTCTCAATTTCGATACCACCAAATATCCGCGCAACCGTCTCGGCCTTGCTATGTGGACCGTTGATAAAAACAATCCGCTTACGGCACGTGTTTTTGTAAACCAGCTATGGCAGGAGTTCTTCGGCCGGGGCATTGTAAAAACAACCGGCGATTTTGGTATGCAGGGCGAACTGCCTACACACCCGGAGTTGCTCGACTGGTTGGCAGTAGATTTCATGGAAAATGGCTGGAATATCAAGCACCTTGTTAAGCAAATCGTTTTATCTTCTACCTACCGCCAAAGCGATGTGGTAACTCCCGAAAAACTGGAAAAAGATTCGGAGAATAAGTATTTATCACGCGGCCCACGTTACCGTTTACCAGCAGAGTTTGTCCGCGATATGGTGCTCGCAAGCAGCGGGCTTTTGGTGCCAACCATTGGCGGCCCAAGTGTAAAACCTTACCAGCCCGGCGGTTTGTGGGAATCCGCCACATCAGGCCGCGGGGTGCTTGCAACCTATAAACAGGATCACGGTGAAGATCTATATCGCCGCGGCATATACACTTTTATTAAACTCACCGTTCCGCCGCCATCCATGACGATGTTTGATGCAAGCAACCGCGATCAATGCGAGGTAAAGCGTTCCAAAACCAACACCCCATTACAGGCGCTCATTATGATGAACGACCCAACTGTGCTCGAAGCATCACGTGTATTGGCGCAAAAATTAGAGGCGCCGCAAACAACGCCGCAGGATAATATAACCAATGCGTTCAGGCGCATCGTTTGCCGCCACCCAACGGTTAAAGAATCAAAAATATTAGGCGATTATTATACAGCCCAGTTACTACAGTTTCAGCAGAAGAAACTCGATGCGGTAAAAACATTACAGGTTGGCGAATCGCCTTTAGACGAAAAGAAAATCACGAACGAGTCAGCCGCATTAATGAAAGTGATAGAGCTGATTTATAATCTGGAAGAGAGTATTACAAAAACATAATCTGTACGGGGATTGTCTGAACGGGGAATTGGAGAATTTATCGGATTAAGAGGATAATTAAGAAAGGCAATTTTTTTGAGCCGGGCAGTAGAATTACAATTTAGCTTTCGTTGCGTCGCACTCTTGTACTGTATAACATTGTGCGTCATTGCGGGGAGTTGCGAAGCATGAAGCAAAGCAATCTCTTGGTATAATATAAATAAGAAATTCAGCGCAAGACAGGAGATTGCTTCGGGGCCCCCGCAATGACGCGGAGTTAGATCGCTTCATTCTTCGCTTTGCTCCTCATTGTTCCGAGCGATGAAAGGATTGCGACGCAACAGACGATGCAATAAGAACCTGCTGCTGGTATTATTAATTGTATTTCAAAACTTTGAAAATAGAATCATGCAAAAAGAAGTTTTTGAACATGGCCTTAATATGAACCGCCGCAAGTTTTTGTCGCGGATGAGTTTGGGTATTGGTAGTGTGGCGCTTGGTTCGCTGCTTATTCCTGATCTTTTTAGTGGTAACCCCGAAGATGCCATTGTAAGTGGCTTACCGCATTTTGCACCAAAAGCAAAAAGGATTATTTATCTTTTTCAAAACGGCGCACCATCGCAGCTTGACTTGTTTGATTATAAACCCAAGCTTCAGGAAATGTTTGGCCAGGATCTTCCGGCCTCTATCCGCATGGGCCAGCGGCTTACCGGTATGACTGCTGATCAGAAAAAATTTCCGCTGGCAGGTACGGTTTTTAACTTTAATCAATACGGCCAATCCAGGGCTTGGGTTAGTGAGTTGCTGCCACACACCGCCAGTGTGGTAGATGATCTTTGCTTTATAAAAACTATGTACACAGAAGCTATTAACCACGACCCGGCACTTACCTTTTTTCAAACAGGTGCCCAAGTGGGCAACAGGCCCAGCATGGGATCGTGGGTGAGTTATGGTTTGGGTACAGAGAATAAAAATCTGCCTGCTTTTTGCGTGCTGCTTTCAAAAGGAAAAGGCAATGGGCAGGGCGTATATTCCAAACTTTGGTCGAATGGGTTTCTTGATTCATTTTACCAGGGGGTACAATTCAGCAGCGGAGAAAATCCGGTGCTGTACCTCAATAATCCGGATGCAGTTAGCAGAACTGACAGAAGAGATATGCTTGATAAACTTGCTGAATTAAACAATGAAAATTACCAGGCTTTTGGCGACCCGGAAATAAATGCTAAAGTACAGCAATACGAACTGGCTTACCGCATGCAAACCGCGGTGCCGGAAGTAACAGACCTTACCAAAGAACCCGAATCTATTGTAAAATTATATGGCCCCGATTGTTTAACACCCGGCACATTCGCAGCCAACTGTTTGTTGGCGAGAAAGCTAAGTGAAAACGGTGTAAGGTTTGTTCAATTGTACCACCAAGGTTGGGATGCACATGGCGATCTGCCTTCGCAGATTAAGGGCCAGTGCCAGGATGTAGACCAGGCAAGTGCTGCACTGATCACCGACTTAAAACAACGTGGCATGCTCGATGAAACACTGGTAATATGGGGTGGCGAATTTGGCCGCACCAATTATTGCCAGGGCACGCTTACTAAAACAGATTACGGTAGAGACCATCATCCTCGCTGTTTTACCATTTGGATGGCAGGCGGAGGTGTAAAGCCAGGTGTGTATGGCGAAACAGATGAGTTTGGTTACAATATTGCAAAAGACCCGGTTCATGTTCACGATTTTCATGCAACTGTTTTAAACCTGATGGGCCTTGATCATGAGAAACTTACTTTTAAACACCAGGGAAGAAGATACCGGTTAACCGATGTATCTGGTAACGTTGTTAAGGGCATTATTACTTAGCAAAAAATATTATCCTTCTGGTTCTTTTGTAGCCCATTCATGTTATGCGGTACAAGAGTTCCACCACGGGGGAAAGTAAAGCTCAATAGCAATTCTAAAGCTGGTACCATGAAAAAATTCTTAGACGAAAATTTTTTACTGAATAATAAAACTGCTGAACAATTGTATCATGAGTTTGCAGAGCAGATGCCCGTTATAGATTATCACAATCATTTGCTGCCGCAACAAATTGCAGATGACCACTGCTTTGAAAACCTTACCCAGGCCTGGCTCTATGGCGATCATTATAAATGGCGTGCAATGCGCACCAATGGCGCGGACGAAAGTTATTGCACGGGATATAAAAGTGATTACGAAAAATTTGAACAATGGGCGGCAACTGTTCCATACACTTTACGCAATCCATTATACCACTGGACACATTTGGAACTGCAGCGTTATTTTGATGTTAAGGAGATATTATCGCCGGCAACAGCAAAGAAAATTTATACTGACTGTTCTGAAAAACTGCAGTCGAAAGAATATTCTGTACGCAACTTACTGCGTAAAATGAACGTTGAATTTTTATGTACTACCGATGATCCGGTAGATAGTTTAGAACATCATCAAAAAATACAGGATGATGGATTTGAAATAAAAGTGCTGCCAACATTTCGCCCGGATAAAGCAATGCAGGTTGAACATGAAGAAGTCTTTAATAATTACTTGAAAAAAATAGAAACGATTTGTGGATTTACTATTCATAACTATGAAAGTTTTCTAAACGCGCTTCAAAACCGCCATGATTATTTTTCGACCATGGGATGTGTTGCGGCTGATCATGGACTGGCGCAGCTATATGCAGAAGATTATACCTATCACGAAATTGAAACTATATTTTTAAAGATCCGTGATGGCAAATCACTTGAATTAGATGAACAACTTAAGTTTAAATCAGCGGTTCTTGCAGAGCTTGCAAAAATGAATTATGCCAAAGGCTGGGTGCAGCAATTTCATCTTGGGGCCATCAGAAATAACAATACGAGAATGATGCTGGAGCTTGGCCCTGATACAGGCTGGGATTCAATTGGAGATAGTATTTCCGCGGCAAGATTATCTAAGTTTCTCGATACGCTTGATGCAGATAATATGCTTGCAAAAACGATTCTTTATAATCTTAACCCTGCCGATAATGAAATAGTGGCGACCATGGCAGGCAACTTTAATGACGGTTCTGTTGCCGGTAAAGTTCAGTGGGGAAGTGCCTGGTGGTTTCTTGACCAAAAGGACGGAATGGTGAAACAATTAAACACTTTGTCTAACATGGGTTTGCTAAGTAAATTTGTTGGTATGCTCACCGATTCGAGAAGTTTTTTATCGTATCCGCGGCACGAATATTTCAGGAGAATATTGTGTAATTTATTTGGCGAAGAAATAGAAAATGGTGAACTACCAAATGATATAAAATGGATCGGTAAGGTAATACAGGACATCTGTTATTACAATGCAAAGCATTATTTTATGCCGCCAGAAAACGCAGCAAATGAGACCGATTAAAAGCAATTCTTAATATTAATTTCTTACGTGCTTATATGATAACGTTTAACTTTGGGAGCCTGGCTTTAGGTTAAATATTCAAATTTACTTGCGTCGCACTCTTGTACGTTCGGTTCTTCATTCAGCAATAAGCTTGAACTATTATAAAAAAATTGCCCGCAGGTTCAATATTGAAATGCGGGCAAAATAGAATTCTATCCATTTATGCAAGAAACTGGTCGTGAATATAGTCTACCACGTCAATAAGGCTTTCTGACTTTTCGTATACAGCGAGTTGCCTGTCTGCACCAGTACCTGTTTCCAGCATCTTGTGTACATTATTTAAAATATGGCGGCTGCCAAGCTGATCCACCACATCGTCAACAAAATCGAGTAACTCATAAATAAGTACACGGGTGTTTACTTCTGCTTCTTTACCAAAATCTATCAGGGTGCCATCAATACCGTAGCGGCTTGCACGCCATTTATTTTCGTTGAGCAAAGCACGCTGGTACATCATAAAATTCATGTTCTGGCTGCGCAGTTTATACAACTTGGCGCATATTGCCTGAAACAGCGCGGCAATGGTAATGGTTTCCATGACGGTCATAGGAATATCGCAAATACGAAACTCTACGGTGTTGAAGAAAGGATGCACCCGAAGATCCCACCATATTTTTTTAGCATTGTCAATACAGTTGGTTTTAATAAGCAGGTTAACATAACTTTCGTAGGCTTCTATGCTTTCGAAATAATCGGGAATACCAGTACGCGGAAACTTATCAAAAACTTTTGTACGGTAAGATTTGTACCCGGTTTTTCTGCCTATCCAAAACGGCGAGTTGGTACTTAGTGCATAAACGTGCGGTAAAAAATACCGTGCAGAGTTAGCAATATGCACACCCATTTTTCTATCTTCCATACCTACGTGAACATGAAGGCCAAAGATGAGATTGCTTCTTGCTGCTTCCTGCAACTCGTTGACTATTTCGCTATACCGTACATGATCTGTAATTAATTGATTATGCCAGTGGCTGAAGGGGTGTGTACCGCTGGCTCCCATCCATAAACCGAGATCGCCGGCAATTTGTGCAATAGTACCACGGAGCGTGGCAACATCTTTAAAAGCTTCATCAATATCCTGGCAAATATCTGTACCTACTTCTACTACTGCCTGATGCATTTCTGCCTTTACTTTATCCTTAATTATTTTCTGGCCTTCAATCACAATTTTTTGTTCGTGGCTTTTTAATTCACGGGTCAATGGATCTATTACCATGTATTCTTCTTCAACGCCGAGTGTAAAATGTTTATAGCTTAAGCTTGCCATAGATGAATTTGATTTTAATTTTTGAATATATCTTTTACTTCAATGGATATCCCCGGTAAAATGGAAGAAGTAATTATTTCGCCTGCGGCATAAGGCTTGCTACCGGTATATTTTCCATTTTGCAAAGTATAGATAATGATGTGTTCGAATACTGGCTCAACAATCCAATATTCATGAACACCTGCTTCCTGGTAGAGCTCAAATTTATTTTGAACTTCTTTCCTTGAATTGCCGGGCGATAAAATTTCAACAATTAAATCCGGTGCGCCGCAGCAACCTCTTTTATCAAGTTTGGTTTCATCGCATACCACACATAAGTCGGGCTGCACTACCGTGGTTACTTCATCATCTTTCTTTTTATTTTTTACAGGCAGCCTTACATCGAAAGGAGCACTAAATAATTGACATTTTTTATTTTCAAGAAAGCTCCAGATTCTTGCCTGAAGTCTTCCTGAAACTTTTTGATGTTCGGTGGATGGCGCAGACATCTTGAATATTTTTCCCCTGAATATTTCGAGCCTTTCTTCGAACTTCCAGGAGAGATAGTCAGCATAAGTATAGGCATAATCCGGTGATGGTTCTGCTACCATTAACTTATTATCATCATCATCAATTATAGTGTACATATACTTTTGTTTTGTCGGGGATTTACCTGGCTGTTGAAAGCTGAGATAAATTATTATTGTACAAGTGTGCGACGCAACAGACGATGCCATTTAATCTACAGCCGGGCTAATAAATGGCTTTATTTTATTGTAAATTCTACGGATATAAACTTTGTTTGTTGCTTCCTCTTTTTATATACTCGCCCCAGGTTAAATTATCTGCGCCATCAACATGTGCCAATGCTTTTTCTATGGCATAGTTGGCGGCGGTTTCTACTACCCATGCAAAATTTTCTTCGCCCACACTGTTGCGGTCGGCATCGGGTGCGGGGTTACAGAAATCTATGGCATAAGGCACACCATCGCGCAGGGCAAGTTCTACCGTATTGAAATCGTAACCGAGGTATTTATTGATGCGCAAAACAATGTCTTCCATCTCGGCTAATTTTTCGGGAGTTGGGGCAAAATCGGCCACATAACGCAGATGGTGCGGGTTGCGTGGCTCGTAAGGCATTATGCGCACATACTTACCGCCAATGCAGTAGCAGCGATAATATTCAGTGAACACGATCTCCTCCTGCAGTAGCATTACGAGTTCGCCGGTTTCTGCATGCTTATCAAAAAATTCTTCTACGCTATTAAGTTTGTAAACGTTTTTCCAGCCGCCACCGGAGAAAGGTTTCATATAGGTTGGGAAGCCCGTATATTTAAATATAGCATCCCAGTCTAATGGATAAGCAAGGTTGGCAAATGAATTATCTGAGGTATCTGCCGGCAAATCCCTTGAAGGCAGAATCACTGTTTTGGGAACCGGAACGCCAATTTTTGTAGCGAGGCAGTTGTTGAAAAATTTTTCATCTGCACTCCACCAAAAGGGATTATTGATTACGGCTGTGCCGCAAAGTGCTGCATTCTTCAAATAAGCACGATAAAAGGGAATATCCTGACTGATGCGGTCGAAAATTACCGCATACTCCGTTGGCTCACCCTGCATCACTTTATCAATGTGTACGGGTTCGGCCATAATTCCTTCAATGTTCTTACTGTTAACCCTTTCCACAAATGCCTGTGGAAATGTGCGCTCCTGTCCGTGTAAAATACCGATTTTTTTCATATAAAACTTGATTGATGATGTTGAAAAATTATTGAACAGACAATTTAAAGAACTAATCTGAATTAACAATAATTTGCAAATGAAAATTCTTTTTTGTTATAAAAAATTCAGTTTTCATACTTTTGAAAATATGGCTGATGAGAAAATTATAACAACCAATATCCTTACCGAACAACATATTATTAAATCTTCATTTCTTGAAAGAGAAGTAATAGTTGATGCATACCTGCCAACCAGTGTTGAATATCCCGAAAACATGAGTCTGCTCCTCATTAACGACGGACAGGATTTACCAAAAATGCCTTTCGATGAAATACTTGGCAACTTACTTGCAGAAGGCGAAATAGATCCCCTGGTGTGTATCGGTATACATTGCGGTGCCGACAGAAAGATGGAATATGCTACTGCAAAGCAGCTTGACTATTTGGGCCGCGGTACAAAAGCACAGGATTACACACAGTTTATTTTTGAAGAACTGCTGCCGTTTATCCGCAAAAAATATTTGGTGCATTCGTTTAAAGAAAAATCATTCGCCGGTTTTTCTTTGGGTGCTTTAAGTGCGCTGGATATTGTATGGAACCATCCTGAAGAATTTACCAGAACGGGCTTATTCAGCGGTTCATTCTGGTGGCGCAGTAAAAGTTACAAGCATGGATATAACGAAGATACAGACCGCATTATGCACGAACAAATAAAGACGGGTGCTTACTCCCCCTGGCTTAAATTTTTCTTTGAGTGCGGCGCATTGGATGAAACAAAAGACCGTAACCACAATGGTGTAATAGATTCAATTGACGACACACTAGATCTTATAAAAGAATTAGAAAAAATTGGCTACGCCGACCATGCAATAAAATACCTCGAACTTGCCGATGGCACACACGATGTACCAACCTGGGGCCGTGCCTTTCCGGAGTTTTTAAAATGGGGATGGGGGAGTAGGAGTTTGTAGTTTACAGTTTGTAGTTTTTCTTATTGACCAAACTGTAGAATTACTATTAAGCTTTACTTCCGACTCAGGCGGACTCTGGTACAGCAGAATATTTATATGCCCGTACTTGCGAGGATTTCAAGGTTTCGTTGAACAAGATCACCCCTTTCAGCAGGCATCAAAGTGCAAAGAAAATTTTTGCTGGTTTTATCGGTTAATGTAAAAGCCCAAAAACAAATCAGGAGCATTCAAAATCGAGCATTTCGATGGTTTTATCGTAATAGTTTTTTGCTCTTTCAGCCGTACTCCCAATACACACCAAACCAAGTTTCCCATGTTCAGAAAGCGCGCCAAGCAGATGAAACATAACACCTTCCTGTGCGGCACCATCAAACATCAATTCATGAAACATGGCGATATCGATAAGATCGTGTGGTGTTAGCCCTTTATACTTTTCACTGCAAACATTATCAGACGCAAAATAAAATCTATTGTTACCCGCTGCGGTTAAATACTCACCCTTATCAATAAGGTACTTACCATCCGTTAAAAACTTAAGCATTAGAAAAGGGTGCGTGGTGCCGCCCTTACGCAGGTTTATTTCTATAGCATAATTCTCCCAGCTACCATCGGCCTGTTTAACAGAAATAAAGTCGATTGCATACCTGCCCAATATTCCTTTTTTTACCAGCAGTTCAGAAATTTTTATAGCATCCGCTGCAATTGCAGCACTATATTCCTTGTCGGCAGGAAACACGGCTCCCATAAAAACCTGGCCACCATTGCCGCCCAAAACCTGGTCATGGGTACTCACAATTTCAATTTCAAGCGATGGGTTAATTACACATTGTGCAGACGGCGACATTTTAACGTCCCCTTCCAGAAAAACTTCCACAATACCACCCATCAGCCCAAATTTCTCCAGAAACAATTCTTCTGTTACACATTCTCCTATTGTTGTCAATTGCTGAGAAAAACCAGCGGTAATATTTTTTTCAATCTCTTCATCAACGGTAACAGGCTGATAAGTATAAACAGCATTACCATCTCCGCTAAAGCCATCATTCACTTTTATAACTGCTTTCCGTAAACCAACACTTCTCCTCTTTAATTCTGCAAGTGCCCTTACAATTTCTTCCTTTGTTTTAAGGTCTTCAAAACCATCCGGAACCCTTACTCCCGCTTCCCTGAATGTTCTTCTGCTACCCGACTTTGATCCCTCATAAAATTTATTTGGGTCTGTTCCATACAAAGGAATACCCAATTGTACCGATAGTGTTTTCTCCAGGTTCGTAATATTAAAACAGGTAAGGTGGGCCGACTCTAAATCCGTAATCTCATTTTTTATGCGCTCAATAAGCCGCGGCCTGTCGAGCACTTTTTGCGAAAGTGGTTTCACTGAAGCATCATAACAGCTAAGCATCGTAAGCCGCTGCCTTGCATGGTTACCTGTAATACCAGGTAAAAGATGCAGATAGTAGTCAATAATTATGTCAGCTACCGGAACACTGGTTACATAAACAATTTTTGTAAGCGGCATACGCAGCAGCATCAACAGGCAAAGCATCCTTTCTTCATAGTGAACCGATCCTGTTATTTTAGAAAGTATATCCTGATCCAGCGTAAGTGAAGGAAGAATAACTACGGTGCGAGGCGCAAATTTATCAGGGAACACATTTTCAAACTGCCGGGAGAATCGTTGCTGAATTTCATTGAACGCACTATGCTCTTCTTCTGAACCCGGAACAGGAAAAACACTGGTAATATTAAACGTTTTGCGCCCGGCATTACTTATTATACCCATAAAAAAAACTTTGGGGAAAGTTAGCCATTTTGGTGCAGCAAAATGATGATCCTGATCCTTGATGCAATGCTAATTTTCCCTTATACTTCTATTATTTTTTTGAGCCGGGCATTTGTACCCATAGCATCGTTCCTTGCGTCGCACTCTTGTACTTTCTGTCCACCGCTGACCAGGAGCCCGCGGCGGACATCTGCATGCACAGTGGACAGTCGATTAAAGTTTGGAACGTACCAGCGTGCGACGCAACAGGCGATGCCCAAAGAATATTTGCCGGGACCCAAAAAATGTATTTAAAAAGGATAACCGATGGCCAGATTATATACAAGGTTTTCTTTTCGCCATTCGCTGTTGCCAAAGCTGATGTCTTTAATAACCCATTTGCTTCCATCGAGGATGTAAGGCTTACGTATGGGGAAGGCAACATCTAAACGGAGCACGAAAAAACTTATGTCGACACGTAAGCCAGCGCCGGTGCCCACGGCAAAATCATTGAGGAATTTGTTTGTAAATTTTCCGCCGGGGGTTTGGGGATTGTCTTTCAGCAGCCAGATATTTCCTGCATCAACAAACACGGCACCGTAGATAACGGAGAACAGTTTGGCACGAAACTCTGTATTGAGTTCGAGCTTTACATCGCCGGGCTGATCGGGTAGAAAACCAACGATGGCCGCATTGCCTGCATAATAACTTCCGGGTCCAAGGCCCCTTGCCCTGAAAGCCCTGATATCGTTGGTGCCACCGGCAAAAAATGCTTTTACAAAGGGGAGTGCGGCACTGTTGCCATACGCATAACCAACGCCTGCAAGTGCCCGGCTTGCGAGAATACTTTTTTTGCCAAATTTGATGTAATTGCGGAAGTCGATTTCGGTGCGGATGTATTGAGAAAATGGAATACCGAAAATAGTTTTCTCTTTACCTGCAGCTACATTTGCACCTTTGGAAAGCCCAATAATGTTGCCCGAAACATCGAGGTTGCCATTTAAATAATAGTTGATTCGTTTTTTGTTGGGCTGTGCCTGCGAATTGTAATTGTAGTTGTATGTGGAGCCAAAGATAAATTGCTTTTCTATGCTGCGGGCAAGCGTAATATTGCGGTTGAGCGAATCCTGAAACTCTGGTGTAATGGAACGTGGCTGCACAAGGTTAATTGATACAATATTTAACTGATGCTCTGTAGTGATCTTCTCTTTCCAGATATAACCAAAACTTGCTTTTGATGAGCTGAGCGTATATTGGGTATTGCGCTGAAATAATTCGTACCCCAGGGTAGCCTGCGTTTGCGGTACAAAATTTCTATTGGTTTTAAATTTAAAAGGTGAAATTGTTCTGGGCACCACCAGGTTTATTTCTGCACCCAAACGATTGGTGGTTACGGTTGGCTGTTGCGATGAACTTTGCTTTTCCAAACCGCCGTAAACCTTTACAGACAATAGTTCTGCGGCTTTAAGCAAATTTCGGTTACGCCAGGTTAAGGATAACTCGCCACCATTGGAGTTGTTGGATTTTGATAATCCGGAAAGCTCGAAACGCAATGATTTTTTTGGTAGTGGAGTTAGGTAATACAAAGCGTTTAGATCTGTTGCATGGGTTGAATCTACTTCTTGAAAACGTGCTTTTACAAATTTATAAACACCCAAACTTACCAGCCTGTTAAGGGAAAGATTATGTGCCTGCCGGTTGTACACTTCATCAGGTTTAAACACCAGGTTACGGCTAAATATGATTGGCTTGAATTTCTTTTGGGGATCGTAAATATAATAATCATCATACTTTACGGAAAGGGCTTTTACATCTGCTATGGCGGTATCGTTTTCAAGATTGTAATCTGCAAATACCACGACATTATTTATAAAGTAAACATTTTTTGCTTTATCGGGTGTTTCCCGTTTTAGTGTTACATACATATCAACCTGGTTATTACCAACGGTGGAATCTGCATTAACAATTATAAAATCGGGATTGAAAAAAAAGAAGCCACTTTCTTTTAAGTTGGCATCAATACGTTCCCGTTCATTTTTTATTACATCAAGATCGTAAGGGTTGCCCGTTTTTAAAAAGGAAGTTTTAGAAAGCTCCCGCAACTTACTGCCTATTGCCCCGGAGTCTGTTACAAAACTTACGTTACGTATTTTATATTGTGGTTGTACAACTGCTGAGTAAGTAACTTTTAACTGTTTGTGTTTTATAACTGTATCAACCGTTACGGGGGTACCAAAATAACCTCGGTTTTCGAACCTGTTTTCCAGCAGGGTGCGGTTCTTTTCCAGGTTTATACTGCTGCCCAAAACGGGCGGCTCGCCAAGCTTTGTTTTTATCCAGTAGGAAAGGCCTTTACCTTTGGGTGTACCTGCTAAATTATAGAAGAACAGTTTGTATTTTATTCCCAGGAAAGACGCATTGGGACTGGGCCGCAGCAATGTTTCCATTTCCTCTTTTACATCTTTTGAATTGAATTTTATACTGTCGTTTGCGGGTTTTAATTTTATGGTTGAACCATCGTACAACGCATCGTTGTCAGGTATATTTTTGGTTACACTGCAGGATGATGCAAAGAAGATGAGTAAAAAATAAAATCCCCTCAGCCCACGTACTGGGGAACTTAAAAGACAGTATATATTTTTAATTACATTCATTGTTCAAATGATTTTTTTTGAGCCCGGGCATTGAGCGGAGCCGAACTGTAGTTCTTTACTGATCGTTCCTTGCGTCGCACTCTTGTACTGTATAACATTATGCGTCATTACGAGGCACGAAGCAGTTTCGTGTAGTGCGTACTGCATGATTTTAATGTTATACCAAGAGATTGCTTCGGCGGCCTCGCAATGACGATATATGTTCTGAACGTACAAGAGTGCGACGCAAGAGAAGCTTAATTACTATATCAAATGCCTGGCCCAAAAAAGTATTTGTGTTTTTAAATTCACTAATTATTACTGGCTGCTTTTTTCTCCTGCTTTTTTGCTGCTTTATCTTCTGTCTTTTGCTGTTTTGCCAATTTATCATTCTTTTGAAAAAGTTCTTTAAACTGATCGTAATCAATCGTAAAAATGAAGGTTAAGCCTGATTCAATTACCTGGCCTTCCACCACACCTTCGTAATTGTTTTTACGGTAGGCGCGAAGCTTGTAACGTCCATCTTTGCTTAACTGGTAATCAACAGCCACGTCGCCCGCAATAGTGGATGCAGCCTGGTTTGTATTGGTGGTACCTTCAAGCCCAAAGCTGCTGCCCACTGTTACTTTTATACGATCGTTCAACAACGATTTTGATAGGCCAACCGTAAGATCAGTTTTAGTTTGCTCTGTGCCGGTTGAATAATCATCTATTGCATTTATGCCGAAATTAATGTCGACACCTTTAATTAAACTGCCGGCAATTTTATTTAACTGATCTGCCAAAATACTGCTTACACTTTGCCTGACGAGTGTGGCTGCACTGGTGATGCCGCCCGCACTTTGGGTAATATCTTCGCCGGTAAAGCGGCCCAGTAATAATAAAGCAAATACTTGCTTATTCAACTCAGACTCATTGGTACTTATTTGCCGGAGTTTTGCATCAACTAGCTCCCATTTAGATATTTGATCAGCTGGTAAAGCAATTTCAAAAGTTATCTGAGGCTTTAATAATTCGCCTTTCATTTTAAGTAATACCTGTATGGGAATGCGCTGCTTGTACTTGTTTAATTCCGTTGAAGATAAGCCGGCAAGCTCTGCTTCCACAAGGTCGATGGGGGGAGCTTTAGTCTCGTACAACGCAGTGATATCAATATTTGCAGAGGTTGGGTCGCCAGTCCAGGTAATCACACTTCCCTGCTGAATATCAAATTTTCTTTTCAAAAAATTAAAGGATAACTGATAGCTTCCTTTTTCGAGTTCGTAGTTACCTGTTAAACTTAGCTTACCGCTCTCATCTACCCCAGCTGCAAGATTAGCCTTACCTTTTAAGGTTAGTGCATCGCCGGTGCGTTCATCAATAACGAGGGTAAACACAGCAGCTGTATCTGTTTCAATGATGGCAGATAAATTCATTCCCGCTAGAGCCGCAGTATTGATGAGCGTATCTCTAAAATCAATTTTATGGGTGCTGTCTTTTAAAGCATCCATGTCTACAAATTTTACAACTCCTTCACGGCTTTGTACTTCAGGATCTTCGCTTGGCAAAACGAAAGTGAAGTCGGTAGATTTGTTTGCTTTTATATTTGCATCTACCGAAGGAGTTAGCAAATCTCCCGTTACTTTTATTTTCGCATCAACATTAAGCTTACCATAGAACAAAGCATTATCTGCCTGGGTAGAATTGATGAGGCTAAAATCATCTGCATTAAGACCGATATTAAATTTATAGTTTTTAAAATCCGAAGTAAGCACTTCTCCATTGACGATGGCTTTGTTACCAGAAGAATCAAGCAGCGTAAAATTATTGAAGGTAATACCCTTTGAACTAACACTTATTTTTTCATTTGGAAGCGTAAAACGTTCTCCCAGCAAAGTGGGTGTAACAAATGCATTTTCGAAACGAACATCTCCGTTTACTTCAGGTTTATTAATAGTACCTGCGATATCGATATCGCCTTTTAAATTACCACCAGCGTCGTTAAGCTTGCCTGCTGCAAAAGGAGTTATTGTAGCGAGGTTGAGATTGGCAATATTCAATTTCATAGCCATTTTACCTTCGCCGCTATAGTATTTTCCATCTAACAGCACATTGTTCCCATTACCTTCAATTTTTACATTGGCGTTAAAAGCATTGGCGGTTTCATTATCTACTTTTATGGATAAGTTGCCAATTGTATCTTTCTTATAACTTAGGTCGTTTATCTGGATATCTGAAGTAAAAACCGGATTACTGGTTGCATTTTTTATGATAGCATTACCATTGATTATACCGTCTGCAAAGAGTGAATCCTGGGTGGCAAATTGGGTTAGTGTTTTTATGCGAAAGTTTTTGAAAGCCACTTCCAGCGGCGCCCCAGTTGAATAGGTGGTACTGTTAATGCGGAGCGACTGTTCTTTATTACTGACCATAAAATGATTTGCCAGTATGCCTGTAGAATCGTACTGAATAAAATTATCTTTACTTACCTGCCAGGTATCATAATTAAGCAGGAGGCTATCCTGGTCAAGCGCAAACTTAATTGCATTGTTCACCTCATTTAATTTTGCTGCAATATGATAACTGGTTTTTTGGTTTTTATCGTTTAATAATAGAGAGGTAGTAATAGTATTATTTGCAACATTACCAGAAAGCGATGTTTGGTATAACTGAAAACCTTTGTGTCCTGCTTTATCAGCACTAATTGTATAATCCAGTTGTTTATTTTTTGTGGAGGCAGTTAGATTTAACTGCTCAATAACCTGTTCACCTAACTTTATTTTGGGTGCCGCCAGGGAAATATCAAGATCATTCTGGTTACTATTGAAAGTAATTTTAGCACCAACTGTATCTGTACCTTTCAATTGAGGCATAAACTGCAAAACCGATGGTGACGGCCTAAGCATCATATTCATTTGCCATTGCTGTGGAGTAAAAGCCGTGTCTTTAAAACCGGGAATTATATAATATTTATTTATCGTATGCTGGAGTGCCTGCGCCACTTCTGTAAGTTTATATTTACCCTTCCAGTCTATATCGGCCATTTCTGCACGCATGCTGATCTGCTCACCGGAATCTGTTGAATTGGTCGCGACCAGGCTAATAGTATCAGTTGCGAAATTTTTATTATTGCTGTTTAAAGCAAGATTATAAATTTTAAGATTACCCTGCAAAGCATCAGGATTGGTATTAGTAAAATCTGCGTGTATTGATCCGCTCATTTGTAGTGTATCTTTTAACAGATGCAGTGCAAACAAATCAAGCGTGTCTAACTTTAGCATCATTTGCACTGCAGGGTAATTTTCTTTGAAGTTAGCAGTAGCATGGAGTAAATAACTTATAGAGGGATCGCGGATAGAGGACTCCACCACTGCATTACCTTTTGAAACAGACGCATCCAGTAAAAGATTTTTATAATTATATTTTCTTATTTCCCCTTCCAGCAGACGAGTAGTTATTTTTGCAGTCATGGTTTTGTAATCGTAACCACTGCCTTTAATATCAGCTTCGAGGCTCATTTTTCCGATGTTATCTTCCTGCTTTAAAATATGGCCGAGATCAAATTTGTTCAGCAAAATTTTTGCTGTGTAAGACTTTCCGCCGTTGCTCATTGAACCGGTTATATCTGCATTTCCATTGGTTGTTTGCGCATTAAGCATAGCAGAAAAATTTTCCATCGTTCCGTTGAAAAAACCTTTGGCAGAAAGCTTTTCGGGTATGCGTATGTTCGAAGGGATAGAATTTTTGGGAGCAATTGCTTCGATGTCTTTTTTAGCGGTTACAAATTTTGCAAGCCGCAGATTGTAAAGCGCCTTTTTAGCATCTGGCAAGCCTTTTATATTGCCGGATATCTGTATAGCCGTATTACCTAAACCACTAAGCTCAAAGTTGGGAATAACAATATCGTTTAAATACCCTTTTGCGCTACCATTAACTGCAAATATCGCCTGTTCATTTCCTTTTAAATTGTCTTTAAGCTTTGGGACAAAAAGGAGTATATCTTTTACAGCCAGTTTGCATTGATTTAGGTTGGCATTGATAAAAATTTCACCCGGTTTGTTTGAAATAGTGCTGACCGATGGATACGATAATAGGATATGATCCTTCAAAACAGTCTTATCTGTTTGCAATAACAGGTTATTAAATTGGGTTTGTGTATCGCTGTAAAAAAAATTGGTTTGCAGCTTTTGCAAATTGAGCCCGCTCTTTTCATCAAAGGCGATCTGCACAATATTTCCTTTATAAATATCGGGTGTAAAATTCAGACTGTCTGCATCAATAGTTAAACCTTTTATATGGAGATGACTAAAATCCAGACCCGATTTTAACGGAGCATTGTTATCGTTGTCAAATTGAATTTCATTATTTGCAAAATCCACATTTTTTAATTCGATCTGCCATGGGTTATTAGCCTGAGAAGCAGCATGTTTCTCTACTTCTTTTGCTGCAATTTTTGAAGCCTCGGTTTTACCCATTAATACTTTTACGTACGAATTATTAAGCTGGAGTTTCTTTAAGGGAATAAACAGTTTTGAAAGATCCATTTTGCCAAACGAAGTATTCAGTTCTCCTATTTTGAATTGGGCATTTATTGCTGAAAATGCATTATTGTAATCCACGTTTACATTGTTGAACTTTAATATGCCTAATTCAAGTTTTGTTTTTATTGCTACATTACTCTCAGCGTCAACCTGTGCTGTAGATTTTGGGGTTACTAAAGGTTTGTATTGGTTTATACGTGCCGTAATATCGGCAACGGATATGGCGGATACAGCATATTCAGCAAGATCAGGATTAAATTTGTCTATACTTGTTTCAAACTTACCCAAGTAGAAGTAAACATCATTTCCGGTAATGTCGTCTTTGTAGGTTGCAATAATTTTATTCAGTTCAATCTTGCCGATTTTAAACTGCATACCAGGAGTTGTATCTTTTATAACGGGCTGGTTTTGCTCTGAAGCAAATGCTTTAACAATGTAATCAAAATTAAAATCTGTATCTGTTCCTGTTCGATAAATATTGGCTTTTATACCATCAAGAGAAAGATAGTTTACTTCAACTGTATTGTTTAATAATTTAAACAGGGAAATGTCTATCCGAATTTTATCCCCAGCTATCAGGGTATCTTTTTGCTGATCTTCGAAATATACTTTTTCGAGTACTATTTGTTTGGGGAAATCGATACTTAATTTACCAATCTCCACTTTTGTTTTGATTCTCTCTTCAAGGTAACTTACTACCCTATTTTTTGCAAAATTTTGAACTTCCGGCACCTGTATAAGAATAAGAATTACTCCCATTAAAAAGATAATACCAGCTAACACCCACCCGATAATTTTTATTGATTTATATAAGATTTTTTTGAGACGCAGAATTGTGGAATTTAATATTTGCGGAAAAAGGTATTCGTCTTTAAACAGTTAACAGTTCGATGTTTGCTATTTTCTATACACTAAGGCCTGCGTTTCTTCCACAAATTGTAGGCGCCTTTTAAAATTGCGAATAAACTTACCTGCCTTGCAATACCTGTAGCTTTATCTTTCCACCCGCCTTTTTGAAAATCTGCTTTTCCTAAAAGCAGTCCGAGTGCACCCGTAACAAGTGCTGCTGATTTACCCGGTAAAAAACTCCCAACCACCAACGGAATTACATTGCTTACGGTAGCTTTCATACTTTCCGCAGGTAACCTATTGAGCCGTTCATTAAGATCACGTTCCTGTAGTTTAACCCTTATATGCACACTTCTTATTTCGGCCCTCAGCTCTTCAATATTATCGATATAAGAGAGATCTTTGTTATTTAATGCCGCCATCATCTGTAATTTTATCAAAGAAAATTTTAATAATAAGATTAGTAATGAATACTGTGAGGTATTTTTTCCCCGCAGTAACTAAAATAATCAGCATAATAATGTAAAAGGCTGCCACTATTCCAAAACCTGCATAAACGCTGCCGATTAAAGAACCAAAATAATAGCCCGCCATAATACTGATAAACAGCAAAACGAAAAAACTTAACAAGGCTATCAGCAAGCCAGTAAACATCAGGGATATAAGTCCTGATATTTTTTCAACAGACTGGAGCTTTAAGAGCAATATCCTGTCTTCCAGATATTTTTCAAGTGCTGTTTTTGATTCTTCAAAGAAGTTTTCCTGTTCGCTCATTGGTAAATCGTTTAATTAAGTAAAAATGCAGCACAACTTCTTTTGCAATGCAGCACTGTAATTTTTTATGCCTGCCCTAAGTTTTATCGAAGTTACTGCACCTGCTGAAGGTTGCCCCGCAAAGTTTTGCAGTACAAGAGTGCGACGCAACGATGATGCCATTGTTTCAAATGCCGGGTCCAAAAAATATTTCTACTCGCTTGAAGATGCCTCTTTGGCTCTATTTTCAAGGTCTTCAACAAATTCCTTACCTCTTTTTATTAATGCGGCAAGTTCACCATCAAAATGATGCGCTTTCTCTTTAATTTCATTGCCGGCATCGGTTGCGGCTTCTTTTAAGCTGGAGAGAATTTCTTTACCTTTTTCGGTTTGTAAGAACAAAGCTACTGCAGCCCCGGCCGCCATTCCTGAAATTAAACCTGCCACGAATTTTTGATTGCCCATAATTTTATTTTTTAAAAAATTAAACAATACTTTTGAAACAACATGCAAAATTTTTGCCATAAATCACTAACATGGAAACAAACAAAGACAATAAAGTTAACCGATACTTTTTTCTTGCCATTATTATAGTGTTTGCATTCTTTTTGCTTTACAGTCTTGGCCAGTTTTTTACGGCTTTTCTTTCGGCTATTATTTTTTACATTCTTAGTAAACCATTTTCGCAATGGCTTATCAAAAAAAGAAACTGGAAAAAAGGTAACGCCGCCTTACTTGTAATCATTATTTCTTTCTTTATCATTCTGCTACCCATTACCATTCTTGTAACCCTGGTTTTTAACAGGGTTAGCCATGTAGCCGCTAACCCTGCAGATATAATGGATTCCATTAAAAACTTTGGAGTAATAATAAAAAACAAAACAGGTTTCGAGTTAATAACCGATGACAATTTAGTGTCTATTAAAAACTATGCGACAGAACTTTTGTCGGGTATTTTAGGCCAGGGAATTGGATTTTTCTCCACCATATTAATGTTATATTTTTTCCTGTATTTCATGATAAAAAATTTGGACCGTATGGAGGCATCTATTCTGCTTTACCTGCCATTCAAACGCGATAAAATAAAAATATTTGGTAATGAACTGGTTGCCCAGACTTTCAGTAATGCAGTAGGTATTCCACTTATAGCAGTAGCGCAGGGTGTGCTCGGTTATGTTGCTTTTGTAATAACCGGTGTTACCGAAGCAGGTTTTTGGGCAGTAATAATGGGCTTTTGTTCAGTAATACCAATCGTTGGTGGAGGTATAGTTTGGGTACCGCTGGTAGTGTTCCATTTTGTAAACGGCGAAAACTGGCAGGGATTTTTTTTATTGGCCTGGGCGGCATTGCTACTGGGCAGTATTGATAATGTAATACGGTTTGTACTCGCCAAACGTATGGCAGATGTACATCCTGTTATTACGATTCTTGGTGTAATAATGGGTCTTAAATATTTTGGTTTTATTGGCCTTGTTTTTGGACCTGTACTTATCTCTTTTTTTATTATCCTCCTAAAAATATACTACCTCGAATACCAAGTTCCCGTGGTATCGAAACGCACTAAGCCACAGCAGGCGCTGCAATTGGTGCCAACTTATATGCAACCCTTTATTGGCATTAAAAAAATAAAGAAGAAATAGCTTTTTATAATACCGGTATAAATACTTTTTTGAATCGCCCCTGCCTGCCTGTGTGACGCAGGCAGGCAGGGATGATTTTCAATCCGGTCTTCCAAGTATTTTTGAGCATCAAAAGACCGATGCATAAAAAAAGCAACTAATCAACAATATGTTTCACTGAGCGGCTTTCCATGTACGATGCCAAGTAACCCTTAAGGTAATTCTTCAATCATTAAATCTTTCCAGCGTACTTTAATGCCACCACCGTCATGTATCTGAAGTGCAATAAAACCTTCTCCTTTTCCAATTTTTTCATCTTTAATGTTCACCATCATATGCCCGTTTAACCAGGTAGTTACCTCATCGCCGTTTACTTCAATTTTGTAATTGTTCCACTTTCCCTCTTTTAGATATTTTTCATGGTCGGGGTTTGGTTGCTGCAGCCAGCCACGGCCGTAAGATTCATAAATACCTCCGGTATGCTGACCAAGCGGAGCTACTTCTGCCTGCCAGCCGCTGATCTTTAAACCATCAATGGTGGAGCGAAAGAAAACTCCACTATTACCATTGGCTTCCTGTTTGAACTTTACATTAAGAATAAAATTCTTATAACTTTTATTGGTTGAAAGGTAGCCATACTGTTTGTTGGGGCCGCTTTCGCAAATGAGTTCGCCTTTCTCAACATACCATTTCTCGGTTCCGTTATTGGTCCACCCAGTAAGGTCCTTGCCATTAAAAAGCGATACTTTTTTTTGGGCATTTAACTGCATACCCGTTGCCCCGAGCAGCAATATCAAAATCAATTGTTTCATAAAAAAAATTTTTGTTAAGGTATATGTTTTTAACTAAGGAATAAGCGTAAAATATTTACAGTGCCTGTTACGAGCTGTTGCCTTATGTATTGGAGTATCAACGTGCGACCACCTCCTTGGTTGGGCAAGCCGCAAGTAAAGCTAATAGCTGAGCTGAACCCGAGCTAAAAATCACCGCGATAGATGAAAACAGCAAACCAGGAAGCTATTTAAAATTTATTAGTTATAAACTTCATTAATAGCCTCATTGATTAATAAACAAACCCCTTTCAATTCTTTATTGGTAATAATCAATGGAGGTGCAATACGCAAACATTCCGGCGCAAATAAAAACCAGTCTGTGATTAAACCTTTTTCGATGCAGCGGTCAATTACTTTTTTGTTGGTTTCAAAACTGTCAAACTGAAGCGAAGCCCAAAGCCCACAACTTTTGATACGTTGTATTTTTGAATGGTTGATGTATTTAAGGATAATTTGTTCTTTACTTTTTACAGTTGCAATAAATTCGCCTTCGAGTAATACTTCCATAGCCGCTTTACCGGCGGCACAGGAAACCGGGTGCCCGCCAAATGTGGTAATGTGCCCCAGTACAGGATCGTAGGATAGCGTGTTCATCAGCTTTCGATCGGCAATAAATGCCCCTAATGGCATTCCGCCGCCGAGTGCTTTACCCAGTAACAAAATATCAGGCACAACTTCAAATTGCTCAAAGGCCCAAAGGGTTCCGGTACGGCCAAAGCCTGCCTGTATTTCATCGAGAATAAGTAAAGTGCAACGCTCATCGCACTTTGTACGAATAGCTTTCAGCCATTCTTTTGATGGTGATGTTACCCCGCTTTCGGCCTGCACGGTTTCAAGTATTACGCAGCAGGTTGTATTGTCAATTGCTTTTATAGCTTCCTCGCTGCCGTAATCAAAATGATAAATATCCGGTAGTAATGGGCGGAAGGCATTGCGCCAGTACTCGCTGCCCATTAAGCTCAATGCACCCTGCGAGCTTCCGTGGTAACTATTATTAAATGCAATAATTTTTGACCGGCCTGTTACCCGTTTTGCTAACTTCATGGCGCCTTCAGTTGCTTCGGCGCCGCTGTTGGTAAAGTAGACAGCATTGAGTGTTGAAGGCAAATGATCCGTCAATAATTTTGCATAGGCAACCTGGGGAGTTTCGATAAATTCGCCGTAGACAATCAGGTGCATGTATTCGGCCACTTGTTTTTGAACTGCTTCTACAACTTTTGGATTTGAGTGACCAATATTGGCTACGCTAAAACCTGAGATTAAATCGATATAGACTTTGCCAGCATTATTGTATTGAAAGATACCGCTAGCCTTTATTATTTCTAAGCCAATTGGAGCTGGAGATGTTTGGGCGATATGCTGCAGGAATAATTGTCGCTGGTTCATTGATAAGCTGATGGTTGACTGATGCCGGTAAAAAACAAAGTTAACTTAAGTTGTTTTGTTCCCTTTAAATTCGTGTAAGATACCAGGTGCTTGCTTTAGTTGCCGATCAATGTTTTTAGCGTACAAGAGTGCGACGCAACCGGGCTAAATAGTAAAGTAAATGCCGGGCTAATAAAAAATCTTATCAGCCTGCTTTTTTAAATAACACAAACAAACCATAAAATGGCTTATATACTCCCCGTTCTGGGCAAGCAACCTCAAGTTGGAAACAATTGTTTTATCGCACCCAATGCAACGATTGCCGGCGATGTGGTTATGGGCGATGATTGCAGCGTTTGGTTTAACACGGTAATACGCGGCGATGTAAATTACATTAAAATAGGTAATAAAGTAAACGTTCAGGATGGTGCCGTACTACATTGCACCTACCAGAAAAGCCCTACCAATATTGGTAATAATGTGTCCATCGGGCATAATGCAATAGTGCACGGCTGCACTGTGCATGATAATGTGTTGATTGGCATGGGAGCCATTATTATGGATCGTTGTATTATTCACAGCAATTCCATAATTGCCGCCGGCAGTGTGGTGCTGGAAGATACCGTAGTAGAAGAGGGAAGTATTTATGCAGGCGTACCTGCGAAAAAAGTAAAAGATATCTCTGTAGAGCTGATACATGGGGAGATTGAACGTATTGCGAATAATTATATAAAATATTCTTCGTGGTTTTCTGATTTTAATGCAGCGAAATAAAAAGTATGCTTGTCTAACATTCGGGATAATTTCCGGGCCGCAAACATAACTAACTGCTTGGTTTTACATTTAATTAATACATATCCGGAAATTATCCTTCCTTTTGGCACAATTTTTCGTCTCCCTACAATTTAAATTCTGTTTCCCTGGAAAAGGATTTGTGCGACAAATTATTCGAAGGAAAACCGGGAACCCCGATTCAACGTATTTATTTTAAACAGGCCGTTATGAAACCTACTGAGTACAGCACCACCAATACTGCCATCATAGATGACAGGGCTTCTTTGCAAAAATTTTATTTGTTTACCAATCAATTAAGTAAGCACAGAAAAGTGCGCTTTACAGGCAAACTTGATGAGGCGGACAATATTGAATGGAATTTTAAGTATCGTGGTTATCCGCTTACGCTACAGTATAATATTTATAACGGGGTAAGTTTAACACCCCAAACAGGCAAAGAAAGCAAAGATGCAAAAGTTGTTAACGAAGTAGTGGTATTATTAAAGGGTAAAAGCGCTTAGTAGCTTTTACCGTTAATGGTTTGCAGTATTTTGTAATAGCTGATATACCTGTTCATAGTAATATCCCCTTCCCCATTTTCCACAATCGTTTTTATTGCACAGCCTGGTTCATTAATATGTATGCAGTTATTAAACTGGCATTCGTGTAAAT
>JBBRDW010000060.1:0-27345 GCA_038203525.1 Chitinophagales bacterium | reverse complement strand
ATCATTGGCACCATTATTCCAAGGTTGTATTCTATTTCTTCATCGCCTTTGGCGCATGGCGAAAATGAAGTACACCTTACCGTAAGCCGAAATGCATTTAATGTAGATGGGCATCTGCGCCATGGTTTATGCTCCGATTATTTATCAATGCTGAAAGAAGGCACAACGCTTCAAATTTATGTGCAAAAAAACAATGCTTTTAAACTGCCGGCAACTGATAAAGATGTTATCATGATTGGCCCTGGTACTGGTGTTGCGCCGTTTCGATCCTTTTTATTTGAGCGTGATGCACAGGCTGCAACAGGCCGCAACTGGTTCTTCTTTGGCGAGCGGCATTTTGTTTCAGATTTTCTTTATCAAACCGAAATGCAGTCTTTTCTTGAAACCGGTGTGCTAGCCAAACTGAACACTGCATTTTCCCGTGACCAACAGGAAAAAGTATATGTGCAACACAGAATTGAACAACACGCAGCAGAGTTGTTTGAGTGGATAGAAAACGGCGCAAGTATTTTTGTAAGCGGCACCAAAGAGCCTATGAGCATTAACGTTGAGCAAACACTGGTAAATATAATTGCAACGCATAAAAATATTGATGAACAAAAAGCTACAGAATATTTAAGCGCATTAAAAGAAGAAGGCCGTTATCATAAAGATGTGTATTAGAAAGCTGCGAGCTTTTAGCTACGAGCTACGAGCAAATACAAGAATTTTTATTGGCCAAACATTTGAATATGCATGAAGCTTTGGTTGCGTCGCACTCTTGTACTGTTGGATTATGAATCGTCATTACGAGGTCGCCGAAGCAATCTCCTGGCATTAGAAAAAAATTAAATCGCTTCGTTCTTCGCAATGCTGAAAAATTTTGAGAACGTACAAGTGAGTGACACAACAGACGATCAATAGAATTACTTCTGTGGGGCTCAAAAAAAAATAATTTAAAACGTATTACCTATAACTTACAACTCACATGAGCGAATCACCGGTAGAGCGAATAAAAAAAGCAAGTGCAGGTTTACGCGGAACATTAAAAGAAAGTTTGCTAGATGAACAAACCGGTGCCATACGAGACGATGATCAAACACTGATCAAATTTCACGGCATGTATATGCAAGACGACCGCGATAGAAGAGAACAACGTGCGGAAAAATTTCTTGAACGTCTTTATTCTTTCATGATCCGTTTGCGTTTGCCCGGTGGTCTTCTTTCGCCTGAACAATGGGAGGCGCTGCATAATATTACTGCCGAACATGCAACGCATGTTATAAAAATTACTACGCGGCAAACGGTGCAGTTGCATGGCATTTTAAAGAATCATATAAAGCCAACGCTTGCAGATTTTAATAAAGTACATCTCGATTCCATTGCAGCTTGTGGTGATGTAAACCGTAACGTTACCTGCAGCGCGCATCCAAAATATTCGCCGGTTCATGCAGAAGTTTTTGAGTTTGCGGATAAAATAAGTACATATCTTTTGCCTAAAACAAAAGCTTATTACGAAGTGTGGCTCGATGAAGAAAAACTGGCAGAAGTGACTGAAGTAGATCCTTTATACGAGAACCGTTACCTGCCAAGAAAATTTAAAATAGCCATCGCTATTCCGCCATACAACGATGTGGATTTATACACCAATGATATTGGTCTAATTGCCATTATTGAAAAAGATAAACTCGTTGGTTTTAATGTAACTGCTGGCGGCGGTATGGGTACTACACATGGAAATCCTGATACCTATCCAAGGCTTGCAACATTGTTTGGTTATGTTTCAAAAGAAGACCTGCTGAATGTAGTTTATGAGATTGCTACTGTGCAGCGGGATAATGGCAACCGCAGCGATAGAAAACTTTCGCGTCTGAAATATACCATAGATAAAATGGGTATTAATGTTTTTCGAGCAGCTGTTGAAACCCGCTCCGGCATTAAATTTCAGCCGGCTAAATTGGCGGTATTTACTTTCCGTCATGATGAATATGGCTGGTCAAAGAATTACGAAGGGCATTGGTATTATGCAGCTTTTATTGAAAATGGCCGCGTACTCGATGACGAAAATGTACAGTTCAAAACTGCTTTTTTAGAAATTGCAAAAGCACGCAAAGCAAACTTTCGTTTTACTGCAAATCAGAATTTAATTGTAAGTGATATTAAGGAAGCAGACAAAGTATTTGTTGCCGCCATTCTTGAAAAATATAATGTAATAGAGGTTACAGAAAGTGCCTCCCAAGTTCGCAAAAATTCAATGGCTTGTGTTTCGTTTAATACCTGTCCGTTGGCGCTGGCCGAGGCGCAGCGGTATCTTCCTTCGCTCATCACTAAAATTGAAGTTTTGCTTGCAAAACATAACCTGCAAAATGAAGGCATTAACATCCGCATGACGGGTTGCCCCAATGGTTGTGCCCGCCCATATATTTCTGAAGTTGGTTTTATTGGAACCGCTTACGGCCGCTACAATATGCATCTTGGTTCAGATGTTATTGGCACAAGGCTTAACAAAATTTACAAAGAGAATCTCAACGAAAAAGAAATATTAGGGGAGCTCGATTCTTTGTTTGGCTCCTTTGTCCAAAAGCGTAAAAAGAATGAAGCGTTTGGTGATTTTGTTGTTAGAGAAGCATACGTGTAAGTGATGAAGTTGAATACATATTATTGACCGGGCGATAGAATTACTATTTAACTTTACTTGCGTCGCACTCTTGTACTACAGAATATATCTTGACAAAAATGCAAAATTCAGCAAGCAATAATACCCCTTCAGGGGATGGGGGCACCAATAAGCTTTTTCCTATTTTTCTTAAGCTGGAAGAATTAAAAGTTTTGCTGCTTGGCGGCGGTAATGTTGCATTAGAAAAACTTAACGCAATAATTAACAATGCTCCTGCTGCACAGGTGCATGTTGTAGCCAAAGAAGTATTTCCAGAATTTGCTGAAGTAGCCAAACAATTAAAAAATATCACCATCACTGTTGCCGAATACCAACCCCATTATTTAGATGATTGCGATATTGTAATTGCAGCAGTGAATGATATTCCGCTTAGTAAAATAATCCGTAATGATGCCAAAGTAAAAGGCAAGCTCATAAATGTTGCCGATAAACCCGAACTCTGCGATTTTTATCTTGGCTCTATCGTTACGAAAGGCAATTTAAAACTCGCTATTTCTACCAATGGCAAATCACCTACAGTTGCCAAACGTTTAAAAGAAATTTTTAATGAACTGCTGCCTGATGAACTGGACGAAGTGCTCAACAATGTGCAGCAAATACGCAACAAATTAAAAGGCGATTTTCAAAACAAGGTTCACCAGTTGAATGAACTTACGAAAGTGCTGATTAATGACGATAAGAAAGCCTGAATAAAATTTTAGACCCTGCCTTTAAAAAAGCTCAATCATAACCCGAACGTACAAGTGAGTGACACAATAGGCGATGCCATGAAATACAAATGCCTGGTCCTGAAATACTTGTCGTATCAGGCAATAGGTTAGAGGGGAAAACCTCTTGTCCTCAAATTTTTTTGATCAAAACCGAGCTGATTAAATATTTATGTTTTTGTTCGGCAGAACCATATTTGACGATTATTTTTCTTAGATTTGTTGTCTGCTTTTTAATAAACCCAATTGGATCATCATCATTAAAAGTGTTACACATGAAAAAGATTTTACTTTCTCTTATGAGTTTTACTTTTTTAGTTACTGCTTTTTCTCAGGTTACCGGCGATTACAGAAGCAAAATATCAGGCAACTGGAATGCGGCTACAAGCTGGGAGCGTTATAATGGCTCGGCCTGGGTTAATGCTCCGGCTGCACCTTCCAGCACCGACGGAGTTATTACCATACTTAGCGGGCATACCATTACCAATACTGCGGCTGTTACGGTGGATCAGGTTGTGGTAAATAGTGGAGGGCAACTGACGCAAAGTTCTGCAATGACGCTAAATAATGGCGCAGGCGACGACCTTACAGTAGCAGGTACGCTTTTAATGAACGGAAGTATAATAGATGGTGCCGGTATTCTAAAAGTGTCTGGTACAATGCAGTGGAATGGGGGTGGTTTATCGGCTGCGGCTACAATGCAAAGCAGTGCAACGCTTAATATTACCGCAGGGGAGGTAATACTTTATTCAACGCTTACCAATAACGGTACTGTTAACTGGAATTCAGGCTTTTTAAGTTTTAATGCAGGTACAATTATCAACAATAAAAACTTTAATGCTTTTGGCAATGACCAGTTGTACAATTATGGCAGCGGGGTTTTTACCAACAGCAGCACAGGCATATTTACCAAGCTTACTGGAACGGGCACTTCCACCAACATTGTGGCATTTACCAATAATGGTATCCTGAATATTAATTCGGGAACATTTCAAAACAATGGTAGCAGTTTTATTAATACGGGGTCATTGAATTTGGGTGGGGGAACCTTTCTCAATTTTTCACCCGTAAGTTTTAATGCCGGAACATCTGTTACAGGCTCGGGTACATTCAGCCAGTCTGGCAATACGATGACTTTAAATGTCGCTTTTAATATGCCATCTGCGATTGCTTTTAATTTTGCGGGCGGCACAATAAATGGCACAGGATCGTTAAAAATTACAGGTTCAATGCAATGGAACGGAGGAAGCCTATCAGTACCCACAACTTTCCAGAATAATGCTGTAGTAAATTTAGATGGCGGTGAGGTTATTATTGCTTCACCCTTAACAAATAAGGGTACAATTAACTGGAATGCTGGTTACCTGAGTTTTAGCGCTGCAACGCTAACCAATAGTAGCCTAATAAATATTAACGGCGATAACCAGATGTATAACTATGGCGGCGGTAGCTGTACAAATAGTGCAGGAGGTATGTTTGTAAAAACTTCTACAGGGGTAACAACAGTAAATATACCACTAACCAATAACGGTAAAATATCAGGTTTGGGTACTTATTCTTTTGGCACTGGCCTGCTTACAAATAAAGGTATTTTTGCACCGGGCTCATCAATCGGTATATTAACTACCGGCACAGATTATACAAACCGTACATTAGAAATTGAAATGCTTAGTGGTGCAGGAGCAGGCACCGGGCACGACCAGTTAATTGTAAATGGCAAAGCAAAACTTAAGGATACACTTAAAATATTACGCACAGGCATTGTTCCAAAAGGAACGTATACCATTCTAACTGCTACCGGTTCAATCTCAGGCGCCTTTAGTACTATTTTTGCACCGGACGGCTATGTTGTGGCCAAGGCTGGTAAAAATATGAAAGTAACCGTACCAGACCCGGGTGTAATCATCAATGACACCAGCATAACAGAAGGTAACACGGGTAACAACAAAAAAATAAAATTTATTGTAAGTCTGGCATTTCCGTCCAATATAACGACCACTGTAGACTATCAAACGGTGGATAGCACTGCAACTATTGCAGATAATGATTACGTGGCAAAATCAGGAACCATTACTTTTACCCCGGGAATGGTTAGCGATACCATTACTGTTACGGTTAAAGGCGATAACGTTATAGAACCTGACGAGATTTTTTATGTAAAACTCTCTAATCCTGTAAACCTCATTATTGCAAAGGAAAATGGCAATTGCACTATTTATAATAATGATCCGGTTCCTTTGTTTGCAGGCAACACCGTTAACTCAATGGAAAGCAATGTAGTTGCTGATCAATCAATTCCGCCTTTCAAAATCCCCAATTTTTTACATCGCAACCAGCTTTGGAAAATACCGGGGTTAGCAGATAATAATATAGTTTCTATTTTTAACAGCAATGGATTTGTCGTATTCAAAGAAAATAATTACAGGAATAACAATAACCTGTCAAATCTTGCTGCAGGCGTGTATTTCTACCAAATATTGGTGCACGATAAAAATGGAAAAGCTACAATTTATAAAGGCAAATTAGTGCTGATGCAGTAAACCAACCCTGTTAATTACAGAACGAAATTAATTAAAGACAAAGGGTTGTTTTATGGAACAATCCTTTGTCTTTTTAAAAGCACACAAAAATATCCTGTACATTTTTCGACCGCTGGATTTTTGAAGCCCTCAGCTTTTATTAGAAAATAATTATGGACCCGGCTTCAGTTTATTAATTTAACTTTCGTTGCGTCGCACACTTGTACATTCTTATCATTGCTCACCAAAATACAGGGCAGCCCCTTATCATTTCCAGCGAAAGCATCTTTTCTCTTTTAGGGATGAATTTTATTGTGGCAATCATTTGCTATTTTTACGGCCCGGTAATTATTTTTCTTTGTAACGATTATTCCTTGGTCTTCTTTTCGGTAAAAGATGATTAGTAATTCATAGTACAAGAGTGCGACGCAAGGAACGATGCCAAAGAAATCCAAAGCCGGGAACAAAATACAAACTTAAGGATACGCAAAGTATGATCAATGTAACATTTCCCGATGGGGCAGTTAGGCAATACGAACAGGGCGTTACCGCATTGGATATTGCAAAGTCAATAAGCGAAGGCCTTGCACGTAAGGTGTTGGGCGCAAATGTAAACGGACAGATTTGGGATGCAACCCGCCCTATTAATGAAGATGCAGCCCTGCAACTGCTTACCTGGACTGATAAAGATGGCAAAGGCATGTTCTGGCATTCATCGGCACACCTGCTGGCAGAGGCTGTTGAGAGCATGTTTCCTGGCGTAAAATTTTGGGTAGGGCCAGCTTTGGAAAACAGTTTTTATTACGATATGGATCTTGGCGACAGGAAACTTACCGAAGAGGACCTAGCTACTCTTGAGAAAAAAATGGGTGAATTGGCAAAGCAGAACAATGCTTACAAGCGGCAGGAAATTTCTAAGGAGGAGGCCATAAAATATTTCACCGAAAAGAACGACGAGTATAAGCTTGACCTGCTGCAGAACCTTGAAGACGGAAGCATTACCTTTTATACACAGGGTAATTTTACTGATCTCTGCCGCGGTCCTCATATACCCGGCACTGGTTTAATAAAGGCGATAAAGCTTACCAATATTGCCGGAGCTTACTGGAAAGGCGATGAAAAAAATAAACAGCTTACCCGTATTTATGGTGTTACATTTCCGAATCAGAAAGAGTTGGACGAACACCTTGTGATGCTGGAAGAAGCAAAGAAAAGAGACCACCGCAAATTGGGTAAAGAACTGGGTATTTACACTATGGATGATGATGTAGGCCCCGGTCTTATCTTATGGATGCCCAACGGTACAGTTATTATTGAACAACTTGAAAAGCTGGCTAAAGAAACCGAAGAAGAAGCGGGCTACAAGCGTGTGGTAACGCCGCATATAGCCAAAGAAAGTATGTACATTACCAGCGGCCATTTGCCTTATTATGCCGATAGCATGTACCCGCCCATGGAGATGGACGGTGAGAAGTATTATCTTAAATCAATGAACTGCCCGCACCACCACAAGATTTTTGCAGCCGAACCAAAAAGCTACCGGGATCTTCCTTACCGTATTGCAGAATATGGAACGGTTTACCGCTACGAGCAAAGCGGCGAATTGTTTGGCCTTATGCGTGTGCGCTGCCTGCATATGAATGATGCGCATATCTATTGCAGCAAAGCGCAGTTTAACAATGAGTTTAGGGCAGTGAACGATATGTACCTGAAATATTTTAAAATTTTTGGGATAGAAAAATATGTTATGAGGCTGTCGCTTCATTCGCCTGAAAAGCTGGGTGTTAAATATGTAAACGAGCCGGAACTTTGGAAAGAAACAGAAGAGATGGTGCGTAATGTGCTTAAAGAATCCAATATACCTTATATAGAAGTACAGGACGAAGCAGCATTTTACGGCCCAAAAATAGATGTTCAAATTTATAGCGTAATTGGCAGGGAGTTTACACTTGCCACCAACCAGGTAGATTTTTCGCAAGGCCGTAGTTTTAAACTACAATACACCACACAGGATAATTCCATAGAAATTCCACTGATTATCCATCGTGCACCATTGGGTACCCATGAAAGATTTATCGGGTTTTTGCTGGAGCAGTATGCTGGTAAACTGCCAGTATGGCTATCACCGCTGCAGGTAAAAATATTACCCATCAGCGATAAGTTTATGGATTATGCGTACGAAATAAAAAGTAAACTCCGCAGTGCCGGCGTAAGAGTAGAAATAGACGACCGCAGCGAAAAAATAGGTAAAAAAATACGTGAAGCAGAATTGAGCCGCGTGCCCTATATGTTGATAATTGGCGAAAAGGAAATGAATGATGGCAAGGTTTCTGTTCGTCGCCAGGGCAAAGGAGATTTAGGCGCAGAGGCTGCAGAAGCGTTCATTAGCATGATTGTTGATGAAATAAAAAACCGTAAATCAGAATAAAACAAAACATTCTTTATCTTTAACGTAAATAATTTTAAACCAAATAGCAATTAATGGCTTTACCGTACAGAGGAGGGGGACGTTTTAACCCCCGGTTTAACAGGCAACCAGAACCAGAACACCGCATTAACGAAAGAATTAGAGTACCCGAAGTGCGTTTAGTTGGCGACAATGTTACCATTGGCGTTTACCCTACAGATGATGCCCGCAAAATAGCCCGGGATCAGGAGCTAGACCTTGTAGAAATTTCCCCAAATGCGGCGCCGCCCGTTTGCAAAGTAATCGACTATAAAAAATTCCTTTACGAGAAAAAGCGTAAAGAAAAAGATATGAAAGCCAATGCCAAACAAAGCGAGGTTAAAGAGATTCGCTTTACGCCTGGTACTGACGATCATGATTTTAATTTCAAAGCAAAACATGCAGAAGGTTTTCTTAAAGACGGCAATAAAGTAAAAGCCTATGTGCAGTTTAAAGGAAGAGCGATCATGTTTAAAGAAAGAGGCGAACTCGTGCTGCTTAAATTTGCAGAACGCCTTGCAGAATTTGGTCAGCCCGAATCTTTGCCAAAATTAGAAGGCAAGCGTATGCAGTTGATGCTTACACCAAAAGGCGCCAAGAAAAAGGTAAAAGAGCAATCAGGAGAATAATTGTGAACTTCTATAGTATTTAAAGCTTAGGGCAACCTTGGCTTTTTTATTTTGTACACGGCAACAACGCTTTTATAGACCTAAAGCAAAATGAAGAGGCTGGCTTTCTAAGCCAGCCTCTTCATTTACATGATGAGCAATTATTGTAAAAGTGTAATGTCTTCCGGAGCATAAGTAGTTGCAATAGAACTGAAAGGCGCTGTATCGCCGGCATTAAGTTTAAATGTAAGGATCTTTTTATTTGCTTTTTCTGCGGCGTAAATATAGCTGGTACCTTTTACAGTTTTAACTACTACATCTACAGGGTTACCCAATGTTGTGCTTGCACCGTAAATAGTTCCATCTGCCGCATAACTTCCACCTGCTGCTACTTTTGCATTGGCACCCATAAAAATATATAAACCACCATCTGCATTAAATGCAGGTTTACCTGGTGTTGGTGAAATTGGCGCAGCAGCTTCACCAATTTCTGTTACCACCAATATGTCGTTATCACTGTCATAACTTAAACCATGTATACGGCTGAAAGTTCCATTGAGCCTGTCGGTAATATTTAAAGAACGGTTGGCTGTCACAGCTCCTGCCACTAGCGTATTGGGGGCATCAAAAATATCAAGGCGCATAGCGGCAAGGTCCATTGCGGCTATAAGTACATTATTATTTCTATTGTAAGTAATGCCCCAGGGTTGGCCCTGTATTTTTAAAGAAGAGCCAATAATGTTACCGGAGAGCGTAGAGAATTTTTTATAAACCCTTATAGAGCTGTCGCTATTATTTGCTACATAAAGAATGTCTCTCTTATCATCGTAAGTAATTTCTCGTCCACTGCTTAAAGTACTGTCTGTTACAGTTCTGGTGGGTATGGGCGTACCGCTCATTGATGAGGCATTGCTGAATACGTAGATGGTTTTATTTTTCCTGCTTAACTGGTAAATTTCATCAGTGGTTTTATTGTAGTAAACTCCATTGCCATCCTTGGCATTTGTTGCATACTGCATGGTAAACTGAAGTTCATTGGCAACATTGTTATACATGTAAAGGTTGTTTACTGCGGCTGCTGTATCTGCGGCAGATACATATAGACCACCTCTTAAAGAAGCTGGCATCGCTTCTTCACTTTGTGTTGATGCGCCTGCACCGGGCGCTAAATTTGCTTTTTGGCATGCAACTGCAAAAATGGTAACTGATCCAAAGGCAACAGCATATATGCTGTTTTTTAAAATTGTTTCTAATTTCATAAAAGTTAATTTTTTATCAAATACGGAGAATGAGAAAGTCTGGTTTTTGATTGGGTTATTTTTTGTACAATAAAGATGCTGTTTGCGTTATTTAATTATTTTACCAGCTAATTTTTCCATAGTGGCATCGTTGCATCGCAATCCTTTCATCGGCATGTTGTTGCTGTGCAACGTCGCCTGAAAACACAGCAGTTTGTGGAAAGTTTATAATTTTTATTCGCATCATTAAAAGTTCCATAAAGAATCTAAACGTATAAGAGCCCCAACACGGTGGGGAGAAAAGCTTAATTGTTATTCTTCTGCCTGGCTAATAATTTTTTTTTCTGTTTTATCTATTCTGCTTTTATTTATTTTTTATGTATAGTTTTTTAATACTATAAGTATATTTTATAGTCTTACAATGCTATAATGTAACTTGATAGTATTATAGTACTATTTTTGTATAAATAATCAATATGTCTTCTAACCTAATTAAAGCTGTAACAATAACAGGCGATATAGTGGCATCTTCCAAACTGGATATTGAAAAGCGTAGAAAATTACAGGCCAGAATAGAAAGTTTTACGGCGTTATTTAAAGAGCTATATCACGATCTTGAACTGCAGCAATACCGCGGAGATAGCCTGCAGGCAACGCTTACAGCAAACAGGGCGCAGGCATTAAGCCTTGCAGTAAAGCTGCAATGTTATTTAATGGCAGAAGATTTTTATATAAGGCTTGGGATTGGTGCAGGAGAAATAAATTATCAGGGCGCCGATATTCTCACCTCTGACGGAACAGCTTTTCAGCAATCGGGTCCGTTGGTAGATGATCTGAGAAAAAAAGGCGAACTGATTGCTATAACTGCCGCCGATCAAAATTTTGCAGCAGAATGGCAGGTGCACAGTGCCTCGCTCAATTTCCTTTTGCAAAAGCTAAGTGCAGCACAGGCCGATGCGCTTTACCTAATGCTGCAGAATACGAAACAAGACGATATAGCCCAAATTTTAAAAATATCCCAGCCTTCTGTGCACCAGCGGTTACAGGCCGCAGGGGCGCAGGTTTTTATTCGTATTATTCAGCGTTTTGAATCAACTGTTGTATTACTTTGATATTTTTATAACATGCAAATTTTATATCAGTGGATATTCGCACACCTGCTGGCAGACTTTGGATTGCAGACTTCCAAAATGGTGCAGCACAAAAAAAGGTACAAAGCAAAATCCTGGGTGCTGTATGCGCATTGCCTTTTACACGGTGCACTCATTTACCTTTTCAGTCCCGATAAAACCAACTGGTTAATACCCGTAATTGTAACCGTCACCCATTTTGCAATAGATCTCTGGAAAATATATCAACGGGATGGGCCGGTTTGGTTTATAGTAGACCAAACATTGCATTTAACAGTATTAATAGCATTATGGCTTAACTGGTATCAGCCTGCCGGTTGGTTGCAGCTGCAAATAACAACATTGGTAACAGATGCAACCCTCTGGCTAATATTATCTGGGTATATGTTTGTTATATTTCCGCTGGCATTTATAATTGGCTTTGCAACGGCAAAATGGCGTACCGAAATAGAACCCGGCCTTGGCCGCTCCGTTATAAGCCTGAATGAAGCCGGAAAATGGATCGGTATTTTCGAAAGAATACTCGTATTTACCTTTGTAATAACCAGTCATATGGAAGGCATCGGTTTTCTAATAGCCGCTAAATCAATACTTCGCTTTACCGATATGAAAGGCAATGGCATACGCAAAGAAGCCGAATATGTTTTAATAGGAACACTCATAAGTTTTACCTGTTCAATACTAACGGGTCTGCTGGTTAATATGGTTATCAGGTAAATGCAAATACAATTATTAGCCAGGCATTTATTTCTTTGTGAATCTTTGGTTGCGTCGCACTCTTGTACGTTCTTAACATCCCGCAACATTGCTAAGAACGAAGCGATTTTATAACTGCGTCATTGCGAGGAACGAAGCAATCTCCTGTCGTTCGTTATACCCAAAAAATTAATTTTTATGTTATGCCAGGAGACTGCTTCGGTGGCCTCGCAATGACGAAATTTCTTCCAAAAGTACAAGAGTGCGACGCAACAGACGATGCCATTCAGGTAACTGCCTGGCTCAAAAAAAATTACAGTTTTGCAGTAATATGATTGTAATCGCTTAGAAGGGTATATAGAAAATTTACCGGCTCATCGTGGTGGCTTTTAATATTTAGAACCGATTCTATTTTTCGCACGGTTTGCAGTGCCAGCATGGTATTGCCTGTTTTTTGTACACTCAGTAATACTTCTTTTACAAGCTGCATATCTGCATCGCTTAGGTTTATAACTTCGGGGTAGCTTACGGTATAGCCGGTATCGGCAACCGATGTGTAAAGCGTTTGTTGTAAAGCCGAGCGTGGTTTTATTTTTACCAGCGTAGTACCCGCCACCAAATCGCCAACCCGCTGATTTTTTTCTGTAACGGCTGCAACAACAAGAGCAATTACAGAGCCGAAGAGCCAGATATCAACCAGCCTGAAAAGCCACCGTATTAAATATTGCGCAAACGAAGCCTGATTACCATTGAGGCTGATAACTTTTATACCCATTACCTTTTTGCCAACGGTTTGCCCATTTAAGAATGTTTCGCTAACAAGGGTATAAAATGCCGCCGGTAAAAATACAATTACGTAAAGCCAGCCAAGGCCGGCTCCAAAATAATCGGCAGAAAGGCTGGTAAATAAACTGATGATTATAAAATAACCCAATAGAATAGCAAAGTCTATAATGGTGGCAACAATTCTTTCTCCAAGGCTTGCAAGATCGTACTCGAGTTCAATATTTTGAGGGGTAACAATTGAAATAGCAGCCATCCTTCAAAGATGTATAAATAAATTTTATTTTCAACGATTGGTATTTATTAACCCTTATTTTTATAGCATATTAACCTGCAAATGCGCGAAGCTCAGTTTCTAAAACAAAATGCTGATAAATGGAAAGCCTATGAAGCTGGTTTAAATACCGATGTGCCAACGGACACAACCGCAAACCGCTTTGTAGAACTTACGGATGATCTTGCCTACGCACGTACTTTTTACCCCGAAAGTAATACCACCAAATATTTAAACGGCCTCGCCGCACAGTTTCACCAGAAAATATACAGGAATAAAAAGGAAAAGAAAGGGCGTATTTTTTGGTTTTGGCAATACGAGTTACCCTTTCTTTTTAAGAAATACCATCGCCAGTTTCTTTATTCTTTTTTGTTCTTTTTGCTGTTTAGTTTAATGGGAGCCCTTTCTGCCAAATACGACGATAATTTTGTGCGCCTGATACTTGGTGATGATTATGTGAACATGACAGCAGAGAACATAGAAAAAGGAGATCCTTTTGGTGTGTATAAACAGGGTGATGGCCTAAGTATGTTTTTTTTTATTGCCTACAATAATATACAGGTTTCCTTTTTTGGTTACGTGCTGGGGATTTTCTTTTCCCTTGGCAGCATCTGGCTTCTTTTTCAAAATGGGTTAATGATGGGCTCCTTTCAATATTATTTTATTTCAAAAGGGCTGGGAGCAAAATTTATTACGGTTATTTTTATACACGGCACCCTTGAATTATGGAGCATTATAATTGCAGGTGCTTCCGGTTTAATACTGGGAGGCGCTATGCTTTTCCCGGGCACTTATACACGCGGCGCATCAATAGCCCGCGGTGGTAAAGACGGGTTAAAAATAGTATTGGGCTTGGTTCCGCTTTTTTTAACTGCGGCTTTCTTTGAGAGTTTTGTAACCCGTTACACAGAAATGCCTTTATGGGTAAGTCTTGCTATTTTGCTGGGCTCACTGTCATTTATTATATGGTACTTTATTTTATATCCCATACAATTGCACAGGCGTTTAGATAGTATAAACAGCAATCCTTTTAAAACAACCGAAAACAAAAATTTTTCAGCATGGCTCAACAAAAAATTCAACTCAGAAAAATAAGAGACTTTGGCGAAAACCTTGGCGATACCTTTCAGTTTATACGCCAGGAGTTTAAACCTCTGGTAACTGCTTTTGTACTTATTGCAGGTATTTTTATTTTGTCCAGCTCTATTCTCGGGGGCATTTACCAAAAGCAATCATTGGGTTTTCTTGATACGTTTAAAACCGGAACATCGTTACCTGAGCAAACACTGTCGCAATTTTTTACGATGGGTTATTTTCTTTTTATTAGCGTTACGGCACTAAATTTTTCTGCTATGCATACGGTAATTGCTGTTTATATGAAACTCCGCGACGAGCTGGACGAATCGCCAACAGTGCAGCAGGTATGGAGTGGCTTTGCGGGCAACTTCTTTAAAATATTTTTATACAGCATACCTCAGTATATACTAATTGTAGCAGGCTGTTTATTTTGCCTTGCCCCAGGTATTTACTTTGCAGTGGTATTGTTACCTTTTCCCTTTATTGTTGTGAGCGAAAATCTATCGTTCAGTGGATCTTTTAGCAGGTGCCTCGAAATTATAAAAGAAAATTTCTGGGTTTCGCTCGGCATCTATTTTATCTCTTACCTAATATATAGTATTGGTTCTGGTATAATTGGGGTTATAGTAGCCGGTGTGGTTGGCATTGGTTCTTATTTTTCCACGAACGAATTAAGTTCTACAGCCGCCATTGCTACGTCAGTCTTAACGGTAGTGCAGTATGTTTTTTATATTGTTTTCTTTATTTCTGTAGGCTTACAATATTACAATCTTACAGAGTTAAGAGATAGTACCGGACTTGAGAAAAGACTGGCAAATTTGGGAGAAAGTATTAATCCAAATACTGGCATTGAAGAACAGTATTAATGTAGTAAAATGCCGCAAAAAAAATGCAATTGCTTTTTTACCGGGCACCAGTTCTTTTTTCATCGTTTCTTGAAGCTTTCCACGCCAAAGGCGTCGGTCGTAAGCTTGCACTGTAGAATTGCAACCGGCATTAGGGTAACAGCTATGGGCTCGTTAATTGATCAATAACAATGAATGAAATTGTTTTGCTGACCGCTTATAGCTGACACCTGAAACCTGAGTACAAGAGTGCGACGCAACGAAGCCGAAGCTGGATATAAAGCCGGGTTCATAATTTTTTTATTAATTTTCTATGATGCGTTTTGTATTTATATATCTCCTGTTATTTTTCTGTTTGTTTGTTTCGGCACGTCAAAAAGTTTCGTACGATTCTGCTGATGTGCAACAAAGAAGTATTACATCTTCTTCGCTCGACAAATACAAGAACGACAAGGATTTTCAATACGAAAAGGAGCAGGTGGAACTCCCTTCTCTTTGGGATAGGTTTTGGATGTGGTTTTGGAGCAAATACGATGACATAATGGGCACAGCTGCCGGCAGAGCCACTATGAATTTTATTTATTGGTTAGCTGGTTTGGGTGCTGTTTCTTTTTTTGTTTATCGGGTAATGCGCATGAATAAAGTGGCACTATTTATAAATCCATCGTTAAGCAGCAATGCGTTTACTATACAGGACGAAAATATTCACGACATATCTTTTGAGGCTGCAATAGAAGAAGCTTTACAACAAGATAATTTCCGTTTGGCAGTAAGGCTGCAATACCTGAAAACATTGAAAATTTTGGCTGATAAAAACCTGATTGCCTGGTTACCCAATAAAACCAATACCGATTATTTGAGAGAGCTAAATGGTTCTGTTTTGCAACAGTCATTTAAAAAAAATACCTGGCTATTTGAGTATGCTTGGTACGGTAATCTTGCAGTTACGGCGGAAAATTATGAAGAGATGGAAGAGCAGTTTTTACAGTTTCAAAGCCAATTATTATCAAGTGAAAGAAAATAAAATATTTATATTCATTTTTGGGGCGCTGCTGGTACTTTATGTTATTGCGCAACTTAATCAGCCCAAAAAATTTGATTGGGCTGCAACACTGCGCAACAACGATAAAAATCCTTTTGGTACCATTGTTCCTTATGAAGTTTTAAAGCAGATTTTTCCATCGGCATCGGTTCAAAACCTTCGTGTGCCTGCCTATAATGCGCTTCATGACAAGGCGGAAATCAACAGTGCGTATATACTGATAGAACCCGAATTTAACCCCGGTAAAGCAGATATTGAGGAACTGCTGCAATATGCAAAAGAGGGCAATACAGTATTTATTTCTTCATTCGACATAGATGAATCTTTTTTAGACTCGATTGGGTTGCATATAAAATCTTACGGTGGACTGTTGGAAAAAGATACCACTTGGGTTAGCATGGTAAACCCGGTGCTAAATTCAAACGAAAAATATTCTTTTAAAAGAACAACCGGTTACGGTTATTTCGACTCAGTTAAAAGGGTTGATTTTTCAAGGATACTTGGTATTAACCAAGACAGTTTGCCAAACTTTGTAAGCGTACGATACGGAGAAGGCACTTTTTTAATACATACGGCACCGTTATGTTTCAGCAATTATTTTATGCTGTATGCAAACAACCGGGATTATATAGCAAAAGCATTTTCCTATATAGCTAAAGATATTGAAACCATTCATTGGGATGAGTATTATAAAAGCGGCCGCGAAGGTTCTGATTCACCATTGCGTTTCTTTCTTTCTAATACATTTCTCAGTTGGGCCTTATGGCTTACAATTGCTGCGCTGCTTACCTATGTATTTTTCGAAATGAAACGCAGGCAGCGCATTATACCGGTTATTGAACCATTGCGAAATACCACGCTTGATTTTGTAGAAACAGTTTCATCTGTATATTACAGTCAGCACGATAACAATGCCATCGCCCAAAAAAAATCGCAATACTGGTACGAGCATATACGAAAGCAGTATTATCTCTCAACACAAAACACCGATAATGCATTTGTGCAGCAGTTATCAAGAAAAAGTGGTGTGCCCGAAGAACTGATAAAAACTATTCTCAGTAATACAAAAAGGGCATCAGCCCAGCCAAAAGTTACAGACGATTTGCTAATGAACCTTGCCGCCAGTATTGATGAATTTTACTCAATTTCAAAAACCTGAATATAATGGAAATGCAAACAGATACTGCTGTGTTAAACGAAGCAGTAAGTAAGATTAAAAATGAAATTGCCAAAGTAATAGTAGGGCAGGAAAGGATGATAGAACTGCTTATCGCAGCTATGCTGGCAGACGGTCACGTACTAATTGAAGGTGTGCCAGGGGTAGCCAAAACACTTACTGCAAAACTACTGGCACGCTGTATTGATGTGCCTTTCAGCCGTATTCAGTTTACACCGGATCTTATGCCGAGTGATGTTATTGGTACTTCTGTTTTTAATCCGCAAACAGCAACTTTTAGTTTTAAACGCGGGCCTGTTTTCAGCAATATTGTTTTAATTGATGAGATCAACCGTTCGCCGGCAAAAACACAGGCAGCTCTTTTCGAAGTAATGGAAGAAAAGCAGGTAACGTACGATGGTGTTACTTATCCCATGCCACAGCCTTTTATGGTTTTGGCTACTCAAAATCCGGTTGAGCATGAAGGTACCTACCGTTTACCCGAAGCCCAGCTTGACCGATTTCTGTTTAAAGTAGAAGTAAAATATCCAACACCTGAAGAAGAAGTTAAAATTCTGGAGTTTGCTCATAAGGGTATTCTTTCCCATTACACGCAATCGATAAATCCGGTGTTAACCGGTAATGAAATTATACAATACCGACAGTTAGTAAGCAACATCCATATTGAAGATAAAGTACTGCGTTATATTGCGGCATTGGTTTACGAAACGCGCAACAATAAAGCTCTTTTCCTGGGTGCAAGCCCAAGGGCCTCCGTTGCGGTTTTACGCTCAGCAAAAGCAATGGCTGCCATTAACGGAAGAAACTTTATTAATCCCGACGATGTAATTGCGGTACTCCATTCTGTTCTATGCCACCGCATTATTCTTACACCCGAAAAGGAGATGGAAGGCAGCACCGCAGCCGATGTTATTACAGACATTGCAAAGAAGGTGGAAGTACCCAGATAGTTTGTAAGGGAATGCAATTTTTTGGGCCCGGCATTTATTTATTTGTTCGGCTTTTCTTGCGTCGCACTCTTGTACGCCATAACAATGTTCAGCAGGTTAAGCCACTTTCAACAGGCATAGTAAATAAGATAAAGCAAATACAAAAACGTAATTAGTGAAGCATTTTTTTAGAAAATATATCGGTGATCTGTTTGTAACGCAAAGGCTTTATGCTGCACTAATTTGCTGCGTTGTTCTGTTCGTATTGCGCTTCTTTTTTACATGGTTTAGCAATATTCCTTACCTCGCTTTTTTTGCTTTTGTTATTTTATTGGTCTATGATTATTTACTTCTTTTCGCCAAAAATAAAGGGTTTTTTGCAAGGCGTTCCATGGCCGAAAGATTAAGCAACGGCGATGAGAATATCATTAGAATTGATCTGGAAAATTTATATCCTTATACGGTGCAGCTCCAGATAATTGATGAAGTACCGCACCAGTTTCAAAAAAGGGACGTGCTGTTCAAACTTAGTCTGGCAGCGGGTGACAAGAAAATCCTCCGTTATAATTTACGGCCAGTTAAGCGTGGCAACTATCAGTTTGGAGTAGTTAATATTTATGTAACTACAACTTGTGGTTTATTGAGCCGACGATACCAGGCAGGTGAACCGGTGGATGTTGCTGTATATCCTTCGTACCTGCAACTGCGTAAATACCAGCTAATGGCCATGAGCAACAGGCTAAGCGAAGTGGGTGTAAAAAAAGTACGGCGTATTGGGCAAAGCATGGAGTTTGAGCAGATAAAGGAGTATGTGCCCGGCGACGATTACCGAACTGTAAACTGGAAAGCTACTGCCCGTAAAAGCCAATTGATGGTAAATAATTATACGGATGAAAAAAGTCAGCAGCTGTACTGTGTTATTGACAAGAGCCGTGTAATGAAAATGCCTTTTGATGGCTTAAGTTTGCTTGATTATGCTATTAATACTTCACTGGTCTTGAGCAATGTGGCCATTACAAAACAGGATAAAGCGGGTTTAATAACATTCTCAGAAAATATAGGATCTTTTTTGCAGGCAGATAAAAAAGCATTGCAAATGCAGCGTATACTAGAAACATTGTTCAGCCAGAAGACACGCTATCTGGAGAGCGATTTTGAACGCCTGTATATATTTATGCGCAGAAAAATAACGCAGCGCAGTTTGATGTTATTATTCACCAACTTTGAATCGCTTACAGGCATGAGAAGGCAATTGCCTTACCTGAAAAAAATTGCTGAAAACCATTTGCTGATTACTGTATTTTTTGAGAACACGGAACTCTCAAATTTCATAAACAAAACATCTGAAAATATTGAAGAAGTTTATAGTAAAACCATAGCAGAAAGTTTTGCATTTGAAAAAAAACAAATTGTAAAAGAACTTAATCAGGGCGGTATACTTACCATACTTACCACACCTCAAAACCTTACGGTTAACGCTTTGAATAAATACCTTGAAATTAAAGCAAGACAGATGCTCTGATTATTTTATGATACCTTTTAAGCTGCTAAAATGAACAGGCTTAGATTCTGTAAACGCTGAAGATGCTTTTTTTACCGGATGTGAAAGGATTGCGACGCAACGATGACGCCATGAAAAGATTAGCTGGTATCAGACGAATTATTCTTAACGGCCATTGTTTGAATAATTCTGCAAGATTATTATTTTTTATTTGGACTAAATTTACATCCAATGCCTGAAAAAGGATCGTTAATTTGCTTTTTATGCATTACAAATACTTAACGTTGACACTTATTGCCAACCTTTTCACTTTAGGCATTTTGGCTCAGCCCGTAATAGAATCTCAAACTACAACAGGAGGCAGTTTAAAAGATTCACTTACCGTTATTATTTTTACAAGTGACGGCGGTTCAATTGCGGGGGGAATTTCTCTTTCTAATATTTCGGGAGATAAAACCGCTAACAACAAAGGAGGCAGGGATTACTGGGTTGTAAAGTACGACAGTGCTGGCACTATTCTTTGGGATAAAACGATTGGCGGCAGCAGGGATGATATTCTTACATGCCTGCTGCAAACAACTGATGGGGGGTATATATTAGGTGGCTACTCTTTATCTGGTAAATCGGGTGATAAAACCCAGGCTGGTTTTGGAGGTAATGACTACTGGGTAGTAAAGCTGGATAATTTGGGCAATATACAATGGAATAAAACTATTGGTGGAAACAAGGATGATGGTTTGTATACTTTAATTGAAACCGATGATGGCGGATACCTGCTGGGGGGAAACTCTAAATCAGGCAAATCGGGTGTTAAAACAGATACGAGCAGGGCTGGCAGCTACGATTACTGGATTGTAAAACTTAATAATAGCGGTAAGCTTTTATGGGATAAAACTATTGGTGGTTTTTATTATGAAAAACTTACCACTGTGAAGCAGGTTGCAGATGGGGGTTATGTTTTGGGCGGTTATTCCGAATCCGGAATATCTGGTGAAAAAACAGAAAATCCACGGGGTGCATTCGATTACTGGCTTGTAAAAATTGATAGCACAGGTGTTGTTCAATGGGATAAAACAATGGGTGGCGACAAAAGGGATCAACTTACCTCTATGGAATTAACAAAAGATGGAGGCTATATAATAGCGGGCTACTCTCAATCAAGAATTTCTGGCGAAAAAACTGCTGATAACAGGGGGAATTTAAATACATCTGATTACTGGATTATAAAGCTTGACAGCCTGCGCAACATTCAATGGGATAAAACCATTGGTGGCAATCTAAATGATACTTGTACAGCCATAATAAAAACCCAAGATGGCGGATACTTGGTAGGGGGCTATTCATTGTCTGGCATATCGTCAGAAAAAACAGAAAGCAGCAGGGGTGCGTACGACTTTTGGGTGGTAAAAATAAGCGGCACCGGAACAATTCAATGGGATAAAACGGTGGGCGGCAGTAGGAATGATAATTTGATGGGTCTCTACGAGGCTAAGAAAGATCTTTATGTATTGGCAGGCTTTTCTAACTCAGGAATTTCTGCAGATAAGACAACTTTATCAAAAGGGAATTATGATTTTTGGGTGGTGAAATTGAAATATACCCAACTTGCTTTTACAGGTTTAAATATTCACGCCGACAGTATTAATTTTAGCGAGTCTAAAATTAATCCGGAAAAGGATTTTAATGTATACCCAAACCCTGCTAAAAATATGATTTACATACAAACTAAGACTAGAGCGATTATAACGGTTACAAACTAGGCTGGAACCATACTGGCAGAAAAAAATCTTGATCGAAAAGGCGAAATTGATTTATCAAATTTTGCTGCGGGTCTATACTATATTAGAAATTCTTTTACTGGTCAGGTTCGCAAAATTGTCGTGAGCAAATAGAATTGATAAATGAAGACGATACCTGTTGGGCCGCATAAAATTAATATCCCCGCTATCCTGGTGAATTATTATTTTATTTTTAAGTAATATTGTCATTTTTTATTTTTGTTTGTAAACAAATCCAATTCAATTTTTTATCCTGAAAAAATTCAAAATGATGCTGGCAAAGATTTTTTATGTTATTATTCCTGCGTTAATTATTACTACCAACTGTTTAGCTCAATTTAATCTTTCCGGTCAAAAGGTAGCCGGAGGTAGTTTGAATGAAATATTCACTGTCTCCATACCTACAAGAGATGGTGGTTCAATAGGAGCAGGCTCTTCAAATTCTGGTATATCTGGTGAAAAAACTACCGACAGTATAGGGGGTTTTGATTACTGGATTGTAAAATACAAGAAGACAGGGGCAATTGAATGGACAAAAACATTAGGCGGCAGCGATGATGATTATTTAACCTGCATTCAGCAAACAAGTGATGGTGGTTATTTGGCGGGGGGCTATTCTCGTTCTAGTATTTCTGGCAATAAAACTGAAAATTCACGCAGGCGAAATGATTACTGGATTGTAAAGCTGGATAGTTTGTCAAACATACAGTGGGATAAAACGATAGGTGGTAAAAATCAGGATTACCTTCAATCACTTCAGCAAACCAGGGATGGCGGATACATTCTGGGTGGTTATTCCAAATCTGAAATTTCCAGTGAAAAAGCACAAGACAGCAGGGATTCAAGTAATGATTACTGGCTGGTAAAGCTGGATCAAACTGGTATGATAATATGGAGCAAAACTATTGGTGGCAATGCTTACGATCAGCTCAATTCAGTTCGTCAGACCAAGGATGGAGGTTATATACTAGGTGGATATTCTGAGTCGAAAATATCGGGCGAAAAAACGGATAGTTCCAGAGGTATTTTTGATTACTGGCTGGTAAAAACTGACAGCCTTGGAACTGTTCAGTGGGATAAAACCATGGGTGGTGTGCGAAGGGACCTATTAACTTCACTCGTTCTAACCATGGATGGGGGATATTTCTTGAGTGGATATTCTTTCTCAAAAATATCAGGAGAAAAAACAGGTGGTAACATAGGGGAAAATACCACATCCGACTATTGGGTTGTTAAACTCGATAGTCTGCACAATATAGAGTGGGACAAAACCTTCGGGGGAACACTTAACGATACATGCCTCTCGGCAATACAAACTTCGGATACAGGATTTATTTTGGCCGGTTATTCAGAGTCAAATATTTCTGGGCAGAAATCTGAAAACAGTAAAGGCGGGCTCGATTTCTGGGTTGTAAAATTAGATAAAACAGGAACTTTGCTTTGGGACAAAACGATAGGGGGCAGTGGCAATGATTATCTATCTTGCGTCACCGAAACATCTCCCAATAATTATACTTTGTCTGGCTACTCCCTTTCAGGAGTTTCTGGTGATAAAACTGTCCCGTCAAGAGGTGGAACTGACTTCTGGACGCTCAATTTGGGTTACACACCAATAGCCCCTGCAGGGGTAAAGGCACCAGCAAATGTGGATAATACCTCATCAAAAAGCCCGGAAAAAAACTACTTTAACGTTTATCCAAATCCTGCGAAAAATACATTGTATGTGCAAACAAACGGAAGGGCAACTTTTTCTTTAATTAATCGCGATGGTAAATCCCTTGTTACAAAAAATATTAATAGTACAGGATCAATAAATGTAGCAAACCTTTCGCCAGGTTTATATTTCATAAAAAATAATGCAACCGGCTTAAGTCATCAAATTATAATTCAATAAAACTTTTATTTAATCTGGCTGGTAAAGAGAGACGCTGTTATTACGGCAATTTCAAAAAGCAGTAAACTGTTTATCAGCATACAGGCAACCAAAATTTTTCACAACTATTGCCAGCTGGTAATCCAGCTAATTCTCATTTTCCCAACACTTATCTTTGCTCCGATGGATATTCAATGTTCAGCTAAGGAGCTTTTTATTTTAGAGAAAGTAGCGAATGCCGCTGAAGAACTGCAGCTTCCCTGTTATCTTATTGGGGGATTTGTGCGTGATAAAATCATTGGCCGCCAAACAAAAGATGCAGATATCGTTTGCCTTGGCGATGCTATTGAGCTGGCTTACAAAGTAGCGGAACAATTCAAGCCAATACCCACTGTTGCCTATTTTAAGAACTTTGGAACAGCACAGATAAAAGTAACAGGTTTCTTTAATAAAGCTTCCGAAGCACCACTATATCACGATCACGAAGGTGAATCTGTTATTGAAGATATTGAAAATGATATGCTGGTCTTTGAAATTGAATTTGTAGGCGCCCGCCGCGAAAGTTATGCCGAGCACAGCCGCAAGCCTTCGGTAATTCCCGGCACTTTGGAAGACGATCAAAATCGCCGCGACTTTACCATAAACGCACTTGCCATAAGCCTTAATAAAGCAGATTTTGGTAAACTAATCGATCCTTTTAACGGGTTAAAAGATATTGAGGAAAAAACAATTCAAACACCACTGGAACCGTCCAGAACATTCAGCGACGATCCTTTGCGTATGATGCGTGCCATACGCTTCGCCACCCAATTAAATTTTACGATAGCCCCGCCCGTTTTTAACGCAATCCGGCAGAATGCGGAACGTATAAAAATTGTATCGCAGGAGCGTATCACAGATGAACTTAACAAAATAATCCTGGGCCAAAAACCTTCCATAGGTTTTGATTTACTTAATAAAAGTGGTTTACTGGAGATCATTTTTCCACAATTGATGCTGCTGCATGGCGCCGAAAACGTAGATGGAATGGGCCATAAAGACAATTTCTACCATACACTACAGGTGCTCGATAACATCGCCCAAAGCACAAACGACCTTTGGTTACGATGGGCCGCCATTCTGCACGATATTGCCAAACCTGCCACAAAAAAATTTGAAGAAGGCCATGGTTTTACGTTTCATGGTCACGAAGTGGTAGGTGCCAGGATGGTTCCAAAAATTTTCACCAGGCTAAAGCTGCCGCTCAATGAGAAAATGAAGCTGGTACAAAAACTGGTTGAATTGCATTTGCGCCCCATAAGCCTAACCAAAGAAAATATTACAGACAGTGCCATTCGCCGCCTGCTGTTCGATGCGGGAGAAGATATTAACGCACTCATGATGCTTTGTAATGCCGATATAACCAGTAAAAATAAAAGTAAGGTAAAGCGTTACCTGCAAAACTTCGAGCTGGTGCGCCAACGAATGGAAGAAGTAGAGGCTAAAGACAGTCTCCGAAACTGGCAACCACCCATTACCGGGGAAATGATTATGGAGACTTTTGGTATGTCGCCCTCTAAAAATGTGGGCGTAATAAAAGATGCCATACGCGAAGCCATACTCGATGGCATAATTCCCAATAGCTACCAGGCCGCTCATCAATTTATGTTGCAAAAGGCAGCCGAACTAAACTTGCAACCCGTAGAATAAATTGTATTTTAGCGGTTTATATTGCGTATATTTTTGTGTACCAGACAGTAGAATATAAATTAAACTTCGTTGCGTCGCACTCTTGTACGGTAACAATTATTTCAACTTTTACTGAAGCGTAGATTTGAACCAGACAGGGGAAATTGTAACATAGAAATATATACTTAGACAAACTTTTACAAAACGATGTGTCTTTATTTCTATATGGTGAGAAAAGATGCATAAAGAATAAAAAGTACAAGTGAGTGACACAACAGGCGATGACCAATGAATAGAAAGCTGGCTCCATAAAAAAGAATTACACAGGAAAGAAAACGGTATATCAAAAACCACAAATTAAAAAAGAATGGCAATATTAAAATTCCGTATTTACTTAGAAGAAGATGATGCAGTTTACAGGGATGTGGTAATAAAGCATACACAGTCTTTCCTAGACCTGCATACAGCAATACTTAAAGCCTATGAGTTTGACAATAAGCACCAGGCTACTTTTTACCGCAGTAACGATAGCTGGAGCCGCGGCCGCGAAATTTCTCACGAGAAATACGAAAAGGAATATAAGGCAGAACCATTGTTGATGAACACAACAACAATTGGCAGCGAAATACGCGATACCAATCAAAAATTTATTTATCTCTACGATTTTGTAAAGAACTGGAGTTTTATGGTAGAGCTTATTAATGTAAGCAAGGAGGAGAGTTCGAGGCTTGCCTATCCCGCCATTACACGAACGGAAGGGATTGGACCCCCGCAATACGGTACCCGTAGTTTACTGGGGAATAAGTTTGCCGAAATAGAAGAAAAATACGATTTACAGAAAGGCGCAGAAGGTTTTAAAGAAGAAGGTGAACAAGAAAGCAATGATTCCGATGATGGCGAAGGCACGGATAGCATTGGCGAAGAGACAAGTGAGGAAGATACCGGCGAATATTAAAAAAATGTAAAATTTCTATTAATTCTTTCATTCTGGGGATTGCTTGGTAAATTGGAACTATGAAAGTACTCATAACCGGTGCCAACGGATTTCTCGGGCAGCATTTAACCCTTTATCTTTCCGGTAAAGGGTTTGTTGTTTATGCTTGTAGCCGTGGTGAAAGCCGTATTGCGGAACGTGATTTATTTCATTATCGGGCTGTAGAGCTTGCCGACGAAGGCAGCGTTTCGCAGATGCTTGCCGAAATGAAGCCCGACATTGTAATTCATGCTGCAGCGATGAGTAAGCCAGATGAATGTGAGAGTGATAAAGAACTATGTTTACAGCAGAACGTTGAAGTTACCCGATACTTACTTGCCCATTCCCCAAGATCAGCACGTTTTATTTTTATTTCAACTGATTTTGTTTTTGGTGAAAATGGCCCGCACGGCGAAGATGACAAGGCCGATCCACTTAACTTTTACGGGAAAAGTAAATTACTAGCGGAAGAACTGGTGAAGAAAAGCGGATTAAGCTATGCCATTGTAAGGCCGGTATTTATCTATGGCCCCGTGCTTCCGGGCATGCGGCCCGGGTTTTTGCAATGGATAAAAGCCAGCTTGGATAAGACTTGCTGCATTAATGTGGTAAGCGATCAGCTACGCACACCAACTTATGTTATGGATATATGCAAAGGCGTTGAATCTATTATTCAACAAAAGACAATAGGTGCTTTCCACCTGGCGGGTAAAGATATTTTATCACCCTGGCAAATGGCAACTGCCGTTGCGGCTTTTCTCCATCTTGATGCTGGGCTAATTAAAAATGTAACTTCTGACTCGTTTAAAGAAACGGTACAAAGGGCTAAGCGGTCGGGGCTAAAGATTGATAAGGCAATTGATGTGCTTGGCTACAAGCCAGTAAATTTTGAAGAAGGTCTGCAACATACTTTTAAACAACGATAAGCATGCATACGCCACTTGAAAAATACTTTGCGCAAAGAACAAAAAATCTTTTTAATCACCTTTACGACTTTGAAATTAAGAGTGATGAAGTGTCGTTGCACGACCTGCGTGTTGAAATGAAAAAATTGCGGGCTATTATTAAGTTTCTGCGGAAAATTTACCCCAACCAAAAGCTAAAAATGCCTGCCCATATGCTGAGAAATATTTTTCAGGATTCAGGTTTTATAAGGGAATTACAGATCTTGCAACTATGGCTTCAAAAGCATCAGTTCACCATAATTGAGCAGACTTATTATGCTCCGGAAAAGCTTCAGCAGATGATTGAGGAGTTTCAAAAAAATACAGGTAAAATAAAAAACGACTTTAGGGAAATTATAGAAACGCTTAATGTATTTGTTAATGGTACCAATGAAATTCTTGCTGAGCAATATTTTGTTGATATTAAGGCACAGGTTGAAAAGCAATGCAGGAAGAATTTACCAAAATCTGAATGGCATGA
>JBBRDW010000059.1:0-27420 GCA_038203525.1 Chitinophagales bacterium | reverse complement strand
ACATTAACAGCTTGAAAATCAATGGAGAAAATTTATTTGGAATTGCGTTTTATAACATAAATCTTTGTGTTGGCTGCTATTATTTACAGCACTTCACAGACAAATGAGACTTGAAAGAAAACATGAGAAAATCAAAGGAAGGATAGTTAACCAACATTATTCCAATATATTATTTGTGGAACTTCATGTTTCAAGTTCAAAAATAATTGATTCAAAATTTGACAATGTTCACTTTAAAAACTTCCAACTGGGCGACAATTCTACTTATACAAATTGCGAGTTTAGAAACTGCAAGTTTTGGGGCATGTATTCAAGTTTAGGAAATAGAACACAATACATGAATTGTAATTTTGTTGACTGCAAGTTCACAGGTGTATTGCTTTTTTCAAGAGCCACATTCTATAATTGCAAGCTTTCAGGGAAAATTACAAATGCAATTATGCAGGACAATAATGGGGGACTTTTCTCCAAAAATTTTGTCACATTTAATGAATGCGATTTAAGCGACGTCACCTTTGAGAATCTCAGCTTGTATGGTAAAGGGTTTAATAATTGTATTCTTCCGCTTAATGGAATACGAAAATTCAAAAATGACAATGATAAATTGATTGATAGAGCCGAGACAATTTGTTCAGGGATTGACAGTCAAGATAAAATTGAATCCAAAATAATATTTGAGCGTGAAAAGAAATCGGGGCAGAATCCTCTAATCATTGATACTTACTTTCTGGATTCATTTTTCAAATCTCCAAAATCTAAAGAAATCTTTGATTCAATTGTTGACGGATTTGAAATATAAAGTGACTAAAGAGCAGCCAACAGCAGGTTTGGCAATAGGCTGGCTGACGAAATAGGAATCAGCAGTAACTCACTATTCCTTCTCCGCAGAGTCTCCCAACGGGGACTCTGCGGCTCGTTGGTACTAATGCTCAATACACAACGAAATTACAAGGCTGCAGTTAAATCAATATCCATCAAATCCATATAACTTGTTACAGGATATACAGCATGTTCACCTGATATGTAAAACCGTGCAGAACTATGTTCGTATTGCTCCGGTGCAGCAGCAAGTATGGGAGATGATTTACACGGATTCCAATGAATGTATTTCAGTTTCTGTATAATGAAATCAGTTGTCTTGCATTCTTTCCAGTCAAAGGACGGTTCAAAAACTTCATGCTGCTTGTTTCTGTTTTTATCTGTAGCATTTACAAGGCTGGTCATTTTTTTTAATAAGACTTGCTGTTGGTTTTTCTCCAATGCCTGTACAAGATCATAAGCCAGAAAACGTTTTCCATTACCAACAATGCTGTTGATGGTTTTACCGGTATTACTGAAAGCAATAACTGCATGCAGATGGTTGGGCATAATAACATAACCAATGATATAATGCTTTGCAGCTTTCAATATATCGAACCACTTGTAAACAAACCTGTAGCCATCAGTGATATTAAACAGCGGCAGCCATTCTGTACAGGTAAATGTGATGAAGTAAACACCATCATTTTCTGGTATGGTTTTCCTTACAGGCATACTTTATTTTTAGGTAAGATAGAAATAATTTAGGGTATAACGTCAACTTCGAACAATGATACCGCAGCGTCCTTAGCCAGCGCACAGGCCCTTGGAGAGACACTGCGGGGAAGTAATCTACGCTGCGGTAAAAGCTGCCATATAATTCTACAGCACAAGAGTGCGACGCAAGGAACGATGAGTAAAAAAATAAATGCCCGGCGCAAAAATCTAAATCATTTCACTCTGCAGCAATGGATTTTCTACAGTGATCTTTTGATCATTATAATTTTTCATGGCGGCGATAAAACTTACAAAAAGCGGTGATGGCCGCTCCACCGTACTTTTTAACTCGGGGTGGTACTGAACGCCGATAAAAAACGGGTGTGCGGGAATTTCCATTATTTCTACCAAACCTGTTTCAGTGTTGGTGCCGCTGGCAATCATGCCATTTGCTTCAAACTGTTCCAGGTAGTCGTTGTTAAACTCAAAACGGTGGCGGTGTCTTTCGGTAATATGCGTGGTGCTGTATATTTTATTTGCCAGTGTTCCTTCTTTTATTTCGCAGGGATAAGCGCCGAGCCGCATGGTGCCGCCCAGCATTTTAATTTTTTTCTGCTCCTCCATCATATTGATAACCGGTTCTGGTGTATTAACATTCATCTCGGTGGAATGTGCATTCTGTAAACCCAGTACGTTTCTTGCAAACTCAATAACCGCCATTTGCATCCCAAGACAAATACCAAAGAATGGCATGCCGTTTTCCCTTGCATATTTTACGGCGATGATCTTGCCCTCCGTTCCCCGGTTACCGAAGCCGGGAGCTACCAACAAACCATCGAGACCCTCTAATTTTTCCTCAACAGTTTCATCGGTAATGTGTTCGCTGTGTACATTAATTACTTCAACTTTTACTTCGTTCAGTGCACCTGCGTGAATAAAACTTTCGAGGATAGATTTATACGCGTCCTGCAGTTCAATATACTTGCCTATCAGGCCAACCGTAACTTTACTCTTGGGGTTTTTGAGTTTATCCAGAAAGCCTTTCCATTTTTCGAGGTTAGGTTCCGGAAAAACAGCTATACCCAGCTTGCGCATGGTTATAACATCCAGTTTTTCGCGAAGCATGGCAAGTGGTACTTCATAAATGGTAGGCGCATCCATTGCCTCGATAACCGCTTCGGGTTTTACGTTACAAAACAGGGCTATCTTACGTTTAATTTCGTTGCCCAGCGGCTGTTCGGTACGTGCTACAATAATATCGGGGTGAACACCGGTTTCGCTCAGCATTTTTACGCTGTGCTGCGTGGGTTTTGTTTTTAATTCTTTGGCGGCACTCAGGTAAGGTACCAGGGTAAGGTGAATAACCACTACGTCCTGTTCGGGAAGTTCCCATTGAATCTGGCGGACAGCTTCTATAAAAGGAAGGCTTTCAATATCACCTACGGTACCACCAATTTCAGTAATAACAATATCAAATTTTCCGCCTTTACCCAACAGCATCATACGGCGTTTTATTTCATCGGTAATATGCGGCACTACCTGAACAGTTTTACCCAAAAAATCACCGGCCCTTTCGCGGTTAATAACAGTTTGATAAATACGCCCGGTTGTTACATTATTGGCCTGTGAAGTATAGGTACTTAGAAAACGTTCGTAATGCCCGAGGTCGAGATCTGTTTCAGCACCATCTTCTGTAACATAACACTCGCCGTGCTCATAAGGGTTTAGTGTACCTGGATCAACGTTGATATAAGGGTCAAATTTCTGGATGGTAACCGTAAAACCCCTTGCCTGCAAAAGCTTTGCTAAGCTGGCGGCAATAATGCCTTTTCCTAAACTGCTCGTTACACCACCGGTAACAAAAACGTACTTTGCCATAGCTGTATGGTTAAAAATTATATATTAAAAAGTTGATTCTCCTCATTAAACAGGGTTGGGAATATTGTGCACCCAACGGTAACCTTAATCTGTTGCTTCAATTCCGCCTGAAGCGGACACTTAAACAACTGTATCTTTATTGTGCATACGCCACCTTCAAAATTAAACCTGGTTGGTAGTACGGATACTTGTGTTTGCCTGTCATTAACATTTAACCAATTAATTTATCAAAATAAAAAAAACCAACAAACAACTTAATTTGTCAAGTAAAATTTATCCCGTAAAATTTGTGGTGTGTGCCGTTTGACCTAAACGGAGAAAAATAAATTCTCAGAGGTCATGCAAACCTAAAGCTATTTTCCCTCCCAAAAAAATTTGATACGCATAAGGTTAAAAATTTATAATCAAAAGAACCTTTTTACTTTTACTACGTTACTTCAAAAAAATAAATAAAAATAAATTTACCGCTATGAAAAAATTTCTCGCCCTGGTAGTCTTCGTTATTGGCACTCAGGCTGTTAACGCCCAAACAAATATGAATTGCTGTATACCTACCGCAACCGAAAAATATGCAATGAACCTGTCAGACAAGGCATTTGTTAATGCGCACCAGGAACCCTTGCCATATACTTATGCAGGCGCCGGTCAGGATATTACTTACAAAGCCGCTGATGGTACCGATGCACATGCCTGGGAAATTAAGGCAGCCACTAAAACGGATTTTTACATTTTTGTGGTTCACGAATGGTGGGGGCTTAACGATTATATTAAGAAGCAAAGCGAGCAGATGGCTAACGATCTTGGCGTAAACGTAATAGCGCTGGACCTTTACGACAAGCAGGTTGCCGGTACCCGCGAAGATGCAGCAAAATATATGCAATCAGTAAAAACAGACAGAGCACTGGCCATTATTAAAGGCGCTTATAACTACGTAGGAGGCAGCGCAAAAGTATTTACCATCGGCTGGTGTTTTGGTGGTGGTTGGAGTTTGCAGACATCCATAGAAGGAGGCAAACAGGCGGTGGGTTGTATTATGTACTATGGCCAGCCCGAAAAAGATTTAGCCCGTTTAAAAACACTGAACTGCGATGTAATCGGTTTTTTTGGCAACCTCGACCAGTGGCCCAGCCCGCAGGTGGTTGATCAGTTTGTAAAAGATGCCTATACCGACGGTATTAAATTAGAAGTAAACCGTTACGAAGCCAACCACGGTTTTGCAAATCCCAGTAACCCCAGTCACGATGCGGCTGCAACAGCAGATGCCTATAGTAAAACCCTTGCTTTTATTATAAAAAGAATGAAATAAGTAGACGAATTATCAGTTAACAAACTCCATCAGCATAATAGTTGGTGGAGTTTTTTTTTTAACCAAGCTTCCGTAAATTAATTAAACTTTACTTGCGTCGCACTCTTGTACTTTCTGAAATTTATTCGGCAACTGAACCACAGCTTTTCACCGTATAAAGTACCACAGCGTTTTATAACGTAAACTTCATTTCCTCTTTAAAATGAAGCTAAGAACAACTCCTTTACAGTATAAATATTTACAGGCTGCACTGGTTTTACAAAACGCAACCGTTTGCGCAGACCTGCATAGGTTTCCCCTATTTAAGTTAGGTTTGTTTTCACTGACGATAAGTTATTTGTGGCCCATTTTTTTTGCAGTTGGAAGTATTGCGACTGCCGCCTTCGGCGCATATGCGTCAAGCTAATGTTTGATACAAATCGCTGAAAGTGTTAACCGGTAATGGTTTTAGGTTGTCTTGCAATGAGGATTTAGTAAATGGTTTTAAATATTAATGCGTTGCCGAATAATCTTCGCTTTCATTGCCAAGGAAAAAAGACAACTGAGTCCTGAAAGTCGCATAGAGAACCAAAAGTACAAGAGTGCGACGCAACAGAAACTCAATAGTAGCAATGCTGTTGGGTCAATAAATGTATTCCTTAGCTTGACGCATATGCGCCTTCGGCGGGGCAAGCTGCAACGATGATGCTACAAAGAAAGATAGCTGGTATCAAAAATAAAAATTGTATTATGAGTGAGAATCATCTTAAGAGAAAAGTATTCTTTGCATTATTATTTTCAGGAAGTATTCATATTTCTTTTGCGCAGCAAACTGCAACAATCAAAGAATATAAAAAAGTATTTACCACGTACCCGTTCTCTGATCCAAATCCGATTGCAGATCCATCTTCAAAAATTTATCCCTACTTCCGCTACGATGGATTTACTGATAAACCTGTACAGAAAGAATGGAAAGTGGTGGAGCTTGAAAATGACTACATCAAAATAATGATACTACCCGAAGTGGGCGGCAAAATTTGGAACGCGGTAGAAAAATCTACCGGAGAATCTTTTGTGTACAATAACCATGTGGTAAAATTTCGTGATGTAGCCATGCGTGGTCCCTGGACAAGCGGCGGCATTGAAGCGAACTATGGCATCATCGGCCATACGCCCAATTGCGCCACACCAGTGGATTATACCACTTTTACAAAAGAAGATGGCAGTGTAAGTTGCGTTATTGGTGTGTTTGATTTGCTTACACAAACACCCTGGCGTATGGAAATTAATTTGCCAAAAGATAAAGCATACATAACCACCACTTCATTCTGGTATAATGGTACACAATTGGAGCAACCTTACTATTCATGGATGAATACGGGCATAAAAGCGAAAGGAAATTTAGAATTTATTTACCCCGGCACACATTATTTAGGTCATGAAGGTGAGTACAGTGATTGGCCCATTAACAAAGAAAATGGAAAGAATATTTCGTTTTATGAGAGCAATGATTTTGGCGGTTATAAATCGTATCACGTGTTCGGAAAGTACACTAATTTCTTTGGCGCGTATTATCATGATGATGATTTTGGTATCGGCCGTTACTCCACACATGACGATAAAGCCGGAAAGAAAATATGGATATGGGGTTTGTCGCAGCAGGGCATGATCTGGGATCATTTATTAACAGACACCGATGGGCAATATGTAGAAGTGCAAAGCGGGAGATTGTTTAATCAATCTGCTGAGGGCAGCACGCTCACTCCTTTTAAACATGAAGGTTTTGCGCCAAGAACAACAGATAGCTGGACGGAATATTGGTTCCCTGTAAAACAAACAAAGGGCTTTGTAAAAGCAAATAATTATGGGGCTTTAAATGTGAAATATGAAAAGGGTTGGCTGAAAATTTATTTCTCGCCATTGCAAAATATTAATGATGAGCTAAAAGTAATTGACGGCGAAAAAACCGTTTATACAAAAGCACTCCAGTTGAATACAATGCAGGTTTTTGTCGACTCTATTCAAACCAATTTAAATGCAGAAAATTTAACCGTTACGCTGGGCGGTAATAAAATGATTTACGAGTCATCACCCGAAGCAGATGTATTAAACAGGCCACTGGAAACGCCGAAAGATTTTGACTGGAATTCTGTTTATGGTTTATACCTGTTGGGTAAAGAAGATGTTCGTCAACGGTACTATGTTACCGCAGAAGAAAAGTTGAAAGCCTGCCTGGCAAAGGATCCTAACTACGCGCCTGCCTTGGATGAGCTTGCTGCGCTTCAATACCGTAACCTTCTCTACAATGAAGCGCTGGTTACGGCTAAAAAAGCATTATCAATTGACACTTATGATCCTGCTGCTAATTATTATTATGGGTTAATCAATACAAAACTTGGCAACATTACAGATGCAAAAGATGGTTTTGATATTGCCGCTATGAGCAGTGAATACCGGAGCGGCGCTTATATTGAATTGAGTAAAATTTACTTTAGGCAAAAAGATTTTACAGATGCTGTTAACTATGCAGAAAAGAGTCTGATAAACAACCAAAATAACTTAGACGCATACGAAATACTTGCAGTGATTTACAGGTTGCAAAACAATGAAGTAAAAGCTGCAGTTGTATTGGGTAAGATATCAGCACTAGATCCGCTCAATCATTTCGCAGGATTTGAAAAATATGTATGGCATTCAAACGCAGATGCGCAAACAAGTTTCACTTCTCTTATCAGGAACGAAATGCCGCAGGAAACTTACCTGGAAATGGCTACCTGGTATTACGATATCAACTGCAAAGACGAAGCAGGTAAATTGCTTTCATTGGCTCCGCAAAATGCAGAAGTAATTTACTGGCGTGCCTTTCTTGAAAACAAACCTGTTGATGTAAAAAGTATCAATCTCGATTTAGCACTGCCTTTTCGCGCAGCAACAAAAGATGTTTTAGAAGAACTTATTAAAACAAATGAAAGCTGGATTTTAAAATATCATCTTGCCTTAATTTGGTGGAGCAGAAACAACACTGCGAAAGCAAAAGAATTATTTACAGCATGTGGCAGTCAGCCGGACTATCCTCCGTTTTATGCAACAAAAGCAAATCTTTTTATCAATGATGCAGAAGTAAATTTGCAAAAAGCCATCAGTCTCGACAGTGCGCAATGGCGTTATAAAAAACTACTTGCAGAATATTATATTCAGCTGCAATCTTATGATAAGGCTTTGGCAGTTACACAGCCTTACTACAAACAAAATCCTGAAAATTATATCATTGGAATGCTCTATGCAAAATCGTTATTGCTCACAAAAAAATATGCTGCAGGCGATGCGTTGCTGACAAAAATAAATATCATACCGTTCGAAGGTGCAACAGATGGAAGAGGCTTGTATCACGAAGCCAAACTGATGCAGGCGGTTGATCAAATTAGTAAAAAACAATACAAAAAAGCTTTGCAGTTTATTGAAGCAGCAAAAATATGGCCGGTAAATTTAGGCGTGGGTAAACCTTACCAGCAAGATATTGATGAAAGGCTCGAAGACTGGTTAAGTTATTTCTGTTACACAAAGCAAAACAATGAAAAGCTAGCGCAGCAAGCATTACAGAAGATCGTTGCCTTTACGCCTAAAATAGAAAATACGATAAGAAATTTTTTACCAGCTAATAATTTGGTCAGCGCATGGGCATTTGATAAATTGAACAGACAAGAGCAAGCGCAGCAACTTCTTAAGCAATGGATGCAAAAAGAACCGAGCAATAAAATATTTACCTGGTGTAAAACGGTGTACGAAAATCCACAGTTGCCAATGTCTGAAGAGGCAATGAAAAATGAATCGGTAAGAATTATTGCCGCATTATTACAAATGAAATAATAAATACTAAGAAATATTTTGGGCCGGGCTGAAGTTTATTATGGCATCAACTGTTGCGTCGCACTCTTGTACTTCCATAACAATAGGCAGCTAAGAACAGCCACCACCCAAAGCAGCTAAGTTTAAAAGGTGCAAAGGCTGTTTTTAACGGGCTTTGATACTAGGCGTCTTTGCGTTAAAATTGCTCCTGTATTTCCGAAAGTACAAGAGTGCGACGCGACGAAAGTTACATTCATATTCATTTGCCCGGCTCAAAAAATGTATTCCTATTCTTTTAATACGTTCAAAATTACTTGCCGCTTTTTTCCTGATTGTGTAGGCAGTGTTCGCTAATTCGTATCCGATTACATTTCTTGAAATGCATTTTGCGGTCTTAAGTAACAAGGTTGAAATGAATATTTCCAGAATTTTTTTTACTGACGATAATAACTTTAATAACTGCACAAAAAAAATTCTTTGCACCGGCATTTGCAGACACACTTACAACAAAAGAATTTCTGAAGGATATTACCGTAGTTGGTCAAGACATAAAACATGATGCTGTACAATTGCCTGAAATTGTGGGAACGCACATTTTTGCAGGTAAAAAATTTTCAGTGATTGTAGTAATTTAATGTAAACGGAAATATTGTAAACAATACCATGCGGCAGGTGCTTGCTAAAGTTCCGGGCATTTATATTTTGGAAAGCGACGGCAGCTGTATTCAGGTTGGTATTGCTATACGTGGCCTTAGCCCCAACCGTAGCCGGGATTTTAATGTGCGCCAAAATGGCTACGATATTTCAGCAGATCCTTTTGGTTATCTCTGCAATGGTTTAATGACCTCCGATGCAAGAAATTTCTTTTTATCGTATTGGATAAGGCTGTAAAATATTGGTATTGATAAGGGAAGAAATGTTTGCTGCTGATCGTTTTATCCTTCGCGGATCGTCCCTTGCAGCTTGCCCCGCCCAAGGCGTTAGTCGCTCTCTTTTTCTTTTCGTTTATTGTTGGCAATAACAATCCTACTTTTTGCGTAATAGATCCTTTCTAATAAAATTATTTCACTACTTCATAATTTTAGCTAAATCCTCCAACACCAGCACCTAATGCTGTCCTTAAACACTTGATGGTGCTTTAAATATTTGCTGCCAGATATTATTCACAAATGCCGGATTTTTGGTTTCACCGTTGCGGGGATTATACCAATACCCATTTACTTTTGCGCCACTAATTTTTTCGAAATTCACGTTAAAGTATTTTCTTACTGTTGTATGTACCAATAAATAATCTTTGCCTCGTATGGCTTGTATACATTCTGCAGTTACTAAATTACTTTCTACCATCAGCGATTGGTCGGGAACTCATTCGGGCATAGGGTGCGATGCCATCAGAGGGTGAACAAATCGTATTAGCATGGCGCCTGGCAGTTCCATGGCCTGATGCCAATATACATTTGACCCATTTACAGATTCAAGGTATCGTGAATAAAACTGTCAAATATTACTGCAGCCATAAGTATCACCGAATGCACCGGCGAATAAATCTTATTGCATATCATTTCTTACATCATACACACTCAATGTGCAAAGGTGCTTTACATTAAAGAAAACAAAATGGCCCTCATACAATGGCTCAGCATCCATTACGGGTTTTAAGGTTGTGCGTTTTTACGAATGCTGTATTTTATCATAAAAAGGATTGTCGCAGCAATGCCTGTTTTGAAGCATATTAAAATCAAGGCAGTCGTCATTGTAAAAATATTCTCCAGACCCTGTTCATTTCGTTGCGGATGAAAACCGATAAGTGCTTTATCATTTTCGCGTAAATTATACAGAACATAACACTGAAATTGGCATGATTTTGAATAAGCAACAATCCTTAGTGAAAAGGGAGTTTTAAGAATACTAAAAACTGCTATGGCTGGGAAAGAAACGAGCACATTTTTGGATTACATATCTGCACATTTTTTCAGTCGAACGGCACTTGCTTTTTAAGGATTTAGTTTGAATTACTTTTGATTCATAATTTTTGAATTAAAAGTACGGCGATATTCACTTGGCATCATCTGTGTTATCTTTTTAAATTGTTTTATAAAGTTAGGGGTGTTGGTAAAGCCTGATTCAAACGATGCGGTCTTTACGTCATGATTGCCGGATCTTAATAATTTGCAGGCATTGTCAATCCGAACTTCAGTTAAATATTCATGGTAGGTCTTTCTGGTATGGCCTTTAAAAAAACGGCAAAATGCAGTTGGGGAAAGAAAAGATAAGGCTGCTACATATTCTAAAGAAATAGGATCCCGAAAATTATCCAGTGTATATTGATAAACGTTTTTAATTCTGGTAAGTGTTTCATTATCGAGGTTAGCAGAGTTATCAATTTTATTAATAAAAGAGTATTCTTTTGATTTTGCTAAAGTATCAAGGATAGAAAGCAGGTCAAGTAAAGCGGATAGTCCATTTTTTTTACTAATTTTTACTAATTTTTTGCAAACATGCTGACGCGTACTTCCAAAAAACCGAAGCCCTTTAGATGAACGGTTTATTAATTCACCAATATGGTCCAATTCTTTATATGTAAAAAAAGTACTTCCTAAAAAATCTTTTCGAAATTGTATAACAATAGCCTCGGGTGTTTCAGCTGGGTATGTTTCATAAAAAATTTCATCTTTTAAACGGGTGTGTGGTACATTTTCACCATAAAGCAGTAGTTCTCCTTCTTCTATCGTTTCTATACTATTCCCAATATAGTCAGTGCCTTTACCTCTGATGCTGTAAAGCAATTCTATCTCCGGATGAAAATGAAAGGGTGTTTCCAAAGCCCGGTCAATTTTAATGTTGAAAGAACTTTTAATTGGATAATCGATTAAAAGAAATTTTGCTTTAAAGGACATGTTGAATCATTTATTAAGTGAAATTCATTAGTTGTACACCTTAGTTATTGTTTCCAAAATAATTGCTAATAACCTATACATATTAGGCAATTTATATAAACTATGATAAAATCTTACCATATATTTTTGAAGTGTCAAATTAACAATTAATGTAGGATTTACTTTCAGTATAAAAATACATAATTGTGTTAACGATGCTTTTATTTTAATCAAAAACTAAAACTAATAACTGTATGATGAAATTCTTACTTAGAAGCTTTTTATTTCAAACTTGCCTCGCATTATTCTTTTGCGGCTCAGTTGGTGCAACCACCATTACTGGTATCGTAAAGGGAGTTAAAGGGAAACCACTCGGCGATGTGTCAGTTACTATAAAAGGTACTTCAAAAGGGTCTCTTACTAATAAAGATGGCCGGTTTTCTCTTGAATTAAATGGTAAGGAATCTGTACTCGTTTTTTCGTTAGTTGGATTCAAAAACCGGGAAGTCAATATCTCTAATCAAAGTAATATTGATGTTATCCTGGAAGAAGAAATAAAATACTTATCAGACGTAGTAGTAGTAGGTTATGGAACACAATCGAGAAAAGATGTATCGAGTGCTATTGGCTCTCTAAAAGGTTCTGATATTAAAGCAATGGCTGTAACTGGAGCAGACCAGGCAATCCAGGGCAAACTGGCGGGCGTTAACGTAACATCCAACGATGGTACACCTGGTGGTTCTACCAAAATTACCATACGGGGTATTGGAAGTTTAAATAACACCAATCCGCTTTATGTTATCGACGGGGTAATATCAAGGCAGGCCTTAACCAATATTGTTGCGAATGATATTGAATCAATTGACGTATTAAAGGATGCTTCTGCAGCAGCAATTTATGGTCTTCAGGGTGCAAATGGTGTTGTAATTATTACTACCAAACGAGGAAAAAAGGGCAAAGCGAAGTTAACATTCGATGCATATTCTGGAACTTCAAAAGTTGGAAGAGAAATTGAGTTATTATCTCCGCAGCAATATGCTGAATGGAATAATGAATCTGCTAATCTTACCAATGCGTGGCGTACAGAAAATGGTCGTACTGATCTTATCCCACTTAATCCGGATTGGAGCAACCCGGCTTCATTAACCCAAGGTACCAACTGGCAAAAAGAAATTTTTAGACCAGCAAAAATGTCTGATATTCAAATGGGCATATCTGGCGCTGACGAAAAAGTAAATTACGCTCTTTCGTTTGGATATCGTGATCAGCAGGGACTGATACCAACATCTGAATATAAAAGATTGAACTCCCGTTTTAATATTGATTATAAGGCAACCAGTTATTTGAAAGTTGGTGCCAGTATCTCCTATACAGCGAGCCGAACAAGAGGTGTTGATAATAATAATTTGGGCGGAGGTGTAGTACAATACACGATGTTGTATTCTCCACTGCTGCCAGTTTTTCAACCTGGGTACCCAGGTAGTTATTCAACTATACCATCTGAAACCCTTAATTCTAATAACAAGTATTGGTATGCTTTTGTGCCAAATCCTTTTAGCGTATTCTCATACACGGATGCTAAAAATGATGTTACCAATCTTTACGCAAGTGCATACGCCGAAGCAAAACTACCTTTTGGATTTAGTGCAAAATCGCAGATTGGATTATATACCTACAATGGTGCCAGTTATAGCTGGTCAAAATCTGCTGAAACGCCTTGGGATCCAAATGGTGCAAACAGGGGGCAGTCTGTAAATGGGATAGGTGTTGGAAGCTACAAAGGCTATGGTTACAATTGGGATAATACAATGAATTTTGCCAGGCAGTTTGGCGATCATAGTATCAACGTAACTGCCGGTGTATCGGCACAGCTTGAAAATAATTATAATGGCTCATATATAGGTCAGTCAAACTTTTTAAGTGAAGCAGTACCATATCTGGGCTATGGTGATCCTGCAACTACTGTTGTAAGCCCTACATCCATTTCTGAAGTTACTTTGTTCGGTGCTTTGGCGAGGTTTATTTACGGATATAAAGACAAATATCTTTTAACAGCCAACGTAAGGCGTGATCAGTCATCAAGGTTTTCTAAGGATCTAAGATCTGCTGTATTCCCATCTGCATCCGTTGCCTGGCGCATTTCTGAGGAGAACTTTGCTAAGTCAATTCCTTTTATTTCCGATTTAAAATTACGTGCAGGTTGGGGTAAAATTGGTAATCAAAATGGTATTCCTGCATACCCAACTTATAATCTGCTAGGGTCTGGCCAGGATTATAGCTTAAATAATGTACTGGTTTCCGGCGTTGCACCTACAGGTCTTGGAAATCAAAAAATATCGTGGGAAAGTACGGTTTCAACAAACGTAGGGCTCGACTTTTCGGTTTTAAATCAGAGCCTGACTTTTACCGCAGATTATTATCGTAAAGATAATAGCCAAATTCTTTTGCAACTTCCAATAGTTGCAACTGGTGGGGTAGGTATTTATCCAACAAGTGTTCCGGGCCCGGCACAAAATGTTGGTAGAATTAGAAATTCCGGATTTGAATTAACCGCTACTTACACAAAAAAGTTGGGCAAATTTGATTTCTCTGTTTCAGGAAATGGTACATGGAACAAAAATGAAATACTAGATTTAGGTGGTTCTGATTATTTATTACCTCCAAATATTATTAATCAGCTAGGCGATTATGTTAGCCGCTTTGCAATTGGTCATTCTATAGGTGAATTTTACGGGTTTCAAACAGAAGGCATCTTTCAAAATCAATCAGAAGTAGATGGAGCCAACGCAAAGGCTAAAGCCGCAGGTACAGATTATTTCCAGGAGAAATTTACTGCGCCTGGCGATTACAAATTTAAAGATGTTAACAATGATGGCCACATCGATAATGACGACCGTACATTTATTGGTAATCCAAACCCAACATTTTCTTATGGTTTAACACTTAACGGTGCTTACAAAGGCTTTGATGTTACGGCATTCTTTCAGGGGGTAAGCAATGTGGATGTTTTCAATGCACTTGCCTTCCGTACAGAAGGGAGTTATTTTCAACCATTTAACCGCACCAAACGTGCTTTTGATGAAAGATGGACCGGTGAAGGTACCAGTAACAGTTATCCACGTATTATCTATGACGACCCCAATAATAATACCCGTATTTCTTCCCGTTATATTGAAAGTGGAAGTTATATGCGTATGAGAAATATTCAAATTGGTTATTCATTTCCTAAATCGCTCCTTGCTAAAATGAAAGTTGAAAACCTGCGTTTTTATATTGCCGGTCAAAATTTATTAACATTCACAAGCTATCATGGGTTGGATCCTGAAATGGGTGTTGGCCAAAATGAAGGGAACAGCGATACCAACTATGACTTAGGTATTGACAGAGGAATGTACCCACAACCTAAAACGGTAACCCTTGGTTTAAACTTAACGTTCTAAAATATTGATAAAAAATTAAAAATAAATACTTATGAATTTTAAAAATTTAAAATTTGGTATCAAAATAATGGTGTTATGTCTGGTGCTTGGTTGTAGCAAGTCTTATCTTGACAAAGCACCCATTACAGACTATAATCCTAATGGATATTATAGTACAACTGAAACAGCGAAACAAGGCTTGTATGGTGTGTACGATATGTTACAAAAAGATGGTGTTTATAACCGTTACATGTGGTCCATGGTTCATGGACGCTCCGATGATGGTAACGAAGCTGCCGGAGACTCTTATGATCGTTTAAAGGATTTTTCAGATGATGCTTCTACACCTGCGCACAATGAAGGCTGGATAATGCACTTCCAGGGTATTACCAGAGCCAATTCATTAATAAGTGGCTTAGAAGAAAGTACAACCGTTCCTGATGCCGATAAGGTTAGAATTATTGGTGAAGCAAAATTTCTGCGTGCGTTATATTACTTCAATCTTGTGAATATTTTTGGAGGTGTGCCAGTTATTACAAAGCCACTTTCACCGGCAGAAGCAAATCTTCCAAGAAATTCTATTGAAGAAGTTTATAAGCAAATTGAAACTGACCTGCTCGCTGCTATCGATGCATTACCACTTTCAAAAGACTTGCCTGCTGCCGAAAAAGGGCGGGCTACAAAAGGTTCTGCACAAACATTGCTTGCCCGTGCCTACCTTTTTCAGGGGAATTATACAGAGGCTGCAAAATTGTCCTTGGATGTTATCAATTCAAATCAGTACATCCTTACACCAGGTGAAGCAGGCTTTAGAACTAACTTCTTAATAAGTGGCGAAAATGGACCGGAGTCTATATTCGAAGTGCAGTACTCAGAAGCAAATGCTACAAAAGGATGGGCGCAGGAAGAAGGGAATGAAGCCGCCAATTGGTTGCGCCCTGGTTTTATTGGAGGATGGAGCGGTGAAATGTTTAATAAATCTTTTCGTGAAACAGCAGCAACACGTCCAGCGGCATTACAAGGGATTGATGTAAACGACCCAAGAAGGAAATATACTTTAACAGTTCCAAATACTAACCTTCCTTTAGATGGTGATCCAGATTATATGGTACCTGTGGATGCAGCACCACAAACATCAGCAAAACACTGGTCTACCTCGTACCAATATGGATATAATGATGCTATTAATTGGATAGTATTACGGTATGCGGAAGTTTTGCTGATAAGGGCTGAAGCGCTGATTGAAGACAATCAAAATTTAAATGAAGCTACCGATAGAATAAATGAAGTTCGTTCCCGTGTAGGTTTAGCAAATATACCTGCAGGCAAAACCCAGGCTGAACTTAGGGATATTGTTCGTTATGAAAGGCGAATTGAACTTGCGCAGGAACTAACAAGATTCTGGGATTTAAGGCGCTGGAATTTGCTGACTGAAGCAATGCAAATTGCTGAGAAAATTAACTACGCACCGAAGTTTAAATATGCACCCATTCCACAGATACAAATAGATTTAAGCCAAAACGTTTTGGTACAGAACGAGGGTTATTAATAAAATTGATGCATACACTTGAATAGGTAACGCTCATAAATTTAAAAAGGCAACTGAGTGTTTGTATTTTGGTAATTTTACATTCACTCATATGCAGTTGGTTTGTTGAAAAAAAGAATTGGAATAGTGAATGCATTTTCACTATTCTATTCTTTTCTGGCTGAATGAAGACCTCTAAACAATTCAGGTTTTTTATACGGAAGCAGCGATATATGATGCCATAAATTTTTATTACAAGAAAGGAAACACCCGGCTTGTTCCTAACTGTTAAAAATCAATGTATGCCTTCCTGAAAAATATTCCTTTGTTCATATATTAATGGAAGCAGAATTTAATAGGTAATAATTTTTATGGGCCAAACAGTATTACTACTATTAAACCCCTGTTGCGTCGCACTCTTGTACTTTTCGTCCAACATGGAGCAATGGGCAACTATACAGACTAAATCACGACCTCGTTAATAATAAATATATAATTTGAAATATTTTATTTGAAGTAATTGAATTTTAGGTAGATACTTTTTTCGAAAAATCGCAATAGATTTTTCCGCTGACGAATACATTGATAAACGAAAAACCACGAATACTTTTTAACCATCATAGCAATCAGCTGGGATGATTGCTATGATGGTTAAAAGGTTTGACATTTAATTTCAATTGAAATTTTTGTATCATGAATCCAAGGCTTTTTTTCTACAGTTTTTTACTTTCGTTAACGGTACTTTCCGCATGTAAAAATAACGAAGAGCCTACATCCGCATTATTCTCCCTGCTGCCTGCATCCCAAACTGGTATATCCTTTAACAATACCATTACAGAAAGTGATAGTATGAACCTGATCTTAAATGAGTACTTATACAACGGCGGTGGTGTTGCTGTGGGGGATATAAACAACGATGGCTTACCAGATTTGTTTTTTGCAGGTAATATGGTTTCGTCTAAATTATATTTAAGCAAAGGCAACTTTAAATTTGAAGACATTACTAAAACAGCCGGCGTAACCACAACCGGATGGTGTACCGGTGTAAATATGGTAGATATTAACGCTGATGGTTACCTGGATATATATGTTTGTGATGCCGGCCCTGGCTCATCAGACCAACGGACAAATAAACTCTTTATCAATAATAAAAACTCAACTTTTACGGAGCTGGCAAAGGAGTATAATTTAGCAGACACAAGCCATTCCACACAGGCAGCATTTTTTGATTACGATCGGGACGGAGACTTGGACATGTATTTGATGAATCATGTAATATCTAAGGGAAGTATTAATCCCAACCTCGTAAGGGCAAAATTAATTAATGGCGAAAACCCTAATACAGATAAGTTATATAAAAACGACGGCAATGTAAATGGGCATCCTGTATTTAAGAATGTATCAAAAGAGGCTGGAATAACAATTGAAGGATATGGATTGGGGCTTGCAATAAGCGATTTAAACCAGGATGGATGGCCAGATATTTATGTTTGTAACGATTACCTCTCTAATGATTTATTATGGATAAATAATAGGGACGGAACATTTACAAACAAAATAAGCAGTGCTATTAAACATCAAAGTAATTCGGCGATGGGCAATGATGTTGCGGACATTAACAACGACGGGCTTCAAGATGTGTTAACATTAGACATGATGCCGGAAGATAATTACCATCGCAAAATGATGCATGTTCCTGCCAGTTACGACCGCCGAGAATCGGAAACCAATTTAGGTTACCAGCAACAGTCAATGCGGAACATGCTGCAGGTAAACCAGGGGTTTAAGGAAAATGGGGACCCTTACTTTTCAGAAGCAGGGGAATACGCTAATATTTATGCTACCGATTGGAGTTGGTCGGCACTGATGGCCGATTTTGATAATGATGGTTTAAAGGATATTCATATTACAAACGGGTTTGTCCGTGACCTCACCAATGGCGATTTTATTGCATTTCGCCAGCAATTGTTCAACACAAAAATTGTGTCAGATCAGGAATATATTCATCAATTAATGGAAGAACTGGAAAAAATACCAGGAAGAAAAATCAAAAACTATTTTTATAAAAACACCGGCCAGTTAAATTTTATTAATAAAACGGATGATTGGGGTATTTCTAAAACAAGTTATTCCAATGGCGCAGTATATGCAGATTTAGATAATGATGGCGATCTGGATATTGTAACAAATAATATAAACGATGTGCCCTTTGTTTTAAGAAATAATCTTATTAAAGATAATAAGATACCTATTGCCGATACCATAAATTTTTTGCTAATCAAGTTAAAGGGAAACGATCAAAATTTAAATGGATTAGGGTCCATGATTAGATATGCAATGCATGGTAATATACAAATGGTAGAACAAAATCCTTGTCGGGGCTTTATGTCAAGTATTGAAAACCAGTTGCATATTGGATTAGGAAAAGATTCCATCATAGACTCATTATATATTTACTGGCCTACCGGCAAAAGTCAAATACTTAAAAATATTTCTTCCAATCAAACCCTTTTATTAGATGAGAACCTCGCCACGCCTGACAATGGTAATCTTGCTATTTGGAAAAAACCCTCACAAATAAACAAGGAAAACATACAATTTAAAAATTACAATACCGAACTGGGCATTAGGTTTAAACACCAGGAAGAAGAATATATTGACTATAACAGTTCCCCACTTTTGCCTCAAAAATATTCGCAACTTGGCCCAGGTATTTCTGTAGGCGATTTGAATGGCGATGGATTAGATGATTTTTTTGTGGGGAATGGCTACAAGCATTCTGGCCAGCTTTTCTTTCAACAAAAAAATGGGAAGTTTAACAACCAACCGCTAACCTCAAAACAAAAATTTGAGGAAGATATGGGCAGCCTTTTGTTTGATGCTGATGGAGACAAGGATCTTGATTTATATGTAGTAAGTGGCACAAGTGAATTTGCTGCCGGTTCGCCCTATCAGCAAGACAGGCTTTATTTTAATGATGGTCAAGGTAATTTTAAAATTGATACCACTGCATTGCCCAATCTTACAGCAAGCGGCTCCTGTGTTGTGGCGGGCGATATTGATAACGATGGCGACCTGGATCTTTTTGTTGGCGGCAGGCAAATACCCGGTAAATACCCCCTATCTCCACGCAGTTATTTATTAAAGAATAGTAATGGAAAATTTGTGGATGCTACGAGCTCTTTGGCACCTGAATTGGAAAATATTGGAATGGTTACATCCGCCTTGTGGACAGATTTTGACAATGATGGACAAATAGATTTAATAGTTGCAGGCGAATGGATGCCCATTTGTTTTTTTAAAAATTATAACGGTAAATTGAAAAAAATTTCCACCAATATTTCCAGCATTTCTACAGGTTGGTGGAACAGTATTATTGGTGGAGATTTTGATAATGATGGCGACACAGATTACATGCTGGGTAACTTAGGGCTTAACGCTAAGTTGAAAGCAACAGTGGAACATCCAATAAATATTGATGCTGCTGATTTCAACAACAATGGATCCGTTGATGCGGTTATAGGGTTTTGGTTAAAAGATAAAGATGGAAAATTAAACAATTTCCCACTGCCTCAAAGGGAAATGCTAATTGCAACGATACCATCCGTTCGAAAATTCTATAATTTATTTGATGATTACGCAAAGGCAGATATGAATGCATTTATTACAAAGCTTAATGTTAAGCCCCTATTCTCCGCAAAGGCACAGGAGTTAAGTAGTTTATATATTGAAAATTTAGGCGGCAATAAATTTAGTCCGCATGCACTTCCACTGGAGGCACAACTTGCACCGCAATTTGGCATTACAGTGGGCGATTTTAATAATGATGAAAATCTGGATGTGCTGATGGTAGGTAATTCTTATTCTTCCGATGTTAGTACAGGACAATACGATGCCTCTTATGGCCTGTGTTTAACAGGGGATGGGCATGGCCATTTTACTGCTGTAAAGCATACCGGTTTTTTTGCGGATGGAGATAGTAAAGGAATGGCTCAGTTGTACGACGAGAACAATAATCCAGTTTTTTTAGTGGCCAAAAACAATGATTCATTATTGGCATTTAGGCAAATAAAAAATACAGCACCTAAGTTAGTCCTGATAACTTCTCCGACTACCTACGGTTCGTCGAAAATTAAATTATCCAATGGTCAATATCGAAAAGTGGAGTATTACTATGGCGCCGGATATTTGTCTCAATCTTCAAAAAAGCAATTCACTAATTATATAAAATAAAATAGTAACGGATTCAATTATTCTATTAATGAAAATTAAAATAAAAAGTAGCGTAATGTTAATTTGAGTAATGAATCAACGCAGTGTTGTTATAAAAATATTTTGGTTACAAACATTTGTATTTCATAGCATCATCGTTGTGTCACTCACTTGTACTAAAGGTTCTTCGTTGGAGCCCCTAATCGATCATTATTAAATAAAGAACATGGAGTAATCAAAAATTTAAACAATGGCTATCAACTAACATAAATGCTAAAATGATTCTAAAAAAATAAAACAATGATACTTAAATTTAATTTCCTTTTTTTTCTTGTACTCCTTTCTTCTTTTTATTTTACCTCTTGCGATAAAGGCAGTTCAACGCCACCGCCAGTTGTAGCACCACCAGTTACTGTAGCCAATCGAAATAAATTTTTATGGCCTTTTTCAAAAACATCAATTTGGAATATGCCCATAGGCAGTAATGCAACTTATGTAAATGCAGATTTTGGAGATGTAGGATTGGTTTATGCAGATGCAGAATATATCTATCAAAGCAGTGCTGCCGATCCATTGCAAAAAGTATATTTAATTGGGGGATGGGTACCCCGTGTGCCCACAACACCAACCGCAAGTTATATTTCAATTCAAATTCCTGATAATTTCATCGTTCCAGATGCAACATTGACACCATACTACACACCTAATAATTGCGCTGCATTTATTGAGCCTGACAGTGTAAATTATTATGAATTAGAGCCATTGACTCGGCCTGATAATGGTGGCAAAGTGTATGCATATAATGCAAACCTTAATGGAGTTGCTACCCAAAGTATTAAAGGAGAAGGTACTTGGGGAGCACATTTTGGCTCAGGCCTTTCTACTTTGGGTGGCTCAATAAGAGTGGGCGAAATAAATGGCGCCAATCCAATACACCACGCTATTAAATTAGAATTTGATACACATGTATTTTGGAAAAACCCTGCAGATGCCACTAAAAGCTATCGCTGGCCTGCATATAATTGCGATGGTAATACCAGTTCCTACGGTGTGTATAACACCAGCAATAAAGCACAGGCCGTGGGTGCTTTACTTGCAATACCTCCTTCAGTAAAAATAGAAAGCCTTAATTTAAAAACAGCACAGGCAAAGAAAATATTTCAGGCCCTGCAAGATTACGGTGCTTACATTGTTGATGCCAGCGGCGATGGATACAAACCAAATGGAGGTTATTCCGTAACTATTTGTGCAGAAAAAAAAGTGGTGGATACGGAGTTTGATTTTACAGGTTCGCCGGGTAACAATATCGATTGGTTTAATGATTGTAAAGCATTGATTAAATCGTTGAAAATAATTGATAATAATTCAGCAACAAACATCGGCGGTGGCGGCACACCCAGGCAACCGCTGGCACCTAATTTTGTAAATTAATTAATTTGTAGTAAGTGAATAGATTGTTTCAGACAAAAGGGTGTAATACAAATTGTAGCTGCCAGTTTCGTCCAGTGGGGACACATGTCGGGGCTGAGCCGTGGTTGGTGTCCCCACCAACCACTTGAAGCTTCTAAAATTTGAAATGCAATCCAGTCCGAAGGTTAATATATTGCTATATTAATGTTCACCATAAAAAAAAGTATAAAATATATCATGAAAAAAAGCCTGCACCTTTTGTTTACAGTTTTTTTATTTTTTAACGGCTATGCGCAATACGCCAACTCAAAAGTGGCCAACGTAAATACACCTGGTAACGAAAAATCGCAACGCATCAACAACACGAAGAGAGAACCAACCGCACCCACTCCACCCATGGGCTGGAACTCATGGAATAATTATGGTTGCGATATTACAGAGGCAGAGTTTCGCAGCCAGGTTGATTATGTTGCCAGTAAATTACGCATGGTTGGGTATCAATATATGACGGTGGATATCTCCTGGTATTCGCCCAGTGTTTCGGCAGATCCCCGAAGCCCTTTTCACCATCCAACCTATGCAAGGCACGATGCAGAGATGGATGCTTACGGAAGATTACTGCCGGCAAAAAATAAATTTCCATCGGCAGTCAACGGCTCTTTTAAACCACTGGCCGATTATGTACATTCAAAAGGGTTAAAGTTTGGACTGCATATTATGAGAGGCATTCCCTGGCAGGCTGTTGAAAAAGACTTACCCATTTTAGGTTCTAAGTTTAAAGCAAAAGATATTGCCAACCCTGCTGACGTTTGTCTTTGGTACAACGCTACCTATGGTGTGGACATGAGTAAGCCCGGTGCACAGGAATACTACAACTCCATCTTTAAATTGTACGCCTCCTGGGGTGTTGATTTTATTAAAGTAGATGACTTGAGTATGCCCTATCATGCAGATGAAATAACCGCGGTAAGAATGGCCATTGAGCAATGCGGACGTAAAATTGTGTTCAGCACTTCTCCCGGTTCAACGCCAATAACTGCCCGTTACCACGTTCTTACAAATGCCGATATGTTTCGGGTATCTGCAGACTTTTGGGATAATTGGACAAGGTTAAAAGAACAATTTAGTTTGGCAAGTACATGGGCTGTTCATGTTGTTAATTTCCCCGGGCATTGGCCCGATTTGGATATGATACCCTTTGGTAAAATCGCTACCCGCTCCGGCGATGATGGAGGTGAAAGATTTACACGGTTTACGCATAGTGAGCAATACACATTAATGAGCCTTTGGTGCATTGCAAAATCCCCGTTAATTATTGGTAATGACCTTACACAGAATGATGCTTTTACCGATTCAATATTATCGAATGAAGAAGTGATTGAAGTAAACCAAAAGGGCATCAACCAACGGCAGGTAGCAGATGAAAATGGACATGTAATCTGGGAGTCTTCATCGCAAAACAACACAAGCAAATACACAGCATTATTCAATCAAAATGATACAGATGAAACGGTATTTTTAAAGTTTGAACAAATTGGGTTAAAAGGAAAATGCAATGTAAGAGACCTATGGGCAAAGAAAGAACTGGGTGTATTTGAAAATGAATTTTCTCCCAAAATTCTTCAGCATGGCGCAGGCATGTATAAAATTACAGCAGTGCAGTAGGTTTAGCAGATAGCAAATTAAATGGCAGCTATTTTTAAAAAAAGCTAATAGCGTGTTTTGAAAAATCGTTTGCCCATAACATTAAAATATTTAAAAGGATTGAAGTAGGAATATTCAATTTGTATTTTTTTAATTTAAATAACTATCAATTTAATTATTGATAATGAGATTACGCTTTAGTCTGCATAATTGCACCATGCTGAGTAAATAATAAATGTACAAGAGTGCGACGCAACAGACGTTTAATAGTAGTAATAAAGTTTGGTTCACAAAAATTACTACACATTAAGAAGCTGGTTGAATTAAATATTTTTTATACCAGCATAAGTTTTTCATGGCATCTTCGTTGCGTCGCAATCCGTTCATCTGTATATTTTCATGGCGGCAACAGGCATCATAATAAATCTTTTGTAAGTAACTCAAACAGTTTCTAAATCTTGCTCCCATTAATAATAATAAAAAATATAATCAAGCATCAACTTTCAACCATTTAATTACGTCTAAATAATTATAAATATGAAAAGGATTTTGTTGTTTGTTTTACTGCAAATTGTATTGTTTAATTCTTACGCCCAGTTTAGCGTAAGCCCAAATAAACATTTTATTTTAAGAGATGGCAAACCTTTTACCTGGCTGGGCGATACCGGCTGGGAACTACTGCAACGCCTTAACCGCGAAGAGGCTGATTATTATTTGAACCGCAGGGCCGAACAGGGTTTTACGGTAATACAAACGGTAATATTAGCCGAGTTTGACGGCTTGCATATTCCTAATTCAAACGGCGATTTGCCATTAAATGCCGATGACCCAACAAAGCCCAACGAAAAATATTTTGAGCAGGTAGATTACATAATCGATAAGGCTGGATCCCTTGGTTTAACAATTGCCTTATTACCAACATGGGGTGATAAAGTGTACAAAGATGGTTGGGGAAAAGGGCCGGAAATATTCAATCCGGTTAATGCAAAAATTTATGGTAAGTGGATTGGTGACCGCTATAAATATAAGAAAAATATTATTTGGATAATGGGTGGCGACCGCAACCCGAGAGCAGCAACCAATGATGTAGAAATTTGGCGTGCCATGGCTGCTGGTGTAGAAGAAGGTGTTGGCGGTCCGGACAAAGCATTGATGAGTTTTCATCCGCAGGGTGTAGCGGAAGGAGCTTCACAATGGTTTCACAATGATAGCTGGTTCGATTTTAATATGTTTCAAACAGGGCATTGTACCGACCAGCCGGTTTATGATAAAATATTAGCTTCTTACAATCGCCAGCCAACAAAGCCGGTGGTAGATGGCGAACCGATCTATGAAAATATTCCCATTTGTTTTGATGAAAAAGATATGGGAAAGTCGAGTGCGTATGATGTGCGGAAAGCTGCCTACAATTCATTATTTGCAGGTGCTTTTGGGCATACCTACGGCTGCAATGATATTTGGCAGATGCATACGCCGGCTTATGAAGCAGTACTAACATCTAATTTATTTTATAAAGAAGCCATGGAATTAAATGGTGCCAACCAAATGAAATTTGTACGAAGATTGTTGGAGTCACGTCCTTTTTTAGATAGGGTTCCCGATCAATCTCTTGTGGTAGAAAATAATTTGTTTGCAGGCGAACGTATACAGGCTACGCATGGTAATGATTACGCTTTTATTTATACTGCACAGGGTAGAGCAATCACCGTAAATATGGGTAAAATATCAGGTTCAAAAATTACCGCTTCCTGGTTTAATCCACGCAATGGTGTGAGTAAGGACGCAGGAAGTTTTGATAACAAAGGCCAACAAAAATTTACATCGCCAACGGCTGGATATGGTCAGGATTGGGTATTAATTTTAGATGATGAAAGTAAGCACTATGCAAAACCATAAACCAACACTTCGCTGTGCGATAATAGGGACAGGCTTTTGGGCCAATTACCAAATTGCTGCCTGGTTAGAAATTCCCGAGGTGCAGATTGTAGCATTATATAATCGTACGAAAGATAAGGCAGAAGCAATGAATCAAAAATTTGGTTTGGATGCAACAGTGTACGATGATTATGAAGCATTGCTAAAAAATGAAACCATCGATTTTGTAGATATTATCACGGATGTGGATTCGCATGAGTTGTTTACCATCATGGCTTCGGAAAAAGGTTATGATGTTGTTTCTCAAAAACCGATGGCTGCTACTTTGGAGCAAGCCAACAACATGGTAGCAAGCTGTAAAAAAGCCGGGGTTAAACTTTTTATACATGAAAACTTTCGTTGGCAGGCACCCATACGGAAGTTAAAAAATGCGTTGCATGCTGGTGTAATTGGCAAGCCCTTTAAAGCCCGTGTGTCATTTTGTTCAGCGTTTCCAGTGTTTGACAACCAGCCATTTTTAGCAACATTGGATCGGTTTATTTTAATGGACATTGGCTCACACGTGTTGGATATCTGTCGTTTTTTATTTGGCGAAGCCAGTAGTTTATATTGTCTTTCGAAAAGAGTAAATCCAGCTATAAAAGGAGAAGACGTAGCCAATGTGTTGATGGAAATGAACAACGGTATCCACTGTTACGCTGAGATGAGTTACGCCAGTATTTTAGAAAAGGAAACCTTTCCGCAAACATTGGTTTTAGTTGAAGGAGAGAAGGGGAGCCTACACTTAACGAATGATTTTGAATTGAAAGTGATTACACGTGATGGAGTCATTGTTAAGGAAACTATCAATCCAACAATGTATAACTGGGTCGATCCTGCTTATGCTTTGGTACATTCCTCCATTGTAGAATGTAACGCCGATATTTTGAATGGATTAAAGGGCGGGTTTTGCGAAACAACAGGAGCTGATAATTTAAAAACAGCAGACCTGGTTTGGAAAAGTTACGAGTCGGCCGCAACGGCAAAAAAAATAACGATATGAAGCTGGGCTTAAAAAATATTAGTAAATCTTTTGAGGTGGTAAAAGCTTTGCAAGATGTTTCGCTGGAGGTTCATGAAGGTGAGGTGCATGCCATCTGTGGCGAAAATGGTGCTGGTAAAAGTACGTTGATGAATATCTTAACAGGCAATATCCAGCCTGATACCGGGAGTATTTTATTGGACAATAAAATCGTTACTATTCACAACAACCAGCATGCCCGAAGTTTGGGTATCAATATTGTTTACCAGGAACGAAGTCTTACGGATGGATTATCGGTAGCGGAGAATATTTTCCCTTTGCCTCCCAACAAATCTTTTGGCAGAATCAATTTTGCACAATTGCATGACCAAACAAATGCGCTGTTACAACAATTGGAGATCAGGGAATTTTCTCCGGAAGCAATGGTAGCAACACTTTTGCCGGCACAAAAAACGCTGGTTGAAATAGCCAAAGCACTCGCCACCAATCCTGCTATTTTATTGTTAGATGAACCCACCGCTTCTTTAACTGATAAAGAAACAACCATACTTTTCTCCGTTATCAGAACCTTAAAACAGCGGGGCGTTACTGTGCTGTACATTTCTCACCGGATGGCTGAAATTAAACTGATTGCCGACAGGGTATCTGTATTAAAAGATGGTAAGTACCAGGGCACTTTATTAACGAATAGCTGTACAACCGAAGATATCATACGCCTAATGGTTGGCAGGGATTTGCAACAAGTGGATGTGGCTACACACAGCACCGATGAAGTGGTGTTGTCGGTAAAAAATCTCTGTGGCAAAGGCTTTAAGGATATCAGCTTCGATTTAAAAAAAGGCGAAATTTTAGGTCTGGGTGGCCTGGTAGGAGCAGGCCGAACCGAATTGGCAATGGCCATCTTTGGAGCA
>JBBRDW010000058.1:0-27705 GCA_038203525.1 Chitinophagales bacterium | reverse complement strand
CCAGCGCATCTACTTCATCAATGAATAAAACGCAGGGTGTATTTTTTCTGGCCACTTTAAAAACTTCGTGCAAGTTTTTTTCGCTGTTGCCCATCCACATATCCAAAATATCGTGCAGACCAATGCTGATAAACTTTGCATCAATTTCGCCTGCGGTTGCTTTGGCAAGAAAGGTTTTGCCGCAACCTGGCGGGCCATACATTAAAATACCGCCGCCGATTTTTTTGCCAAATGCTTTATAAAGTTCGGGGTTTTTTAATGGCTGAATAATCTTTAAAGAGATTTCGTTTTTAAGTTTTTGCATACCGCCAACATCACTGAATTTGATGGTTGGCTTCTCCATAAAATAACTTCCTGTTGAAGAAAGCTCTTCCAGCAGGCTGTCTGCATCCATACCGGTTTCAATACCTGTCATGCGTAAAACGCCATCTATTTCTGCATCGCGGAAATTGGGTTGCTCCTTCAATGCCTGGGCGTAAAGTTCTTTGGCCTGCGAAATGGAATTCTCTTTTAAAAGACAGCGGACAAATTTTATTTTATGATCAAAGGTCAAAGCCTGCTGTTGCTGTAGCTGTTCAAACAAAATGATTGCTGCTGAAAATTTATTTTGCTTTACATAAATTTCTGACAGACCGCTTAACGCTTTCGAATTATTATGATCGCGTTGTAAAACCGCAGAGAACTGTTCTGATGCTTCTGCAAGTAAATTTTGCTGCATCATCATTTCCGCAAGGTGCAGGCGTAGTGGAATATTTTCCGGCGAAATATTGACTGCCTGTTTTAACTGTTCTATTATTTCGTTCATACTGCTTATGCGATTGAGGTGGCAAAGTACCAAAGAATCTCTAATGAAAACGTGAAATAGTTACGAAGGTTGTTGCGGCTGTTGAAAGCTGAATATAATTACCTGCGTAAAAGTGTGCGACGCAAGGAACGATCATTAAAGCTATGGGGCTTGGCCAACCATTGTTTTATGGCAAATAATTAAATACGGACAAATTCAATGGTAAAAAGACTCTGCTCAACTTTTACTTTAGAACAAACGCCGTTAATGTAGTAGTAAGAAGTAGTATTGCCATCAGGCAGCTTTATGCGGTAAAAGCCGCCGGTTGTTTTTTCTATGTTAAGCATCTGCTCAAAATTATCTGAGTACACTTGCCTCAAGTTTACAGGTTCTGTAAAATACAAGGTAAGCAGGTTATTATCAATGTGGTTAAGTGCAAGCTGCGAAGTTGTTTTCGCTTTGGTTACATTATAACGTACTCCATCGAACAAAGTACGTTTATCGGTCTTTACATCATTGTTGATACGCCTGTAGGCATAAGACCGCATCATTACTCCATTTTGGAAAAAAGCTTCCTGATTTTCAATAATGGTAAAAAGAAACAGCATCCTTTTTTTTATTTCGGAGCCAAGCAATATAAGGGATGTATTGGCACTGTCGTTTTTATCCAGCTTTACCCAACCAATATTATTGCCGCCCTGCATTACTTTATAGTTAAGCTGTGTATGCTGTGCGTAGGAAGAACAACCAAAAAGTATGATTACTACCGTAAATAAAACAGAATGACCCTTGGTGATTTTAATTAGCTGCATTTTTGTACGGTAAAGATTCAATATATTTCTGGAACGGTTAAAGTTAATGAACCGGGCGCACTTACTTCCGTTAATATTTTGATTTACTGGCAACGGTACATTTGGTTAACTGGAATTTAATTTAAAGGGGTGGATGGATCTTACTAAAGTAAATCTTACTTTAATGATTGTGGGGTTCCGTTTTACAGCTCGGTTTTACTTATTACATTTACAGCTTATGATGGGTATTAAATTAATAGAATGTCCACGCGACGCCATGCAGGGCTGGCCGCATTTTATTGAAACCAGTGTTAAGATAAAATATATTAACGCATTGCTGCGGGTTGGTTTTAACACTATTGATTTTGGCAGTTTTGTATCGCCCAAGGCAATTCCACAAATGGCAGATACCAAAGAGGTATTGAAGGGTTTGGAGCTTGATAATCTTACCAGTTCAAAGCTGCTGGCAATTGTAGCCAACAAACGGGGCGCAGAAGAGGCGGTAGTTTATGATGAGATTAGCCACCTTGGTTTTCCATTTTCTATTTCTCCCACTTTTCAAATACGCAATACCAACAGTACCATGGCCGAAAGTCTTGAAAGGGTAGAAGAGATACAAAACCTGTGCATGAAAACGCAAAAGCAACTGGTTATATACCTTAGCATGGGTTTCGGCAATCCTTATAACGATGACTATAGTGATTCCGTTTTACTCCATTGGGCAGATGAAATGGTGCAAAGAGGTATTCGTATTATTTCGCTGGCAGATACGGTTGGGGTAGCCACACCAGGCCAGATAAATATTGCCCTAAAAACGCTTATACCAAAATATACAGAAGTGGAATTTGGTGTTCATTTACATTCCAGCGCAGCCAACAGGAGAGAAAAGCTGGAAGCCGCTGTGGATGCAGGTTGCATGCGTTTCGATGGTGCACTAAAAGGAATCGGCGGCTGCCCAATGGCACAGGATGAACTTATTGGTAACATGGATTCTGAATTTATGATCGGGTATTTTACAGAACGGAGCATGCTGAACAATTTAAATATGGATGCGCTTGCAGAAAGCCTGCGCATTGCAACAGAAATATTTGTGTAATGGAATTCTACGCACCAATTCATATTAAAAAACTGGAACCATCCATTACGTATAAAGATAATATCCTTTTAACGGGCTCCTGTTTTACGGAACATATTGGCAACCATTTAATGGATGCAAAATTCAATACGCTGCAAAACCCCAACGGTATTTTGTTCGATACATTAAGCGTAAGCCGCAGCCTAATTTCCTATATACAGAATAAGCAATACACACCAGATGATTTATTTTATTTAAACGATTGCTGGCATAGCTGGCAGCACCACAGCAGGTTTTCAAATATTGATAAACAGGAGTGCCTGCGCATTATAAACGAGTCTCAAAACAAGGCACACCAATTTCTTGCAAATACAGACTGGCTCGTTATTACACTCGGCTCATCCTTTTGTTATAAACTTGCAGAAACACAGCAACCGGTTACCAATTGTCATAAAGCACCGGCGGTTCAGTTTGTAAAATACCTTTGTACTATAGAGGAAACAGTTACTGCACTGGATGGTGCCATGCACCAGCTTTTTCATTTTAATTCAAAGCTCAAAATAATTTTTACCATAAGCCCGGTAAGACATTTACGCGATGGCGTGATGGAGAATAACAGAAGCAAAGCAAGGCTGATAGAGTCCGTGCATCATTTGGTAAACAAGTTTGATAAACTCTATTATTTCCCCGCATACGAACTGGTTATAGATGTACTGCGCGACTACCGTTTTTACGACGTTGACCTTGCACACCCCAACTATGCCGCAACACGTTTTGTGCTCGAAAAATTTGCAGAACATTGTCTCGATGCGCCAACCAATACATTGATGGAAGAGATAAAAAGAATTGTAATTGCCGCTAACCATAAACCGTTTAATCCCACGTCGCAGCAACATAGAAAATTTATGCAAACACAGCTGGAGCGAACAAAAGCACTACAGCAAAAATATCCCTGGCTTAATTTTACAAAAGAGCTAAAATATTTTGAGCAGCCATCATTTTAATCAGATTTTTCTTGGGCCCGGCATTTAAACATTGGGAATCTTCCGTTGCGTCGCACTCTTGTGCTTTCAGGAAGTAGGGCAGCAAGTTCACGAGTATGCGTGTTCACAAGTTGTCTGAGAATTGGTATTTTCAAACTCCTAAACGCCGGAATTTGTGAACCGATGAAATTAATTCCGCAGTACAAGAGTGCGACGCAACGGAAGATCCACAGAGATTTAATGCCCGGTTCATAAAATTTCTTTAATAAAAAACGGAGATTGATTAAATGACCAATCTCCGTTTGAATAGGGGAATTTTTAACTTAATTCACTACCAATTTCACCGGGGCATAGCCTTCTACCGAAAGCATATAAACGCCCGCCGCAGGTTTATTTGGAAGTGTTATCTGCAATGCATCTGCTTGTGGAATAAAGGTTCCGTTGTACACTACTTTGCCGGCAATACTAAGCAATCTTACATTTAGTTTATTCACCCCGGGTGAACCTAGCATAACATTAATTAGTGTGCCTTTCAAAGGATTTGGAAATACACTGATAGTTGCTTTGTTCCCGGTAACGTTTACCGTTTTTACACCAAACATAACGGAGCGGCCATCTTTATCAACCTGTATCAGGCGGTAATAATTAAGGCCTTTTACAGGCAACTTATCGAGCACCTTATAATCGTTTTTGATTGAAGGGCTGTTGCCTGCTGCAACTTTTACAAGCGTGGTATAAGAACGACCGTCTGAACTTTTTTCAATAAGAAAATGATCATTGTTTTGTTCGCTGGCTGTTGACCAGTTAATGGCGACATTGCCGTCGGCTTGTTTTACTGCCGCAAAATTGGTAAGAACAACAGGTAAAGATGTAAAGCATACTGCCCCCACTGTGTAATTATGCGGATTGGCACTTGAATTTCTTTCACCGGCGGGTGGCGTATTATAAGTAAAATAAAAGGTCAAGGGTGTGCCGTCTGCAATGGGTTTTGTAAAGATAAAGTCAGTACCGGAAGCTGTCATAGTATAGCCGGGAAAACCACCACTGCCCCCTTCCTGTAAATATAATATGGCCAGGTTGCATCCAAAAATAGGCGCAAGTGGATGAAAGGTAAATGTTACACTGCCGGCAATTGTTTCAGCTCGGTATTCATAATCGCCGCCAACTGCCGTTCCACAATAACCATCTGTATTAGGTGTATTAACAGTGACGTTTACCGGTGCTGAAGTGGTTACCAGCGCACTATTGTCGGTGGCTTTGGCTGTTAAAACGTAGGCCCCGGCCGGAACATTGGTCCAGTCATAACTATAAGGCGCTGTATCATCCGTGAACAAAAGTGTAGTACCATTGTAAAATTCGACTATGGCTACCGTACCATTGGCATCGGATGCTGTGGCAGCTATGGTAATATTTGCCGGTTCTAAAAAACTGGCTGACTGGGCAGGTGAAGTTATGGTAACTATTGGTGCACCTCCCAAACAAACATCGCCTACCGTATAGCTATGTGGGGTGGCACTTGAATTTCTTTCGCCGGAAGGAGGAGTATTGTAAGTAAAATAAATGCTGATTGGGGTGCCGGCTGCTATGGCCTTGGTGAATCTGAAATCAGTACCAATTTTAGTCATTGCATATCCAGGATATCCACCATTGAGGCCTTCCCTAATGTATACCAATGAACTCGTACAACCTACAATGGGTGCTTCCGGATGAAAAGAAATTACAACATTTCCATTAATGGTTTCTATTTTATAACTGTAGTCACCATTTGCAAGTGTTCCGCAGAACCCACCCGAATTATCAATATTTACCACAATATCCACCAGGTTTGATATGGTGGTATATCCATCGTTATCAGTTGCTTTTGCGCTCACGGTGTAATTTCCAGCAGACACATTGGTCCAGTCGAAACTATAGGGGCTTGTGTCATCCATGCCTAACCATGTACCACCGCTATAAAACTCAACTTTACTTACTGTTCCGTCATTATCGGAGGCAGTTGCATTTATTGTGACCGTCGCAGGTTCTGTAAAACTTGCATTATTAACCGGCGAGGTAATCGTTACAAGAGGGGTGGATCCGGAAATACCCAAACAATTGGTTCCAACCGTATAACTGTGTTTGTTGGCACTTGAATTTCTTTCGCCACCGGGTGGGGTATTGTACGTAAAATAAAAAGTGGTGATAGCGCCATCGGCCATTGGCATGGTATAAATAAAATCGGTACCCGATTGAACCATATTCGCATTGATTGTTGAAGGTGCCGTTACATTTAAAATAGCATATAAACATCCTGTGATTGGCTGCAACGGATGAAACCTGAATGTAACAATACCATTATTGGTTTCTGCTTTGTATTCATAATCGCCACTTGCGGCAGTTCCACAAAACCCGTTCAGATTCGGTGTATTTACAACAATATTCACAGGGGTAGAACTGGTTGAAAGACTACCATTATCAGTAGCTTTTGCTGTTATAGCATAGTTGCCAGCCGGCACATTGGTCCAGTCAAAACTGTAAGGGCTGGTATCATCCATTCCCAGCAAAGTGGCCCCATTATAAAATTCAACCATGGTTATTGTGCCCGTTGCAGCAGATGCAGTTGCATTAATAGTGATGGTTGCCGGCGCGGTAAAATTGGCTGCTTCTGCCGGCGAGGTAATTGAAACCGTTGGTGCTCCGGTTTCACAAACTGTTCCGACAAAGTATGAATGCGGATCCGCACTCGAATTTCTTTCGCCTGCCGGTGGCGTATTGTATGCAAAATAGAAACTAGTATTTACGCCATCGGCGATGGCTTTACTAAAGGTAAAATCACTCCCTGAAGCCGTCATACCATAGCCTGCATCACCGCCATTTCCTTCTTTAATATGTATGATAGAATAAAGGCAGCCGGTGATTGGCGCCAGTGGATGAAAAGTATAATATACGATTCCCGTTTGAGTATATACTTCATAACTGTAATCTCCGCTAACAGCAACTCCTGTGCAGGGAACCGGCTTAACAGCAATTGCAATTGCCGGAGCTGATGCAACCACGTTGTTGTCATTATCTGTAACCTTGGCAGTGATGGAATAACTACCTGCAGGTACATTATTCCAGTCAAAACTGTAGGGGCTGGTAACATCGGTTCCCAAAAGGTTGGCTCCTTCATAAAATGCCACACTGGTAACCGTACCATCAGCGTCAGCCGCTGTGGCATTTATGGTAATAGTTGCAGGCGCCAAAAATTGTGCGTTATTAGCCGGGGATGTTATGCTTACAGTTGGTGCAATGCCAACAGTGGTTTCGGCAGGCTTCCAAAAATAAATATTGTCGAGGTATACTTTGCCACCTCCGGGCCTTCCTTCCAGCTTGAATTGAAAAATATCCCCAAAGTTGATGCCCGGAAAATTCAGGGCGGTCAACTCAATGTCAAAACTATTCCAGCCCAATGCGGTTGGTGTAAGTGTCACTTTCTTTTCAACAGGACCGGGATTAATTATAAAGACGTCAAATTCTGTAACATTAGATGTCCATAAATCCAGGTGCAGGTTAGTCATCGAAGACGCATTGATATTCGGTGTAAATGCAATGCCTTGGTAATTCAGGTTTTCATATTTCTTGGTGGCATTGCCAACAATGGTGGTATCAGAAACAATAGTTGATTGCCCCCAGTTCGGGAACCAGTCTGTTCCGGCTACGTCTGAATAAGCACCGCTGAACAATGATATAACCTCCGATGCATCTCTGGCTGGCGGAGTAGGCGCCGCAGTAGTTGGAGCTGTTTGGGCGCCTGCCGTTAGGAAACAGGAAAGCAACAAGGCAAAAGCAATAGCGATAGCAAGTTTTAACCTGTTTTTTGTTAAATTAGTGTAACGTGAAAGTTCATTCATATAACGAAAATTTTATATAGTGCTTAAAATTACAAATGTCTGAAAAGTGATTCTTGAATGTTTATATACTTTTTGGCAGCTGAAGATAAGTTGTTGTTTTGTTTGCCAATCAATAAATTATGCATGCAGTCGTCTCAAACATTGGACACTTGGGATAAAATATTATACCCTGTCCCAGGCCGTTTTTGACAATAAAACAAAAGAATGCTTTTATGAGGTGAAATTTATTGCTGCTAAGGGGTATTTGTGTCTGTTGTACCAGGACTGAAGAATAGCTATTTACCGTTGGTTGATTGCTAATGAATGACAGCAAAAAGCTCCCTGAAGATATGTAAGTACAAGCGTGCGACGCAACGGAAGCTTAATAATTGAACAGAAGCCGGGCTAATAAAATTCTTTGTACTTTGTTGTTCTTAACCCACAGTTACCGGGGAAGCCTTATATAAAATTTTGTATAACTGAATAATTGCAGTTATAAGGAGGACGGTGCCGATAAGCCAGTTAAGCATATTCTGGTTATCATTTAGTTTTTGAACAATGTATTGGCCTCCATAAATAAATACATCAAACCCTGAAATTGTTCCCAGAGTTATGCCAATGGCGTAAAAGATATAATTTTTACGGTTAGGTATTAGGGTGTTTTTCTTGATAAGCACTGTTGTCCACCCAAACCAAAAAGGTATGTGCATGGGGTTTAGGGTGCTTAATAAAAGGCCCAGCAGAAATGGTGCAATATGATAAGCAGTAAACGCATTGTCGCCAAAAGATTTCATTTTCCAGGCAGCAATAAAACTACCCGCCGCAAGGCATAAAATAAGTATTGCTGTAAGCCATTCAAAAACCCTGAATAATTTCTGCTGCCGACGCACCCATTCCATTGCAAACAGCGTAATGATTAGACAGGCAGTTTCGATTGTAAGAGCGCCCAGCATAAACTGTGTGCCTGCATAAGTGCCATCTTTTACGGCAATATTGGTTGCAGTTACATTCATTGTACCCAATGGCAGCGAACCAAGAAAACTTATTAACATGCCCCAGAAAAAAACATTAAAGCTTTTAAGCATCTTAAAATTTATTTCAACATTATTGGGCGGCTGCCCGGCGGTATTTGATGGTAGAAGAAGCTACCCCAAAACCCTGCGGAAGGTCTATGTTGGAAACTTCTGTAACACCAACCCGTATGAGTGCCATATGATGTACTGTGTGCTCGAGATTATAAATTATTTCGCGGTAATAATTGGTATTTATAGCGATTACATCGGTGCTTTGCTCATCGTAATTTGATTCGAGTACCAATTCTTTGTCAGGTTTGTTTAGCCCTTCATAAATCTTGTGCAGCATTGATGCGGCAAGGGTTTTATCAGTTTCTATCAGGTAGTCGCGTTTACGGTTTTCATAATTAACTATTCCGCTTTCGTAACCTTTATCCAGTTCTAAAAATAATTCAATAATATGCCTCATATGCTGGCCAATGGTAGCATTGAATAATATATTGCTGGGTTGCTTATATTGGTCAGCAGATAACTGTTCCAGTGTATCGCTTAACTGAACAAATACACTTTTAATAGCCTGTTGAAGTTGCATAATTTTCATTTTGGATTAAACCTTATCAGCATATACGGATAATGAAACAGTAAGGTTGTTTGATAAGGTTATACTGTTTCCACCCACGTTAAAATCACGCCTGTTGAGTTTAAAATTTCCTGTAAATATATAGCCATCATTTTTTGCAACAGCAGTAAATGGAAAAGAAATTTCTTTTGTTATGCCTTTAATAGTAATGTTCGCTGTAATTATAAACGTGCCTGTGGTGTTACCAGCTACCATTTTTAAAGATGTAAAACTAATTAGCGGATATTTATTTACATCGAAATAATCCTCTTTTTTTAGGTGGTTGTCCCTTGCGTTGATATCCGTATCAATAGTACCGGCGTCAACTGTTACCTTAAACAGGGTTGCAGCCGGGTTACTTGCATCAAAAATAATTTTTCCTTTAAGGCCATTAAAAGTGCCGCTGGTAGAGATGCCCAGGTTTTTAATGGTAAATTTTACTGCCGAGCCATTGTCAACAGGAACAAAATTTTGAGCGGAGGAGCTAACGGCAATAAGCAGACACGACAAACAAACAAGAAAACAACTGGTAATTTTTTTCATATTTAAGGTAATAATTGTGTTTGCCCGAATAGTACACTGTATTGCTGGCAGTAGATAAGTACATATTTATATTCCATAAAATCCGGGGTGCCGGTAAAAGCATATACTTCATTGCCACTGGTAGATTTTAATTTACCCAGGTCAATAAAATTGGTGGCGGCTATTTCTTTTGCCAGGTATACATGAAGATCAGGCCCATTGGTTACAGAAAAGTCCTTTAGTTCCAATTGGTATTTACCCGCCTGTACATAAATGTTAGCAGTACCTTTTATTTCGCCTTCTGCGCCGTTGCTAAAAGCACCAGAATACTTAAGGTCTGTGCCTGCGGAAGTAGTATCTACCGTTTCATTTATTGGTGCTGTTGGTGTTGCATTTTGTTTGGTACAAGCAGTTGCAACAATAATAGTTACGGCTAATACACTTAATATTTTTTTCATATTATTTTTTTAAAATTTAATTTTTGTACCGGGCAGTATTGCTACTATTTATCTTTACTTGCGTCGCACTCTTATACTTATAAATCATTATTCAGCACATGGCGATCAGCTTAATTATGGGGCAAATTTCGTCTGTCAATCAGCGATCTGCAAGCATATCGTTTAATTAAAATAATTCTTCGTTACCTAATAGCTACTGTATAGTATAAGATACGCCCAGCCCAAAACTATTTACTTTATTACGAAACCTGTCATTCAATGTTCCATCAGGCGCAATCTGTTGTACCGTAGTTGTTTTATATTCCGAAAAAAGGAACTGGTAAATGCCGCGTACGCTCCATTGATCATTAAACTTATACTTGAGAAAGAATTCGGAGTTAAGCGAGCCTCGGTCATTATCACCGGTTAGTAATAAATTAAAAGGGGCAACTTTTGCGGCAGGTTCTGTTACCGTTTCGCCATTGCTTGTAAAAACAGCATTGGTCTTTTTGCCAAATGAAACACCAATTAAATCTATGTTTATTCCACCATACCACCGGCTGTTAAAATAATAACCAAGGTTACCACTAAGGTTCAAAGAGTTGGTAAATGGTCGCTGTACGGTTAGTGTGTCAAAGTTTTTCTCTAACTGCTGTGCAAAAACAATAACGAATGGAAAAGTAGTACTGCGTGCTAGCTTTGCTGGTGCTGTTATAAAATCTTTTTTAGTGCCAAAATAACTGGTAAACCTAGCACCCACACCAAGCTCAAATTTGCGCTTTTCGCCCAATTGCCAGTTATAAACGAAAGACCCCGCCACAGAGCCCTGGTTAGTACCAACGGTTCCTGCAAAATCAATAAACTGGTTGTTACGAGGTAACTCTTTTTTTTGTGAATAACTGAAACTGAAGGCAGCTACCATTAGCGTAAGTAAAGTAATTTTTTTATTCATAATTTGTTTTTGAGGTTTTAATTCCTACCAGTTTAAATACCTGATTTCTGAAAATAAGTGTAAGTATAGCGCAACAAACAAACGTAATCAGGGCGTATATGAAAAGCACATAGTCGCCACCAAAGTCAAGACCAAGTATGGTTACATGAAAGAAGATAGCTCCAGCCATTAAGCCCACGCCTAATAAAGCTCCAATACCCGTGGTACGTGGGTAAAGTATAAGTATAGACGCAACTAGTTCAAAAACACCTGTGCCTATCCTGCCCCATGGTTCCATGCCTATTTTGGTAAAGAGTTCTACAGATTGGGGATGTGCGGTAAATTTAAAATACAGCGTTTGCAAGAGTATTAGCGCAGCGAGGAGCCGCAAAACCCAAATTGCAATTGTTTTAAAATTGAGTGTCATGTTGGTTGGTTTTGATGATTCATTTAGGAAGATTATTGAAAAGTTTTCTGCCAGTTGACATCTGCTTTTGCGTGCAGGTTATTTTCGTCTTTATTCCAGGTTTTTAAAGTGTTGTTCAGGTATTTATTATAGAACAGAAACAGTTTGCCGCTAATTATTTTAAATGTTTCGGGGTCAATTTCCACTTTATCGCCTTTGGCACCCATAGCATAAGCGCACCAGCCGCCATATTCAGGTTCATATTTTGCAGGCTCTTTTAAAAAGGCCGCTTTGTTTTCTGCCGATGAAAAATAATACACTATACCCTGGTAAGAAACAGCCATGTCTTTGGTTCCTTCCTTTGCTTCATTTTGTTTAAAGTACGCAACGGGATCGTATCCCTGAATAGCAACGCCGCCTTTTTCCAGATTAAATTTTTTTTTGCGCAACGCTGCAGCGTCCTGTGCAAAAAGTGAAACAGATAACGAAATGACTAAGACAGTTAATGTAAAAATTTTTTTCATAAAAGAATAATTTCAAGTTAATACGCTTAAGTAATACTTTCCTTTCATGATAACAGAATATTATGATTGTAAAACTAAGACGGACAAAAGTTGCCGGATGTCGGCTAAAAGACACCGTATTAAAATTTAGATACCCAAACCTTTGCGCGGGTAAAATAATTGCAATTAAATTCTACCCGGGGGTCACATTATTTACATAACGTAAAATCAAATTAAGCATTACGATTTTCTGGCTTGTTTATTTTTTTAGCGACGGTAACCACAAAGCAATGTATTTTAGTAGCCTTATACCGGCAGTATTTTAAAAAAAGATAAACGGGAAACGATGTACCATGGAATAAGATTCGCTAATGCTAACCAAAACAACAGATTTTTGATGAGTTGGTCAACAGAATTACCTGTGCACAAGAGTGCGACGCAACATAAGCCCAATAGTAGCAATGCTGCAGGGCTAAAAAAGATTATTGTATTATTACTTGTTTCGGTCCTGTGCCTGAAAGTTACTGCACAGGTACTTGTTACCATTCCTTTAGAAACAGAAAAAAATGCGCTTGTATTGCAGACTGATAAAAGCAACAGACTGGGCATTATTTATTTTGGTAAAAAGTTACAAAGTCCGGCTGAATATGCGGCCATAACCCAGCAGTCCCGTTTAAGTGATGACGGCAATGCGCCGATATGCAATAATATTTACACGCCGGCCGGCACCTGGAGTATGGTAGAGCCGGCAATACAGGTTACACATGCTGACGGAAATAATTCACTTGAGTTGAAGTACATTAGCTCGACAGTTAGGAAAATGGATGATAACACCACGCTTACCAGTATTGTATTAAAAGACCCGGTTTACCCATTTGAGGTAACACTTTATTTTAAAACCTGGTATAAAGAAAATGTAACAGAGCAATGGAGCGAAATAAAACACGCGGAGAGGGCACCGGTTGTGCTGAAAAAATTTGCATCTGCCAATTTATATTTTACAAGTGATCATTATTTTCTTACACAATATTTTGGAGGCTGGGCCAGGGAAATGAAACCGGAAGAAACCGAATTAACGCAGGGCATAAAAGCACTGGATACCAAGCTGGGCACCCGAGCCAATCTTTTTCAACCACCCACTTTTTCGTTATCGCTAGATAAGCCGGCTACAGAGGATGAAGGCAATGTTTTATTGGGCACACTTGCCTGGAGCGGTAATTTTAAAATTGATTTTGAAAAAGATGTTTATCATCATTTGAGGTTGGTGGCTGGCATTAATCCCTATGCGTCTGAATATACTTTGCAGCCGGGTAAAACCTTTACCACGCCTGGTTTTATTTATACATACTCACAAAATGGAAAAGGAGAAGCCAGCCGTAACCTGCAAAGCTGGGCTAGAAAATACCGTTTGCTGGATGGGGAAGGGGAGCGGTTAACGTTGCTTAATAACTGGGAAGCGACCTATTTTAATTTTGACGAAAACAAACTGGTGAGTCTTTTTAAAGGAGCAAAGAATTTAGGGGTTGATCTTTTTCTTTTAGATGATGGCTGGTTTGCCAATAAATATCCCCGCAATAACGATTTTGCAGGCCTTGGGGACTGGCAGGAAAATAAAAAGAAATTACCTAATGGTATTGGATACCTGATAAAAGAAGCAACTGCTGCTGGAATTAAATTTGGTATTTGGGTAGAGCCTGAAATGGTAAACCCTAAAAGTGAGTTATATGAAAAGCATATTGACTGGGTTTTACGCCAGCCTCAAAGACCGGAATATTATTATCGCAACCAATTGGTGCTTGATTTAAGCAACCCCGAAGTTCAGGATTTTGTTTACGGTGTTTTAGACACTTTGTTCACTAAAAACCCTGATCTGGCATTTGTGAAATGGGATTGTAATTCCGTTATATTCAATGCTTATAGCACATACCTCGAGAAAAATAAAATGTCGCAAAATCAGCTTTATGTTGATTATGTTAAAGGTCTTTATTCGGTACTGCAGCGGTTCAGGGCAAAGTACCCGAAAGTGCCTATGATGCTCTGCTCCGGTGGCGGTGGCAGGGTTGATTATGAAGCCCTAAAATACTTTACTGAATACTGGCCCAGTGATAATACCGACCCACTTGAAAGGATTTTTATACAGTGGGATTATTCTTATTTTTACCCCGCTATCGCAAGCTGTAATCACGTAACCGACTGGGGTAAACAGCCACTTAAATTCCGCACAGATGTTGCAATGATGGGCAAGCTGGGTTTGGATGTGGATGTAAGTAAGCTTAGCGATAACGATTTAAAGTTTGCACAGCAGGCTATCAGTTTTTATAAATCATTCAGCGATGTTATTTGGCATGGCGATCAATACCGGCTGGTAAGTCCTTACGATCATGACCTCGCTTCTTTGATGTATGTGGATCACAATAAAAGGAAAGCGATAGTTTTTAATTATCTTACCGCTGGCAGGTTTTTATTTACGGCGACAGAAGAGCCTGTTAAATTAAAAGGCCTCGATGCAAACAAACAATATACAGTGAAAGAAATCAATCTTTATCCAGGAACCGTTTCTACTTTAAAATCGGGCAAAGTTTTCTCAGGAGATTTTCTCATGACTGTTGGTTTTAATCCGGATGTAAATTTGGGCAGAACAAGCGTTATCCTGGAACTAAACGAAGTACAATAATTACAGAAAAAAAATTAGCAACCGGAATAATAAAACCCATCCAAACAACATTAACATGCCTGTATTATTAACAGACCAGGGATACAAATTTCCCGATACTTTAAAAAAATACATCTCCGGAAATACCATGGTAGTTCGGTCTCCCGGTCGCATTAACCTCATCGGTGAGCATACCGATTACAACAATGGCTTTGTTTTGCCCGCAGCAATAGACAAGGCCGCTTACCTCGCTCTAACTCCCCGTTTCGATAACGAGATTCATTTGTTTTCTATTGATCTAAACGATCATTATTCAACAGGTACTCAAACAATCGAAAAGTCGTTGTCTGCTTCATGGCCTAATTATTTGCTGGGAGTAGTGCAGCAGTTTAAACTTGCAGGCGTAAATATAAAAGGTTTCGATGCCACACTTACAGCAGACATACCCATTGGTGCAGGCCTTTCTTCTTCCGCTGCTGTGGAATGTGCCATGGCACTTGCTTTGAACGAACTTCATGAAACCAACTTCGATAAACTAACGCTGGTAAAAATGGCCCAGAAAGCCGAGCACGATTTTGCAGGCGTGCAGTGTGGTATTATGGATCAGTTCGCCAGCGTGTTTGGCAAACGTAACCATGTAATAAAATTAGATTGCCTTTCCCTTGAATACGAGTACGAACCGTTTAATATGGATGGTATAAAAATTGTTTTGCTCGATACAGGCGTAAAACATTCACTCGCATCATCAGAGTATAATTTACGCCGTATTCAATGCGAAACAGGTGTTGCGCTCATACGTCAGCATATCCCTGCTGTTAAAAGTCTTCGGGATGTAACCATTCAAATGCTCGATCAGTATGTGTTGCATAAAGACGTTATTGTTTACCACCGGTGCAAATACGTTGTAGAAGAAAATATTCGCTTATTACAGGGGTGCCTGGATCTTGAACATGGAAACCTTACTGCTTTCGGAAGTAAAATGTTTCAAACACATTATGGACTCAGCAGGTTGTACCAGGTTAGCTGCCCCGAACTGGATTTTTTAGTAGCCCAGGTAAAAGACAATGCGTCCGTACCCGGTGCAAGAATGATGGGCGGTGGCTTTGGCGGATGCACAATTAACCTGGTAAAAGAAGAAGCTGTAGAAGAGCTTGTGGAGCAAATTTCCAAAGCTTACAAACATGTTATGCAAAAGGATTTAAAAGCTTATGTAGCAAAAATTGAAGCCGGCAGCAATATTTTACAATAGATTTATTTGGAGCCAAGCAATGGTTCCCTGTAGCATCGTCTGTTGCGTCGCACCCTTGTACAGTTAGAACATTTTTCATCATTTGCCTCAAAAAGCTATCACTTTAGCCAACTAGAAAATAGACTATGAAAAAAGCTTGCTCATTTCTTTTTTGTTTGCTTGCAGTTGTTCTTACCAAAGCTCAGGTAACAAACAACTGGCGTGTTTCAGTAGAACGACGTGACGGAAAGCAGATAATTTTCGCCCTCGAGAGAAAACAGGAACAGGGAAAAACCGTTTTATACATCCTTAATGCTACCGACAAAATAAAAATAACAGACATAAAAAAAGCCGGGGACTCTTTATTTTTTAACATGCCCGCATTCGAATCCTCTGTTCGCCTAAAAATATTAACCAACGGCAATATAACCGGAATCTATATAAAAGGAACTGCAACAGCCACCCAGTACTGGCCACTAATTGGAGTTGCGAATATTCAAGAACGGTTTCCGGCAAATCTTGGCAATGCAAAAAATAATATTACCGGCAAATGGGATGTTTCCATTACAAGAGCCAATGGCACTATCCGCAAAGCAGTTGCGGAATTTACCCAGAACGGCAATAAACTTTCAGGCACTTTTTTAACCCCCTCAGCAGACTACCGTTATCTCGATGGTATTGTAACCGGCGACTCCCTAAAACTTTCCTCTTTTGATGGTGATCACGTACAGCTATTTGAAGCGAATATTGCTGATGAAAACACCATTGAAGGCGGTGTTTTTTATAATGGTTATACAGGCAAAGAAACCTGGATTGCAAAGCGAAACGAAAATATTGAATTACCCACAATAGACGAACCTACGTCTTTACGGGAAGGAGACTCTACACTCAATTTTTCTTTTAAAGATTTAAAAGGTGTCCCAGTTTCAATTAACGGCGATAAGTTTAAAAATAAAGTCATCATCGTTCAACTTCTTGGTAGCTGGTGCGCCAATTGTTTGGATGAAACAAAGTTTTTGTCAGACTACTACAATAACAACCGTTCAAGTGGTGTAGAGATCATTGCACTGGCTTACGAACTTACTACGGATGTAACAAGGTCGCGGGCAAGCCTCAGCAAGTTTCAAAAGCTTTTTAATGTGCAGTACCCAATGCTTATAACAGGTGTCGCAGCCGGTGATGAACAAAAGACTGAAAAAACTTTACCTCAACTCACGGCAATAAAATCTTTTCCAACAACACTTTTTATTGATAGAAAAGGAAAGGTTCGAGAAATACAGACCAGCTTTTACGGCCCTAGTACAGGGGAATATTACACAGCCTATAAGAAAAAGTTTTACGAAACGGTGGATCGTCTGCTGAACGAGTAAAATTGTGGAAACCTTCCTGCGCTTTTATCGATTCAATTACCTTTGAGTAAATAATCTGTCATTAAAATTTTTATATATGAGGCCTGCAATGTTGTTTTTTGCTTTCATCATTTTCTGCTCTGCTTCTTTTGCCCAGTCGAACACGTTTACTGTTATAAAAAATAATGCAGCTACTTCTGTAAAAAACCAATATTCATCAGGTACCTGTTGGTGTTTTTCCACCACGGCTATGGCAGAGAGCGAATTGCTAAAAACCAAAGGTGCAGAATTCGATCTTTCCGAGACTTTTACGGTCTACAATATTTACATTGATAAAGCCATAAAATATATGCGCCGCCGGGGCAATACACGCTTTACCGAAGGTGGTCTCTCGCAGGATATGCTATATGCAATTGAAAATTACGGAGCCATGCCTCAATCTGTTTACCCCGGCATTGGCCGCGACACCATTATGGCCCGCAATTATCAAATGGCCGACATACTCAAAGCTTATTTAGACGACATACTTTCCAAAAACCCTGACACACTACCCACCAACTGGAAAGACGGTTTTATCAGCATTCTCGAAAGCTATATCGGCAAACCGCCTACGCAGTTCGAATACAATGGCAGGCAATACACGCCACAGTCTTTTGCCGCAGAAAATGTTACCGTAAAGTCTTCAGATTTTATTGGACTAACTTCATTTACGCACCATCCCTGGTACCAATCTTTTGTAATGGAAGTACCAGATAATTACAACAGCAACGCCTACACAAACCTGCCGTTAAATGAGTTGATGCAAACCGTAAAAAGCTGTCTGCAAAAAGGCTATACTTTAACCTGGGATGCAGATGTAAGCAACAGCGGCTTTCAGTCAAAAAAAGGAATAGCCATGTGGACGGCCAAAAGTACTGATGCCGCCGCATTTCCCAATTTTACAGAACAATCTTTCAGTCCGGAAATAAGGCAGGATCTTTTTGATAAACAGGTAACGCAGGACGATCACCTGATGCTGATAACCGGCCTGGCAAAAGATGCAGCCGGTAAAGATTGGTTTATTGTTAAAAATTCTTATGGTAACCGCGGCCCCTATAATGGGTACGTGTATGTAAGCATGCCCTATTTTGCTATCAATACCATTTCAGTTCTTGTAAACAAAAAAGCGCTGCCCAAAGCATTACTTAACAAGTTCAGGTAACGATAGTAACTTTCAGGTTCAGCATTATAATACAGTAAAAATAGGGTGGTTAGTTGTTTTAGCCCGGCAATAAATCTTTGGGCATCGTTCCTTGCGTCGCACTCTTGTACAGATGTAATTTTATTCAGCTTTTATCGCAGCGAACGTAACGGTGTAACCTGTTTTTTTAACCAGTTTAAAACAGCAGCATGGCATATTGCTTCATAATGAACTAAAAGCACAAGCGTGCGACGCAACAGAAGATGCCACGATATTCATAGGCCGGGTACATAAATTCTCTAAATTATATTAGGTCTTTAAAAACTTTTTTATCTGCCAATAAATGCTATTTTCAAACTTTAATTGTAAGCCATGAGAATTGTCCCTTTTATAGTGTGCGCAGCAATTACTGCGGCTTTGGTAATACTGTTAAACTCGCAAATACCAACCGGCGGCAGTAAAACTCCACGTCTCGGTTATTTTCTTTCTCCACAAAAAGGGTTTTGGCAAAATGCAGAGCCAACGGATGTTTCGTTTAACAACGATTTGAAATTTGATGGTATTGAAGGCAATGCAGATGTTTATTTTGACGATCGCCTGGTGCCCCATGTTTATGCAGATAATGAGCATGATGCATTTTTTATTCAGGGTTACCTGCACGCTAAGTTTCGTTTATGGCAGATGGATTTTCAAACCTATGCAGCAGGAGGAAGGCTGAGCGAAATAATGGGCGACAGTGCCAATGGCACCAGCTTTTTGAAAATAGATAAATTCTTTAGGAGGCTGGGAATGGTGTATGGTGCTGAAAATTCGTTAAAAGAAATGGAAACTGATCCAGCTACAAAAGCAAGTTGCGATGCCTATACTAACGGTGTGAACGCTTACATCAATTCACTGGACGAAAGCAGTTACCCGCTGGAATATAAACTGCTCAATTATAAACCGGAGCCATGGACGAATATGAAATCGGCCTTGTTTCTAAAATATATGTCTTACGATCTGGCGGGCTTTGAACAGGATTTTGAAAAAACAAATGCCAAATCTGTTTTTACAAAAGCACAGTATCAGGCATTGTTTCCTTACGGACAAGATTCTTTAGATCCAATTAACCCGAAAGGAGCCGTTTTTGTGAAGCCTGGTGTAAACATGACTCCGCCAGCCAATGCAGATTCGCTTTACCTGAATTATAAACAAACAGTAGAACCAGCAGCAGCACCTGAAAAGCCTGATAAAAATAACGGCAGTAATAACTGGGCTGTATCGGGTGCAAAAACAAAAAGTGGAAGACCAATCCTTTGCAATGATCCGCATCTTGGCTTAAATCTCCCATCCATTTGGTACGAAATGCAGATTTCAACCCCAAGCTTTAATGCTTATGGTGCCAGTTTTCCAGGGTCGCCTTCCATTATCATTGGTTTTAACGATAGCTGCGCATGGGGTTTTACCAATGCAGAACGAGATGTGCGTGATTATTATGAGTTGAAGTTTAAAGACAGCACCCTGCAGGAATACTGGTACAATGGCGCCTGGAGGCAGGCAACTTTTAGAGATGAGATTATTAAAATAAGAGGTAAGCCATCCGATACGGAACATATTGCGATGACGGTTTGGGGCCCGGTAATGTACGACCAGCATTACCCCGATAAGCTGCATACCAATAAAACCTATGCCTGCCGCTGGAAGGCGCATGACGGAAGCAATGAATTAAAAACTTTTTATGCGCTTAACCACGCACAAAATTATGATGATTATACGGCTGCAATTGCCAGTTATCAATGCCCCGGACAGAATATGATCTTTGCCGCAAAAGGCGGCGACATTGCCATTAAACAGCAGGGACAGTTTCCGGCAAAGTGGAAAGGACAGGGAGATTTTATTATGCCTGGCGATGACACAAACTATGCATGGCGCGGCAATATTCCCGATAGTGAAAACATGGTAATGCACAATCCCTTAAGAGGTTTTGTAAGCAGCGCCAATCAGTTAACTTACGATACTTCTTATCCTTATTACCTTGGCGGCAGTTACCCGGTTTACAGAGGATTTATTGTAAACAGGAATTTAACGGCCATGCAAAATATTACCACCGATGATATGGAGCATCTGCAAACGAGCAACTACAATGTGTTTGCCGAAATTGCAAGGCCCGCGCTGCTTAAATATATTGCTGACAGTACGCTTACTGCAAATGAAAAGAATTATCTGGATGTTTTTAAAAGCTGGAACCTTAATAATGACGCCACGGAGACTGGCCCAACAATATTTAAAATATGGTGGGATAGTTTAATGAAGGTTACTTACTCGGATGAGTTTGCCCAAACATCATTGCCATTGCCCTGGCCGGATGGAAGCACATTAATTGATGGAATAATAAAAGATTCTACTTACCAGTTTGCCGATAATATTAATACCCCCGAAAAGGAAACTATTCAGGACGATGTAACAGCCTCTTTTAAGCAGGCGGTACAAATGCTGCAAAAATTGGAAGGGGAGGGGCACCTCACGTGGGGTAAATTCAAGAGCAGTGGTGTAAGGCATTTATTGCTAATACCCGCTTTCAGCAGGCTTAATATTACCAATGCCGGTGGTGGCGATAATATCATTAACGCTTTTACCAAATACCACGGGCCAAGCTGGCGAATGATTGTAGAACTTACAGATAAAATCAATGCTTACGGAATTTATCCGGGCGGGCAGGAAGGCAACCCTGGCAGTAAATATTACGATGCATTTATCAGCGATTGGGTTGTGGGAAAATATTATAGGCTTTTGTTTGCAAACAGGGAAGAAATGCAGCAGCAAACCAATCTTAAAGGAAAAATTGTATTCAGTAAATTATAAACGAAACAGGATGAAATTTTTTATAGCCATATTACTTACCGCTCTTTTAGGTTATGCTGCACCACTTTATTTTCCCTGGTGGAGTTTTGCTGTTACCTCATTTATAGTAGCAGTTTTCATTCACCAGAAACCACTGAAAGCCTTTGCTGGAGGCTTTATTGCGCTGCTGCTGTTATGGGGTATACATGCCTATATTATCGACAATGCGAACGAACATATTCTTTCTCAAAAAATTGCAAATGTGTTGCCATTAGGCGGCGCTTCGTCTGTGCTCATACTTATAACTGCATTTGTTGGTGCCATTGTTTCAGGTTTTGCCGCACTAACCGCAAGTTTTACCAGGGGCAAAAAAGTTTGAAAGTGATGGGTATTTTTAGGTATTTTTTTTGGGCCGGGCAGTATAACATTCTTCAGCTTTTGTTGCGTCGCACTCTTGTACTTTAAGAACAATGCGCAGCAAAGAAAATTACACTGCGGCTAAATTTTAGCACAACCGATGAAAGGATTGCGACGCAACAGCCGATGCCATGAAAAGATTAGCTGGTATAAAAAATGAATTAAAAACTACCGCCCGCTTTCTGTTTTCGAAATGTGAAAGATTGTGCAATGGCTGTACATACAAGATAGTTTAGGTTTAAATTGCCGCCGATATTTTATTCTGCAAAAATTTTTCATGGAAGCAAACTGTACTTACCTCAATTACGCCGGTACCGGATTTTTCTCAAAGCTTGTCGGTGACTACATTAGCGGAGACAATGAGCTAAAGCCATTTTATAAATACCCGGTAAACCTGGATGGGATTCGGCAATCTATTGAAGCAAGAAAAAAATTTCCTCAGCAGCGAGAAGTATTGGTACAACAATTAACAAAACAGTACGAGGGATTATTGAAACGGCCAAAGGTGGAACAGCAGATTGACATGCTTTTGCAGCCAAATACTTTTACGGTTACCACCGCGCATCAGCCCAATATTTTTACAGGTCCGTTATATTTTATATACAAGATTCTGCACACCATAAAACTTGCTGAAACGCTGCAGAAACAATTGCCCGAAAATAATTTTGTGCCGGTTTATTATATGGGAAGCGAAGACGCTGACCTGGATGAACTGGGTAGTATAACGATTGATGGCGTAGCATATAAATGGCAAACCAAACAAACCGGTGCAGTTGGCAGAATGAAGGTGGATAAGGCTTTTATAGGTTTGATGGGCAGTATGCAGGGCCAGTTGGGCGTGTTGCCTTTTGGCAATGAGATTGTTGATTTATTTAGGGAAGTTTATACACTGGGTAAAACAATTCAGCAGGCAACACTTGAACTGGTGCACAGTCTGTTTGGGAAATACGGGCTGATCGTTTTAATACCGGACAATGCTGCGTTAAAGAAACTTTTTAACGGTGTTGTGGTGAAAGAATTAACGGAAAAATTTTCTCATAAAGCCGTTCAACCAACACTGGACGCACTGGACAAACTCTATAAAGTGCAAGCCGGTGGAAGGGAGTTAAACCTGTTCTATTTAATTGATGACAAAAGGGAAAGGATTGAAATTTCCGGTGAACAATTCGTGGTTAAATCATTAGCATTGCATTTTTCGCTGGAAGAAATATTGGCAGAATTAAATACATACCCGGAGCGCTTTAGTGGAAATGTTATTCTTCGCGGCGTTTTCCAGGAAACCATTCTGCCCAATATTGCTTTTATTGGTGGCGGGGGCGAGCTGGCCTACTGGCTTGAGTTAAAAAATGTTTTTGAAGCAGCCGATGTACCATATCCGATGCTTATACTGCGTAATTCCATTTTAATGGTGCAAGAAAAATGGAAAACCAAAACTGAAAATATTGGTTTAAAATTGGAAGACAGTTTTCTTTCAGAGCATGCAATAATGAACAAAGTATTGGCAAATCAAAGCATTAACAGGTTTTCCTTAAACGGCGAACTTGAAAAAATTGAAATCTTGTATGATGAAATTGCGTCGATTGCCAATAAGATAGACTCAACTTTAAACAATCATGTTGTTGCTTTAAAAACCAAAGCGACTAAGCGTTTGCAGGAGCTTGAAAAGAAAATGCTCCGGGCCGAAAAAAGAAAATTTGAAACTGAATTGCTGCAGGTTCGTAAAATAAAAGACGCTTTGTTTCCGGGCAACAACTTGCAGGAAAGAGTGGAAAATTTATCAGGATATTACGGTAAATACGGCCCGAAATTATTCGATACGCTGCTTGAACATTCTCTTTCGCTCGAACAGCAATTTGGGGTATTGGTTATTGGTAAAGAATGAAATCAATGGATGGTGTAATATCAAAAAAGTTGACATAATATTTTTCTTATAATTAATATTATGTTAAGTAGGTAATTTGAATAAAGATATACTAATCTGTAAACTATCCCTCCTCCTATCGACAATTTATTTAGGATTAAGTTTTATAACTGATTGGAAGCCAAGTAAATTCTTTCTATAATTTCTACAGTCTTTAATCCGTCTAACGCATTGGCATACATCGTGGCTCCGTTCTGTAAAACTTCGCAAACATTTTGATAAACCTTGTCATGGTTGCTCATAGAGCCCGTGTAGCTTCCATAATTATTTGCTCTGTTGCCCACAGGTAAATCTTTAATTTCAAATATGTCTGAGCACTGGTATTCTAGTTCGTTCAAATATTGTCCGCCGATCTTAATAGTACCATACTCGGCGAAAATGGTAATAGATCCCTCCATATTTTTTGTATAACTGTTTACGGTATAATTAATACCACCTATTATGCCGTTTTCAAATTCAAGATTAACTATACCGGTGTCTTCGAATTCAATGGTACCGTTATGAGCCAGGTTTTTTGTAATTGCCTGTACATTTTTTATGTCGCCAAACATCCAGTAAAGTAAATCAATAAAATGGCTGAACTGTGTAAAAAGTGTACCCCCATCCATCGATTTTGTGCCCTTCCAGGAGCCAGTGTAGTAAGCGTCGTTGCGGTTCCAGAAACAGTTTAGCTGCACACTGTAAATTTTACCGGTTAGTCTTTTTTCAATAAGCTCTCTTACGGCAACTACCGGCGGGTTAAACCGGTTTTGTTTTACAATAAAAAGTTTTTTGTTATTTCGATTGGCGGCATCAATCATGCTGTAACAATCAGCAGTAGTTATTGCCATCGGCTTTTCGCAAAGCACATGTATGCCCTTATTCAGGGCCATTATAGATTGCTCTGAATGTAAACCGTTTGGCGTACAAACAGCAAGTAAATCAATAGATTGTTCAGTATCTAATAAATCTGCAAGGCTGTAATATGCTTTGCAGTTATAAAGGTTGGCCAACGCGTCAGCTTTTGAAGGGATTACATCACAAACAGCGATAAGTGAACCATAACGCTGTATTTGTTCGGCATGGCGTTCGGCTATTCTGCCACAACCCGCAATAGCAAATTTCAAGCTGGAGGATGGCATCAATAATTTTTGTAATAATAATAAAATGGTGTCACTGGGCGATGCCGCAGGTAAGTTATTTTTAAACCATTACCGCTATTATTACCACAGCTGCCATTATTAAAAATAAGGTTCCAAGCAGTACCAGGAATCTTGAAACATTCAGGTCTTCTTTATTGCTCATAGTAATTATTTAGATTACAAATATTGTGAAAATTTTATTCGAAATAAGTTTTTTGACGGAATATGTTATCCGAACGCTTTTTTTTATTTTCAAAAAATTTATTTACCCAGCTTAAAATCAGTATGCATCAATTGTTGCGTCGCCCACTTATCAGGAAATAAAACGATGCAATTGTACAAAAAATAGATGTAGTTGCTTTGGTAAAGAGAAATAATGGCATGGTTTAAGACCGTGATTAAAAATGTATAAGTTTTGTTGTATTGATATTTTTTGATGCAATAGCTTTAAAGATATTTTAGAAATAACAGTAAAAACTAACATGGTCAGATCTTCAGGTATAACGCACGATAATAGTATAAGTATTATCATTCCTGCAAGAAATGAAGCCACGCAGTTACCGGTATTGCTCAACTACTTAAAAGCAGTTGCAGGAAAAGAGTTGATTGTTGAAATAATTGTGAGCGATGGAAACAGTTCTGACAATACTGTTAGAATTGCAAATTTATATGGAGCCAAAGTTGTTGTAAGTGAACAAGCCGGAAGAGGATTACAAATGAACACAGCCGCAAAAGCTGCCGCTGGTAATGTCCTGTATTTTCTTCATGCCGATTCAATTCCACCAACAGGATTTGTTGAAGATATATTGGAAAAAATAAATGCTGGCCATGTTGCCGGCTGTTACAGGTTGCGCTTTGATTATAATCATTGGTTTTTAAAAGCCAATGCCTGGTTTACGCGGTTTAATGTAAATGCCGTTCGTTTTGGCGACCAAAGTTTATTCGTTCGAAAATCAGTCTTTGATTCCATTGGAGGTTTCCGGGAAGATTTATTGATTATGGAAGATCAGGAAATTATTCACCGCATTCGTAAGAAAGGGAGATTTGCAGTTATTGCAGGTTATGTAACCACCTCTGCCCGTAAATACAAGGTGAACGGGATTTACAGAATGCAGGGTATTTTTTTCTACATCTACTTTGCTTATGTGTTTGGCGCTTCGCAACAGGCGCTCGTGAGCATTTATAAAAAATTCATCCGGCCATCGTGAATAATAAAAAGATATTTAAATAAAAGCAAGCATGAATGAAATGAAGCACGATATTATTGTGATAGGTGCAGGTTCCGGCGGCCTTGGTATTTCGCTCTTTATGGCAAAGGTTGGCCTTAAAACGTTGTTGATTGAAAGAAGCGATGAACATATTGGGGGTGATTGCCTCAATTACGGATGCGTACCCAGCAAAGCGCTCATTCATGTATCCCGGTTGATGCACCAGGCCAAACAGGGAGCACTTTTTGGATATACCATTTCGGGCAAACCTGATTTTAATAAAGCCATTGAATATGTGTTGTCAAAACAAGCCATCATACGCCGGCATGAGAATGCAGACTATCTGCGAAAAGAAGGGCTTGACGTGGTATTAGGAACGGCTCATTTTATTTCTTCCTCCGCCATCAAAGTGGGTGAAGAAATATATACTGCAAATAAAATAGTGTTAGCAACAGGCTCAAGACCTGCTGCTTTAACTGTGCCGGGAATAGAAAAAGTAATACAGTTTAATAATGAAAACGTTTTTGCTTTAAATGAGATGCCAGAAAGAATGTTGGTAGTTGGTGGCGGTCCGATCGGTATTGAAATTGGCCAGGCCCTCAATCGTTTAGGCATCCAGGTTACCATCATTCATCGGGGTGAAAATATTCTTCCACACGATGCAAAGGAAATGGGTGCTATTCTGATGAAGCAATTAACAGAAGAAGGGATTATTTTTCACTTGAATGCCAAAGTAAAAGAATTTACCAGCGCCAATGAGGCTATCGTTCAGCAAAAAGGAGTTAGCGATTTTAATCAAAGTTTTGATGCAGTATTTGTTGCAACAGGAAGAGAAATTGCATTAAAAGACTTAGGGCTTGAACAGGCAGCTATACAGATAAAAGATGAAAAAATTGTAGTGAATCAATATCTACAAACGACCAATAAACACGTATATACCTGTGGAGATGTTTCGGGTTCGCTCATGTTTTCCCATGCTGCGGAGCAACAAGCCAGGCTTCTGCTTAATAATTTCTTTTCTCCATTTAAAAAGAAATTGAATAACGATTTTATGTCGTGGGTAACATTCACCGATCCCGAAGTGGCAACATTTGGTTTAAGCGAAGCCGCATTATTGAAAAGAAATATTTCCTTTGAAAAACTGGAGATGAACTTTGAAGAAGATGACCGGGCCATTGTCGATAGTTATCAATTTGGTAAATTAGTGTTGTACATAAGCAAGGGAGGATTATTTAAAAAAGAAAAAATATTGGGCGGCAGTATGGTTGCTCCTAATGCCGGCGAACTGGTGCAGGAATTAATACTTGCAAACTATACAGGCATTGGTATAAACGATCTTTTTAATAAGATTTATCCATACCCGGTAGCCTCCCGTGTAAATCAAATGATCATCGTAAAACATAAGGAAAAGCAGTTGACCGCCACTTTAAAAAAACTGTTGAAATTCCTTTTCAGGTTTGTATGATATCAGAATATTGAAAGCAGGATTTAGCATATAAAAATTTTTTTAGCCAAGCTGCATTGCTGCTATTAATCACCTGTTGCGTCGCACTCTTGTACTTTTTGAACAAGAGTGAGCACGTTGCAATCATACAAACCAAATCACAACCTCATAATAAACTAAAAAATAGCAAAATGGAATGGTGGGAAATTTTTAAAGAATGGTTTTTGAGCCTGGGTACAAAGTATGGTGTTAATCCCTATATATTTGGCGCGATTTATATTGGGGCCATCCCACTTTTTTTTCTTTGTATTGGCTGGACGGTGAAAAATATACGGAACAAAAAGCCTTTTGTAATTCCTGTAATGTTAACCGGGCTTTGTTTTATTTCTGCTTACCTATACCTGGTTATTGTTGGTAAAAATATTCCGGTATGGGTGTATATTTTTATA
>JBBRDW010000057.1:0-28158 GCA_038203525.1 Chitinophagales bacterium | reverse complement strand
GGCGCCGGTAATTAATTGTCTGCTGCCAAAACGTGAGATAAGCCAACCCGAAAGTGGTAAACTTACCATTTGGCCAACAGGCAGTGCAAACAGCACTGCACCAAGGCCTGCTTCTGTTAACTGAAGCTTTGTTTTAATATCAGGAATTCTGCTTGCCCAGCTTGCGAAAGTAAGGCCGGCAACAAAGAAAAAAACACTCACTGCAATGCGGTGTAACCTGCTGTTGCTATATGAAAGGGATAAATTCATAGTCTAAATAGTTTAATTAAAAATATTGCCTTACGCAACTTTTACTCTCTGCGCTCTTCCATTCTCTTCAATGAGATTTGAATAGGTTGGCGTTTCTTTTGGTTTTTCCCTGTTCATTAAAGAAGAATGAAGAATAAACTCCGCGGTTATTTTATTGCATGCAACTATTACATTGTTTGCAAGTGCGGTGCGCAGTAACGCTTTAATGCCATTTTTTTGCATCTGCGTTTCGTTGGTGTTCCAAAAGAAAATGATGATATCAATTTTTCCTTCTGTTATCAAAGAACTTATGAGATGAAATTCTCCATCCGGTAATTTTGAAATAGGTTTATTTAATGTGCCTTCCAAAATATTTCTTGCATTGCCTGCTGCAGTAATCTCATGCTGCACCAAAAGATCTTTATTAAAATAAGACCATTCTATCAGCTCAGATTTTTTATCGTCGTGCATTACAAATGCAATGCGTTTTGTATTGTTTATATTTATTGCGTTTTTCATTTTTGTTAAATTTTAAAATGTTATACGTCGTAAAAAATAATTGCCGGCTGAATGAACAGCAGGCATCAATTTTTTTTACAATCAGGCTGTTTTGTATCTATGCTTGGCCCTGATGTAATCGTTTACGTTCTTTATACCCGGCATTAAAGAAGGTAACCCATTTTATGTGTTTACTAATTGTTACCTAAGGCAGCATGTAAACAAAAAAGTGGCTGTTGTTAAAATATTAGATACTTACTGCTGTTGGTTAAAGCTGAAAAGTCTTTATTAAATTGCTGTTAGGTAATACTTATTTTTTTGTACCAAACAAAACAAAACTATGAAGCTTTTCTTCCCGCCAGGGCGGGACTCTTCAAGGTTTTGATATTCTATTGAGCAAAAAATACATTATCCGTACATTGCTTAAAACTAATTAAATGCCGCAGTTAAAGATCGTAAATGGGTTTCCCTTTACAGCTTATCAAAAAGAAACATACAGCGAAGATGAAATGCTGCTGCGCAGTAAAACATTTTATAACTGGATGGATATGCGCAGAACAGTAAGGGATTTCAGTAATAAGCCTGTTGCAAAGCAAGTAATTGAAAACATTCTGAAAGCCGCATCTACAGCGCCTTCGGGCGCACACAAACAACCGTGGACGTTTTGTGTGGTTAGTGACGTTGAGATAAAAAAACAAATTCGCGAAGCGGCAGAACAGGAAGAACTTGAAAGTTATAAAAACCGTATGAGTGAAGAATGGCTGCAGGATCTTGCACCACTTCAAACCGACTGGCAAAAGCCTTTTCTGGAAATGGCACCTTACTTAATTGTTGTTTTTAAGCGCAGTTACGAATTTGAAGAAAATAATAAAAAGCGTCAAAATTATTATGTAACAGAAAGCTGTGGTATTGCCTGCGGGTTTTTATTGACAGCTATTCATAATGCAGGTTTAGCGGCGCTAACGCATACTCCCTCGCCAATGAATTTTCTTATAAAGATTTTGAACAGACCTAAAAATGAAAAGCCGTTTTTATTGATCCCGGTTGGTTATGCTGCGGAGGAATGTTTTGTACCGGCGATACACAGGAAAACTTTGGAGGAGATTGCGGTGTTTTACGAATCGAAAATTTTATTTTGATCTTAATGTTGCGAAAATTTATTCGCATTAGTCTACGCTACGGTAAAGCTGAATAAAATGGGTACAGTACAAGAGTGCGACGCAATATAAGCCTCATAGAAATTCTTTAGCCGGGCTCAAAAAATTTTATTCCATTCCCTGCACTACCATTACGATTTCGCCTTTTATGGATTTTTTTGAGAAGTGATCGTGCACCTCTTGTAATGTGCCACGAAAATTTTCTTCAAACATTTTTGTCAGCTCACGGCTGATACTGCAATTGCGGTCTGCACCAAAATATTTGATGAGGTCTTTTAGTGTTTTTAAGAGTCGTACCGGGCTCTCGTAAAACACCATGGTGCGCTCTTCGGTGGCGAGTTGTTTTAATAAAGTTTGCCTGCCTTTTTTGAGTGGTAAAAAACCTTCGAAAAGAAAACGGTTTATGGGCAGGCCGCTGTTTACAAGTGCCGGTACAAATGCCGTTGCACCGGGCAAACATTCTACTTTAATATTGTTCTTTACACATTCACGCACCAAAAGAAATGCTGGATCGCTGATGCCCGGCGTACCTGCATCGGTGATTAGCGCCATGGTTTTGCCAGCCATTAACTGATCGGCAATATGCTGCACAATTTTATGTTCGTTGTGCTGGTGATAAGGTGAAAGCGGCTTGTGAATATTGTAATGCTGCAGCAGCTTTGAAGATGTGCGGGTATCTTCGCAAAGAATTACATCGGCCTGCTGCAACACTTCCAGGGCACGCAGTGTAATATCTTTTAAATTACCGAGTGGAGTGGGGACGAGGTAAAGCATGCTAATGTGAAGATGAGAGGATGTGCAGATGTGCGGATGAAGTAATGTGATATTCAATTTGCACATTCACCTATCTGCACATCCGCACATTTTTAATTAATCATTTCTATTTCATAAAATTCCATAACCGGGTTGGCGAGTAATTTTTTACTGGCATTATCTGCAATGGCTTTAGCTTCGTCTTCGGATGCAGCTTCTATTTGTAAAGTAATATGCTTACCAATACGTACATCTTCAACACTGGTAATACCAAGGTTTTTTAAAGCGCCCACAACGGCTTTTCCCTGCGGGTCTAATAAATCTTTTAACGGCATTACTTTGATCTGAACATTATAGGTCATGATTGTTTCTGTTTATTAAGCAAAGATAAAATTACGTAAGCGATAAACGTGATAGGTGCTGCCATCCACTGAAAAATAAAAGCTGCTACAATTGCAATAACAGCAATAATAATAAATGGTATTAGTTTTTTTACGGTTGGTGCTTGAAACTTTAATGCCATCATGGGTAAGGTGGAAACCATGAGATAACTTACCACAAAAATTACGGCGTACCAGAACCAATAATTGTGTAATAATTGTATTAGCCATGCCTCATTTGTAAACCAATAAATAAGTGGGAAGGCAGCAATTAATAGCCCTGCTGCCGGAATAGGTACACCTTTAAATCCATTGCTCTGTTCTGTATCAATATTGAATCTTGCCAAACGGTAAGCCCCTGCACAGGGAATGATAAACGCTGGTAAAAGCCACAGCATGCTTATGTCAAGGCCGTCTTCCTGTTGCGCAAAACTTAACCTTAGAAACTGGTAAATAATTAAACCGGGTGCAACCCCAAAACTTACGACATCTGCAAGAGAATCTAATTGTTTACCCATTTCAGAAGATGCTTTTAAAAGCCTTGCCACAAAACCATCGAGAAAATCAATCACTGCAGCGCAGCCAATAAAAATGGAAGCCAGGTAAATTTTTTCGGGAAGTACAATTAAAGAGTCGCCATTATCTGTTGCTGTAAGTATCAGGCCATTTTGTAAAATAACAACAATAGCAAAGCATCCGAAAACCAGGTTAAGTAAAGTGAAAAGATTAGGTATTTGTTTCATGTTATTCCCCGAAGGGAAATAATTTTATTTAAAAATTCAAGTTTGTATTAAGTCCTCCCTTCAGGGAGGATTTAGGAATGTTTCATCAGCTTCTCAATCTCCTCTGCTGTAATAGGAATATTTTTCATCAAATCAATATTGCCATTCCTGGTGATCCAGAAATTATTTTCTATGCGTACACCCATTTGTTCTTCCTCTATATAAATGCCCGGCTCTATGGTAAAAACCATTCCTGCTTTTATGGGTTCTGTTTTTGTGCCCAAGTCGTGTACGTCAATACCGAGATGATGCGATATGCCATGATATAAATACTTTCGGTAAGCACGGTTTTCTTTATCCTCATTCTTTACATCTTCTTTTGTTATAAGGCTTATTTTTAAAAAAGTTTTCGTCGCTTCGTCACCAACTTTTTCGTGATACCCTAAAATAGTTATGCCTGGTTTTAAGATACTTTTTGCATAATTGTGTAAATGCAGGCAAGCATTGTACACTTCTTTTTGCCTTTTGGTGAACTTACCATTTACGGGAACTGTTCTTGTTAGGTCCGCTGCGTAACCGCCGTAGTTGGCGCCAAAATCCATTAATATCAATTCGCCGTCTTTGCATTCTTCGTTGTTGGAAACATAGTGCAGCGTTCTTGCCCTGTCGCCACCGGCAATAATGCTGCCATAGGCCTCGCCTTTTGAGCGGTTGCGTAAAAATTCGTGTATCAGTTCTGCTTCAATTTCGTATTCCATTACGCCGGATTTTATAAACTTTAGTAAACGGCGGAATGCTTTCTCCGTAATATCAATTGCTATTTGCTGAACTTCAACTTCGTATTTCGATTTTATAGCCCGCAGACTAAACATAATTCTAGCCGAACGTTCGTAATGATGCGCTGGGTATCGCTGCATCATATCTTTTGCAAAACGGTAGTCACGTGTTTCTGTATGGCTTGCTTTGCGGTCGTTCTCGTTTGTGTTTAGGTAAATGGTATCGGCGAGATGTATCCACGGTTGCAGTAATGCATCGAGCGTATCCAGCCAAACTATTGTTGCAATCCCGGTTAATGTTTTTGCTTCTGCTGCTCTTAAACGTTTGCCATCCCATTTTTCTTTTAACTCGTTGGGGCGAACCAACACCAGCACTTCTCTGTATTTTGGATCAGGTGCATCGGGAAATAAAATCACCATCGTGTCTTCCTGTTCTACACCGCAAAGCCAGTACAGGTCGCTGTTTTGCTGAAAACGGTAAATGGCATCGCCATTGGATGATACTTCGTCATTGCTGTTGAAAATGGCAATGCTGTTGGGCTTCATTTCTTTTGCAAACCGTTTGCGGTTGTCAATAAAAATTTGCGGATTAAGTGGCAAGTGTTTCATGCAGATTTTATTTAAGCGTACAAAAATTTTGTAATAATGTGTTGCAATATACTGGAAACAAATATCCTGTTTTTAATTTTATGATGATGCAAACACTGAAACCAAAGCTGCCCAAAGATTTACTGATGAACGGATTGCGACGCAACCAGGATACCATAGAAATATTTGCTGGTATCAAAACCATGAAGCGTCAAACGGGAACCGTGAATTGAATACGGCAAACTAATTATTATTTAAAGAACAATGCCCGCAACTCGGTTGCCTCGTCTGCTTTCATTTTGCCACCAAGAACCAGACGTAGTTGACGGCGGCGCAAAGCGCCATCGTACAAAGCTTTTTCTTCTTCCGTTTCGGGAATAAGTTCCGGCACTTTGCGTGGTTTACCGTTGGGGTCGAGCGCCACAAAAGTAAAATAAGCTTCATTGCTTTCGTAGCGGTATTGGTGCAGCGAGTCCTCGCCCCAAACCTTCATGTGAATTTCCATGGAAGTGTTGAAGGCCCGCGAAACCTGTGCTTCAATATGCACAATATTACCCAGCCTTATGGGGTTTTTAAAACTAAGGTTGTCTACGCTGGCCGTCATGCTCGGTGCGTTGCAGTGCTTGCCTGCTGCAATGCCACCGGCAATATCCATCCAGTACATTAGCCGGCCGCCCATCAGGTTGCCAAAAGTATTGGTATCGTTGGGCAGCACCAGCTCGTTCATAATAATAAAACTCTCCCTTGCTTTTTTACTTTCCATCTTGCTCATTTGGGCAAAGATAATTGCAAACAGGGCATGTTTTTTTTGAGCCGGGCAAATGTACAGGTAGCATCGCCGGTTGCGTCGCACTCTTTTGCGTTCCGACCAATATTCATCAATTTAAAACCGCAGCGGCGCTAAGGTGCAGAGCTAATACACTGAATGTCTCTGCGTTTCCCAGCCCCTGCGGTATGTATTTTCAGCTTACCTCCAATTCAGTTGTGCAAGTGTGCGATTCAACAGGCGATCCTATAAAATACCATTACCGGGTCCATAAAAAAACCGTTTCAAATAAATTGAAACGGTTTTCTAAATAGTTATAAAAGCATTTTACTGCCTCAATAATTTTATTGTCTGGCTTGTATTGCCGGTTTTAATTATTACGTAGTAAATGCCTGACGGCAGCTTGCTTACATCTACGGGCAATGTTTGGGTTCCTTTGTTCAGGGTTCCGTTATAAATGCTTAGCACCTGTTGCCCGCTGGTATTGGTGAGCCATGCATGTACCTCTGAAATATCTTTAAGATTGAATGTAACAATGGAAATGCTTTTAGCCGGGTTGGGGTAAACCGAAGTATTAAAAATTCCCGTTGCCGCATTTGAAGCGTACACTGGCGGCGCAGCTCTTGCAGCTGGATTTAATAAAAATCTCGCAGTTACAAATTCATTTCTCAATGGATTTTTACCAAGCTGCTGGCCGGTAGTTACAATTTTTTGTCCATCAGGTGTTAACGCTGCTGCTACCGCATAAGAATTTTTTTTGCCATCCCATGTAGTGGTAACAGTATCAACGCCGTTTGTTCCCCAACTTGGATCTATATGCCCGTTTTTGGTATTGTATCTTACTAAAGCTGTATAAACAGAAGAACCAACATAGGTAAAACCCGCAGCAATTATTTTACCACCTGGCTGAACTACTATATCGTACGCATAGTCCAGCCCGGTTATTTTTTTGGTATTAATGCCGGTGCTATTAAAGCTATTATCAATACTGCCATTTTTGTTGAAACGGCAAACGGTAAACAGCGCGTCATAAAAATTTGACGCCTGGTAGCTGCCGCATACTAAAATTTTATTATCGGGCTGGGTTACAATATTTGCCGGGCCATCGAACGGACTTAGCTGGCTTGTTACAAACCCGCTGGTTCCAAAGTTCACGTCTACGTCTCCTTTGGGTGTTAGCCTTAGCAATTTTGTTACTCCAATTCCACCAAGGGCAATTATGCGGCCCTTTGCATCCTGTGTAAATTTAGCATACCATTCGCCGGTATAGGTGTAATTTCCACGGGTTGCAAAACTGTTATCTACCGTTCCGTTTTCATTATAGCGCTCTATCTGTGTTTGGGCATCAAAGGTTACGTCCTGATTATTGTTCACCATCAACAGAATTTTTTTATCCTGCTGAACAATTGTACCAATCCCAACATTACCAAAACCGTAATATCTTAAGGCTGTTTTTCTGGTGCGAAAAGTTTCATCAAGTGTGCCATTGGAGTTATATCTGGCAAATAAAACAAAAGTTGAGTCTGGTGTATTGCTTAACCCGCAGACTACAAATTTTCCATCAGCCTGTAGTGAAAGGGATGAAAAATTATCGAAGTAATTGGTAAATGATTCCTGTGCTATTCCGTTGGTGCCAAACGTGCTGTCCAGCTGGCCATTTACTTTAAAACGTATTAGAATAGCATCGGTAAGGCCGGTGGAAATGGTAGCTTTACCACTTACTACCGTTTTGCCATCGGGCTGCACTACCACATCGTACCCAAATGAATTATTAATACTGCCAACGCCGGTAAGCACAAAACCATTATTGCCAAATCCAGCATCAGGGGCACCTGGCTGGGCATGAAGCAGTTCAGTAGCAATAATTGAACTGGCTACCATAAAAAAAAGGAGTAAATTTTTTCTCATTATTGTTGTTTTTGGTAAAAAAGACTGGAAATTTATTTTAAAATTTAAACAAAACAGAAAACTTTCTGCTAAATGGAATTTATGCAACCGAATAGCAATCAAATTCATAAATTAATTGGATTTTTTTGAGCCCGGCAATAATTTTTTATAGCATCGCCTGTTGCATCGCACTCTTGTACTTTCACGAACTAAAACAGCAGTTTACGTGTTCAAACGTTCAAAAGTTCGTATGTTCTATGGTAGAGTTAACTTCTTGAACTGGTGAACCGATAAAGGATGAACCGGCTGAATGAAGTTACAACTGCACAAGCGTGCGACGCAAGTGAAGCTTAAAAGGCGTTACTGAAGCTGGACTCAAAAAAATTCCTTGATGTGATTGTATAGTTCCGAAAGTTTGTTTACGTGTATTTTGTACACGATACAGATTTATCTATGTTTGTACAGTATTTGGTTTTCAATAATTCTAACGAACAATCTCTTTATATGAAACGATTTAGTCATTTGCTCCCAGCTCTTGTAGTTGCCATTGTCTTGATTTCCTGCAACAATGCCGAACCCAAACAGGTGGAACCTGGTGCACAAAACACCGATACCGCAAAAACAGATGGCCATCCGTCGTGGATAATGCAGGGAAATATTTATGAGGTAAATGTAAGGCAGTATACATCGGAAGGCACATTCAAAGCATTTGAGGCAAACCTGCAGCGCTTAAAAGATATGGGTGTGCAAACACTTTGGTTTATGCCAATTAATCCAATTAGTAAAGTGGACAGAAAGGGTGAGTTGGGCAGCTACTACGCAGTATCAAATTACACAGCCGTAAACCCTGAATATGGAAATATGGACGATTGGAAATCCCTTGTAAAAAAATGCCATGAGATGGGTTTTAAAGTTATTATTGATTGGGTCCCCAATCACACTGGTGGCGACCATTATTGGTTAACCCAGTACCCTGATTTTTATGTGCATGATAGTATTACAGGAAATGCCATTTCACAATTTGACTGGACAGATACCCGAAAACTTAATTACAATAATCCGGCTTTGGTTGATTCAATGATCAACTGCCTTAAGTTCTGGATAAATGAAAGTGACATAGATGGATTCCGTTGCGATCAGGCTCACCTGGTTCCTGAGGACTTCTGGAGGAAATGCATCACTGAATTAAAAGGTATGAAGAATATTATAATGGTTGCTGAGTCTGAAGAGCCCTGGGTTCATATTGCCGGGTTTGATCTGAGTTATCCATGGAAATTTTTTCATGCTATGGTTGATATTGCATCGGGTAGACATGGTGCTTCCTACATTGACAGCATCAACCATATCATTGACAGTACTTTTCCTGCTAACGCTTTACAGATGTATTTTACCAGTAACCATGACGAGAACAGCTGGAACAAAGCCGATTACGGAACAATGCCTGGAGCAAGTCATGCGCCATTCGCAGTGCTTACCCAAACAATGGGCAGATCAGTGCCGCTTATCTACAGCGGACAGGAGGAGCCTTACTTAGATAGTATCAGTTTTTTTTATAAGGATACCATTCAGTTCTCAAAATTTGCAAGGGCAGATTTTTATAAAACGCTCTTAAATCTTCGCACCCAAAATGCGGCCCTTGCCGCCAATGCATCTTTTACAAAATTAAAAACCAGTAATGATGAGGCTGTTTATGCTTTTAAGCGTGAGGCAGGGGGAAAGACTATTTTAGTGCTGCTTAATTTAACCGGTAAACTCCAGTCTTTCACCATCGAAGGTTTTGATTTACCAAAAATGCCTGAGAATGTTTTTACCAAAAAAACTGAAACAATTAAAAACCCTGTTGAATTGACTTCATGGGGATATTTAGTTTACAGTTATTAGGTGCTGCGCGGCTACAAATAAACTGCAGCCGAAAACTTTATGTAAATTTGAAGCATTCAAGGTTTCTCTAAATTTACGAAAACATTGTTTTGCCCATGATTTCGAAGAAAACAAAATACGCGATTAATGCCTTGGTTTATCTGGCAAAAGAAAATAAGGGAACCGAACCCATTCAAATAAGTAAGATTGCAGAAAGCGAAAATATTCCTAGAAAATTTTTAGAAGCGATATTGCTGGTCTTGAAAAATGCCGGTTTACTAAGTAGTCGCAAAGGGAAAGCTGGTGGTTATTTTCTGCATAAATCACCAGATGAAATAAATATTGCCGATGTAATGCGGCTTTTTGATGGGCCTATTGCCCTCTTGCCGTGTGTTACACACAATTATTACGAAAGATGTGAAGAATGTAAAGATGAAGCTAACTGTGGTATTCGATCAGTATTTGCTGACGTACGCAATGAAACAGTAAATATGCTTAAACATGCTACACTTACGGAAATAATGCATAGAGCCGAAGCAATGAAAAAAGAAATTTAATTTTTTTAAATAAATTCCTATTATATCGGTAGGAATTATATATTTGAAAAAACTTTTTTACTTTGAAACAGCTATCATCATCCAAATTTATAGTATCCGTAATTCTTTTCACAGCCTGTTATTTTTCATCCACAGCACAAACAACCGGCAAAAAAATTACCACCAGGCCTGTTTCATGGAACTCTTACTTCAATACGCTCCAATTATCTTCAAAATGGTCAGTTACAAGTGATATAAGTGAAAGATTTTTTCTCGACAATGGCAATCAATTCCAGTTTTTTTTACGTTCTATGGCCAATGTTAACCTAGGTCAAAACTGGACTGCCGGTGCGGGGTTTGCCTACATTAAATCAAGAACTTTTGATCCTGCCTCTACAAGTACCCTGGGGGTGCCCGAATTGAGGCCTTATCAGGAGCTCAGTTATAGGCAAAAGCTTGACAAGATTACCTTAAGCCACCGGTATAGAATAGAAGAACGCTACCTAAGAAAAATTGCCAGCGACAAATTAACAGACGGCTACAATTTCAATTTCCGTTTCAGGTATCAGCTGGCATTAGACTACAATCTTTACAAATCAAAGGACAATACCAGATCATTGAACTTTAGGGCAGCAGATGAAATAATGATTAATGCGGGTAAGAATATTGTAAATAATATGTTCGATCAAAATCGGGTTACCGTTGGATTTAATTACCAGCCGATTAAAAATCTTAATCTGCAGCTCGACTATATGTACACCTTCCAGCAAAGAAGCTCAGGTAATCAATTCAACCATGCGGATATTGTCCGGCTGCAAATATTTCAACGGATCAAATTATACAAGTAGCCAGGAAACTCATTTAATTTAGCCTCCTCATCAATTGGCTATCATAAAATAAACTGTATGACTTATTGCAGGAGAAATCTAATTGTACTAATAATGATATCAGCTACCTCTTTCATCATATTTTTTAGCTGCAATAACGAAGCTCCAAAGCAAAAAGCCATTGAAACTAAAAAGGATACCACTGCTGCAAAACCAGCCTGGGTTGCGCCTGATACTAATTCCATTGCAGCTACAGAGCAAGGTAACCTTATCCGTTATGGCAGAGATTTAATTGCAAATACGGCTAATTATTTTGGCCCACAAGGGTCTGTTGCGCATTTAAGCAATGGCATGAATTGCCAAAACTGCCATATTGATGCAGGCGCAAAACTATATGGCAATTGCTTTTCAGCGGTTGCGTCTACTTACCCAACCTTCCGGCCAAGGAGTGGTAAAATTGAATCCATTGAATTTCGCATCAACGATTGTATGCAGCGCAGCCTTAACGGTAAAAAAATCGATACCCTCAGCAAAGAAATGAAGGCGATGGTGGCCTATCTAAAATGGATTGGTAAAGATGTTGCAAAAGGTGTAAAACCAACAGGTGCAGGATCAGAAGAATTGCCCTTTATGGACCGTGCCGCAGACCCTGAAAAAGGTAAAATAGTTTACACAACTAAATGCCAGACCTGCCATCAAAAAAATGGAGAAGGGCTTTTAAAATCAGATGGACTTAGCTATCAATACCCGCCATTGTGGGGGTCTGATAGTTATAATGTTGGCGCAGGACTTTACAGGTTAACAAAGTTTTCAGGTTTCGTAAAAAACTGCATGCCTTTTGGCGCCACCCATCAAAACCCGCAACTCAGTAATGATGAGGCATGGGATGTTGCCGCATTTGTCAATTCGCAGCCAAGGCCGCAAAAATCTTTTCCGCAAGACTGGCCAAAACTGGAAACAAAATCTATCGATTTTCCCTACCCACCATATAGCGACAGCTTTACCGAACGCCAGCACAAGTATGGTCCGTTCGGCCCAATAAAAAAAGCAAAAGACGAAGCAGCAAAAAAGTTAAAATAGTTTATCCCAACAGATTCTTTTTATTGTAAACTGCCGGCCCTTCCCGTAACAAAAAGGAGTATTTATATTTTGGGCCAAACAGTAGCAGCCGTGGCATCGCCGGTTGCGTCGCACTCCTGTACGTTCAGAACAATATGCGGCTATTAAATTCACTTACAACAAACGGTTGGTTGCAAGTGATGATACGGTAAGGGACTTGCTCATTCAAAGCTGCAGTACAAGGGTGCGACGCAAGAATGCTTAATGGATATACCTGCGCCGGGTACAAAACACTGCTTTTTTCTACAGCAGATTACCATAAAAAAGCAGGTGCAATATTTTACACCTGCAAAAGAAATTTTCACAATGGGGAATCAGCCTACAAAGCAATACCCGCATCCATGTTCCTGTGCGCGGCCCACCGCCCATACACCAGATGGAACTACCTGTATACCGGGTAGTACACCTGAAAGAAAATCATTTTTTACATCATCGGCATTGGCATTTGTTTTCTGTGCAATAACAGCGCTGTTAACAGTTATAGCCATATTGCATACACAAAACATTACGCCACTATTCTGCAGTTCGTTAATGCCGATGGCCACATTGCCAATACCCGGAATCTTGAAATCGCCAACCTGTGGTTGCCAGAAAGGATTGCGTATTGAAGGCGCTTTTGTTTTAGGGTCGTCTATTTTAAAAACTTCGCCAAACTTATATTTTTCCCAAAGGCGGTCGTGCATTGCATATGGAATTGCGTTGTGACGCAAAACTACCACTGCGTTGTTTTCCTTTTCGGGAGTGCCTGTTGCCTCGTTGGTAAGTAAAAAAACTCTTGGCCACGCGAAAGGAAATGCTTCATGTGGGCCGGTAGCATCAAACACAATGCGATGTTTACCTTTTATTTTTTTGAACCATCCATCCGCATCAGAAACTGTTTCTGCCGCATAATGCTGTGCAGCACCGGCATTTAATGGGGTTGCCAGCGATGTAATTCCAAAGGCCGCGGCGCTGCTGGCAACTGATCCTAAAAATTTGCGGCGGCCGGTAGTTTGTTTGAAAAGATCTTTTGACATTGTCTACTTTTTTTGGATACGTAAAAAAATACATACGGGAGAGCGGATGAAAAGTTACAAACAAAAAATTATTCAAAAAAAGTAAAAAATCTTTTTTGCTGGGCTAAATAATTTAAGCCGCTGTTTACAAACGGGAGAACTTACGCAGGTGCGCTAACCAGGCCAAAAAGCAGGGTAAATGCAGGGCTAATAAAAAAATTTACCGGGCTTTAATTTAGCAGTTTCGAGGGTTGGTTTATTTGAAGCAAAAACTAATAATTCTTTATTTCTAAATTTTATTTCCGCCGGACAAAATTTGCAAAGTCCAATGTAGGTTTGTAGACTCTTTTCCCCAGACGCGTTAAATTCTGCGTACAATCTTGCTGTTATAAAGTATTTATAAATATGCTTCCAACTTTAAATTGATAAGTGCATTGTTGCATCCGGCTTTAGATGTTAATAAAAAATGATGATTAATCTTTAAACCAGTAACTGTTTTAAATGAAAAATCATCATTGATATTAGTTTAATAAATACAGATTCGCTAATAAAAGATACCGTGATTATAAGATCAGAATCAATATTAAAACGATCAGCAATATACCACCAATAGTTATATATACGCCACCACTGGCTATTGCTTTTGCTTCTTTATTCATGTCTTTAAGCTCTGTGCGCATTTCTCTGCGGTCATTCCTGTTCAGGTCAGACTTATTTATTTCTTTGATCTCGGCTATCCTTGTTTTCATTGCTTCGCCGCGGGCCTCTTTTTGCTCGGTAGTCATAGCGGCAACTTTTTCTTTCAGATTTTCTTTAACTGTAGAAGCGTTTGCCTGCATTGCAGTTGCCGATAAAATAATGGCAATTGCAGGAACATAGATTTTTGCTTTCATTTTGTTTATTTTTTTGTGATGAATAATTAATATTTGCAAAACAAGTACCTGTTTTATGTTTTATTGTTTGCTAACCAAATAATACCGTTCATTTCAAATGTTAACCCTAGCTCTTTAATCTTTTATTTTACAGCTATGATTACTGACTACTGGCTCATTTTACCCATACTTGCTATTGGTGCATTTTTTAGCGCAAGGATTGGTAAGCTTACGAATGCTGCTGCATTTACTGGTGTACTTTTAAGCCTTTTCATCTTTAGTGGGGCAGGTTATACCGGCGTGGTTATGCTGGCTGTTTTTTTTATATTGGGTTCTGCAGCCACAGCATTTAAAATGCCGGCGAAAGAATCGCTTGGGCTGGCAGAAAAAAATAAAGGAAGAAGAAAAGCCGGGCAGGTGCTGGCAAATGCAGGCGTGGCGGCTGGTGCGGGTCTGCTCGTAAGTTTATTTCCTTCACAAACAAATATGCTAAGGGTTATTATGGCTGCTTCTTTTGCCGCCGCAACAGCAGATACTTTATCATCGGAGCTGGGTATGGTCTTTGGCCGCAACTGTTATAATATTCTTACGTTTAAAAAAGATTCCCGCGGTGCCAACGGCGTAATAAGTTTGGAAGGTACCCTCATAGGTATTGCAGGCAGTATAATCATCAGTTCGGTTTATGGTGTTGGTTTTGGCGTTAACATCAACCTCTTTTACATTGTAATTGCTGGCACCGCTGGAAACATCACCGACTCGCTGCTCGGCGCAACTTTAGAGCGCAAAAATATTATTGGCAACAACACCGTTAATTTTTTAAACACATTGGCGGCTGCAATTACCGCAGCTTTGCTCAGCCTGTTTTTGTAATGCTTATGTCGTATTTTTAAAATAAATAAAAGGCAATTTTTTGTACCCGGCTTTCGTAAAAGAATTAAGCATCCGTTGCGTCGCACGCTTGTACGTATGGAACATGAATCATCATTGCGAGGCCTTCGAAGCAATCTTCTGGCATAACATTAAGTTCGCACAATTCGAATGATAGGAGCTTGCTTCGTTCCCCGCAATGACGCACGATATTCTTCAGTACAAGAGTGCGACGCAACAAAAGTTTCATAGTATTCCCACTGCCGGGCTCCAAAAAAAACTTTACGCCTTCTCTTTTGCAGCGGGTAAAATATAGGCAAAGCCAGAACGTATTGCAATTCATCTTTACAATGGTACAGTTACACCCAATCAAATAGCTATCTTAAAACAGCTAATAATATTCTCCCTTAAAATAATTTGCATGCTTTATATTTATCCACTCAATTAACCTTTACAACATGAATGTACTTTCGGTAGATATTGGAGGCTCGAATATAAAAGCAACCATCTTAAACAAGGATGGTGTTTCCATTTCAGATTATAAAAAACTGGAAACACCCGCTATTGCTTCGCCCGCCAATGTAATGGCGGTAATAAAAACATTGGTAAAGGATTTTGCTGCGTATGATTATATATCTGCAGGATTTCCTGGTTATGTAAAAGATGGTGTTGTAAAAACCGCCCCCAATCTTGGTACAGAAATGTGGAAAGATTACAACCTGCAATCAGCATTGTCGGCCATGCTGCAAAAGCCTGCAAAAGTGGTGAACGATGCAGACCTGCAGGGCATTGCTGTGGTAAGTGGAAAAGGTTTGGAAATGGTAATTACACTGGGCACCGGCTTTGGCACAGCATTACTTAACAACGGCAAATTATTACCTCACCTGGAAATTGGGCAGCACCCGATAAAAACCAATAAAACCTACGATGCTTACCTGGGGCAGCAGGCTTATGAACATAAGGGAAAAGCGCATTGGAACGAAAGGCTGAAAAAAGTGATCAATATTTTAAAAACAGTTTATAACTATGATCGCCTTTACATAAGTGGCGGCAATGCAAAAAATATAGATTTTAAACTGGACGAAAACATTTTACTCGCCAATAACCGCGATGGTATAAAAGGCGGTGCCCTGCTCTGGCGAGAAGGCCAGGAGAAATAAGCTACTGGATTTGCAGCCTGTTAATGCAGCTGGGGCCAGCCACTTAATTGCCTTATTAAAACTTTCTTTTAAAAACAGCATTATGGAAATTGGCATTGATAGTTTTGCTTCCGGTACTTCTTTAGACGGAAAAATTAATAGCGATTCATCTAAGGTAATTACCCAATTGCTGGAGAGAATTGAGCATGCCGATAAACATGGATTGAGCGTATTTGGAATTGGCGAACATCACAGGAAGGAATTTTTAGATTCAGCGCCTGCTTTAATACTTGCCGCTGCCGCATCAAGAACCAAAAACATCAAGCTTACCAGCGCAGTAACCGTTTTAAGTGCTGCCGATCCCGTTCGGGTATTTCAGCAATTTGCAACGCTCGATCTGCTCTCCAATGGCAGAGCAGAGATCGTGGCGGGCCGAGGTTCATTCATCGAATCTTTCCCTTTGTTTGGTTTCAACCTTGAAGATTACGACGAGCTTTTTTCAGAAAAATTAGCACTGCTGCTTACCATTCGTGATAATGAAATAGTCAATTGGTCGGGTAAGTTTCGTCCGGCGTTAAAGAACCAGGCTATTTATCCAAGGCCTGTTCAAAAGCCAATGCCAATATGGGTTGGCGTTGGCGGCACACCCGAGTCATTTGTACGGGCCGGCACGCTGGGCTTGCCCTTAATGGTAGCCGTTATTGGCGGCGAAACACACCGGTTTAAACCGATGATAGATCTATACCGTCAGGCGGGAATAAAAGCTGGCCATGCACCTGAAAAACTGCAGGTGGGCTTGCATTCATTGGGCTATGTTGGCAGCACCACCGAAGAAGCCGTGAATGATTATTTTCCCGGTTATGCAGAAACATTTACCCGTATTGGTAAAGAGCGTGGATGGCCACCTGTAACAAGAGCCCGTTTCGATGCGCAGCAGGGCCCGCTGGGCGCATTGATTGTTGGCGGTCCGGAAGAAGTTGCAGAAAAAATAATAAGACACAGTAAAGCCCTCGGCGGAATTTCGCGCCTCAGTTTTCAAATGGACAATGCCGGCCTTTCGCATGAAAAGTTGATGCGGGCTATTGAACTCATTGGCGCCAAAGTAATACCCATGGTAAATGCCGGTTAAGCTGTATGTGTAGTACAGCAAATTATCTTACCGGATCTTTTCAAAATAAACAGAACAGCCATTTTGAACCCAGCTTTTGAATATGAATGATGCATCCGTTGCGTCGCACTCTTGTACAGTTGGTAATTCAATTGAACAAAATACAGAACCATAGTGTAATGTAGACTTAAGCCCAGCGTTGTAAAGCGTTTCTCTGTGTTACGCTATGAAAAAAAACACTATTACTCTGTGGTAAAAAAGCCTTTTTCGCTTTTGTGTATTGATGACTCATGTATGATTGTATCTATCACGATTGCCGAATATATTTCCAAACGTACAAGTGAGTGACACAAGCGGCGATGCCATGAAAATATAAAGCTGGTATCCAAAAAAAACGGCTTTAATAATGGAATTGCGGTTAATGTCATTTGCCCTCAATCTACGCCGGGCACGTAATTAATGGGATTGAAACCATGTGGCATTGCTTTGATAAACAATAACGCCTGTTTCGCGCTATTGTTTATTACCCTCTTTAGGTTTTAGCTTACTGTTTTTTGTAAATGAATAAGCCCACCAAATCAATATTATTTGCAAAGGCAATCTGATTATTGATACCCACAGGTTGGGATTTGTTTCCTTCCAATAATTAAGCATCATTTGAATATTAGCGGGAAAAACAGCGATCAATAATAAAATGATACCCACAGCAGCAATCCTTCTTGTTGAAGGAAATAAAAGTAACAAGCCAAAGCATAGCTCACAAACACCGCTGATTGCTATCAACTCATTGTGCCATTGAAGCCAGGGAGGCATGATTCTTAAGTACATTTCAGGGTTCAAAAAATGATTTACGCCTGCCCCAACATACAACACCGACATTAAAAAGAGGGAGCCTTTCTTCATGCCATAAATATAAGCTTTGGGAGTCAAAAATAAACAGCAGTTAATATTGGTATAGCCGATAATTGGGCTCAACATTGTAAAGATCATCAGCGCTCATGCTGTGTCAGGTAAATTGCAGCATTGACGAACAAAACCAAACTTTAATTTTTATTATTAAGCTTTGGTCAAAAAGCCAGGCACTGGTTTCGGCAGATGAATTTAAAATTTTCAACCATCCGGAGTAGCTGCCTCGCCGATATTGGTCGCCTGATCAACATTCTTTGCTTCAATCTACGCTTCAATAAAAGCCCAATAGAGTTCCGAACGTACAAGCGAGTGACACAACAGGCGATGCTATGAAAATACAAAGCTGGTATCAAAATAATTAATTTCTACACGAGAATAATTCATGCCTAATTTTAGGGAATAATAGCCGTATAATTTGCCGGTTGAATTTTTTTGCAATAAGCCTCTGTTATATTTAGACCATTTTATCAGTACACTATGACACTGAAACAAAAAATACATTCCCACTATCTGCAGGTTATTAACGAAAAGATGCTCCTGCTGCAGCAGGTACTTGCCGACCTTAAAGAAAGCGGAACCAATGAAACAAAAAGCACTGCCGGTGATAAACATGAAACGGCATTGGCCATGTTACAAACTGAACAGGCAAACATTCGTTCGCAGTTAAAAGACGCGCTGGAACAAAAAGCCATTTTAGAAAAAATAAACCCCGCTTTAATACCGGTACACATCGTTTTAGGGAGCCTGGTTAAAACCAGTAAAGGTTTTTTGTTTGTAAGTATTGGCCTGGGCAAAGCCGTTGTTGACGGAATTACCGTTACTGCTATTTCTCCGCAATCTCCGCTGGGCAGGCAATTAATGGGTTTGAAACAAGGCGGCACCGCTGTTATTAATAGCAATGCTTATGTTGTTGAGAATATTGCATAGGCGAGATTGAAACATAATTCTTCAAAATATGATTTATATTTCAGGTCTAATTCCACAATCAATGTTAAAAAATACACTGCTTTTTGTTGCCATCATTTTGTTGAGCCTTAGTATTAATGCTCAAACCAAAAATGACAGTTCTACCAATGAATTCAACAATTATTTTAAGCCTGTAAAATGGAGATGCATTGGCCCTTTCAGGGGTGGGCGCTCTGTAACAGCAACCGGTGTAGTTGGCGATCCATCTACTTACTACCAAGGTACCACCGGTGGCGGCGTTTGGAAGACCGAAGACATGGGAATTACCTGGAGTAATATTTCTGACGGCTTTTTTAAAACAGGTTCTGTTGGCGCGGTAAGTGTTGCCGAAAGCGACCCTAATGTAGTATATGTGGGTATGGGCGAACATGCGGTGCGCAATGTAATGACGAGCTATGGCGACGGTGTTTATAAATCTACCGACGCAGGAAAAACCTGGAAAAAAATGGGTCTTGACCTTACACAGCAAATTGCCCGTATCGTGATAAATCCGAAAAACCCAGATATTGTTTATGTGGCGGCACAGGGAGCATTGTATGGCAAATCGCAGGAACGTGGAATTTATAAATCAAGCGATGGAGGTGTTACCTGGAAGAATGTTTTGTTTGTAAACGATAAAACGGGTTGCACCGATCTTTCAATGGATATGAACAACCCCAGAATACTGTACGCATCCCTGTGGGATCATGGTCGTTTGCCATGGCAGGTAATAAGCGGTGGCCCGGGTAGCGGTTTGTATAAATCAACAGATGGCGGTGATCATTGGGATAAAATGACGGAAGGTTTGCCGAAAGAAATGGGTAAAATGTCTATCGCTGTATGCCGCTCCAATTCAGAAAAAGTATATGCGCTGATAGAAAGCGATTTTACCGATGAAAAACAGGGCATGTATGTTTCAAGTGATGCAGGTAAAAGCTGGAGCCAGGTTTCCAGCGATCACCGCCTTACGCAAAGAGCCTGGTACTATATTAAATTATTTCCCGATCCTCTGAATGAAAATACCATTTATGTAATGAGCGCTCAGGCGATGCGTTCCGCCGATGGAGGAAAAACCTGGGAAGATTTTTCCTCTACACATGGCGACTACCACAACCTCTGGATAAACCCCACCAATAGCAACAATATGATTATTTCGGATGATGGCGGATCGGCTATTACTTTTAACCAGGGTAAATCCTGGAGCAGTCAGGATAATCAACCCACTGCGCAGATGTATCGCATAAATGTAGATAATCAGTTCCCTTATCATATCTATGGCGGCCAGCAGGATAACAGTACGGTAAACATTGTCAGCAGGGCATTGGGCAGTGGCAGCATTGGTACATCAGAATGGACATCTTCTGCAGGTGGCGAAAGTGCTTTCCTGGCTTTTAATCCCGATGATCCAAGATATGTGCTGGGCGGTAGTTATGCGGGTACTATTGATGTGCTCGACACCAAATCACATGCTGGTACAAATATTATGGAAGCGCCTATTCAGTACCAGGCCCGTGACGCAAAAGATATGAAATACCGGTTTACCTGGAATGCTCCTATTATCTGGAGCAAGCACGAACCCAATGTTTTTTACCATGGTGCCCAATACCTATTGCGCACAGCAGATACCGGCAAAACATGGACAGAGGTTTCTCCTGATCTCACCCGAAATGAAAAAGAAAAACAGGGTAAAGCAGGTGTGCCTTATACAAACGAAGGAGTAGGAGGGGAGAATTATGGTACCCTTAGCTATATTCTTGAATCGCCATTTGAAAAAGGCGTAATTTATACAGGTAGTGACGATGGACTGGTTCACCTGACTAAAGACGGCGGGGCACATTGGCAGAATATTACGCCTGCGGGTTTACAGGAATGTTTAATCAATGCAATAGAAATTTCACCTTTTGATAAAGCCACCGCTTACATTGCAACCACCCGGTATAAATTCAACGACCATACACCCGGTTTGTATAAAACGACCGATTATGGAAAAACATGGGCTAAAATAAATAATGGTATTCCCGATGGTGCATTCACCAGAGTAGTAAGAGAAGACGATAAAAGAAAAGACCTTTTGTATGCCGGCACCGAAACAGGATTATATATTTCATGGAATGGCGGAAAAAACTGGACACCTTTTCAGTTGAACTTACCCATTGTGCCTGTAACAGATTTGCGCATTCACCAGGGTAATTTAATTGCTGCCACATCAGGCAGATCATTCTGGATACTGGATGATTTGAGCTTAATACAACAGTATAAGAAAGATGCAGCTTCGTTTTTAGTTTATCAGCCATCGCCGGCATACCTTGTAAATAGTTACAGCCAACTTGACGATGCCAAAGCAGACTTTACTGGTCTCGATAAATTCAACGGCGTAAATCCTGCTACCGGTTTGGTAATTTATTATCAGCTGCCAGACCTAAAAGACTCAACGGCGGTGCTCACTATGGAAATTAAAGATGCTGACGGAAACATGGTTCGTGGTTTTAGCTCAAAGGCAGATAGTACCTATAAAAAATATGTTGGAGGCCCGCCGGAAGAGCCAATCCTTTCAATGAAAAAGGGGCTCAATCGTTTTGTATGGGATATGCGGTATGCAACAATTCCCGGAGTTCCAGAAATAGATTTTGAAAACAGCTACCGGGGCCATAAAGCCTCTCCGGGTAAATACACAGTTACATTAAAAGCCGGCAACCAAACAGTTAATGCTACCAGTGAAATACTTGCCAATCCTTTGTACGCAACCACAGCGGCTGGCTACAAAGAATACCATACCGTAATGAATGGTATGGAAACTGCGTTAACAGCAATGCACAGGATGGTTAACAGCATGAATGCAAAAAGAGAACAGTTGCAAACGCTGGTTGCATCACTGCCCGCAGATAGCAAATACAATACCTTAAAGACAGACGGACAGGCACTGGTTAAGAAGATGAAAGCCTGGGATGATGATATGGTACAGCGCAAGTCACAGGCTTACGATGATGCGGAAAATTTCGACAATAAGTTTACGGGCAATTATATGTTCCTGATTAATCAAACAGAAAGCGATATTCCAAGAGTGAACAAGTCTTCATTGGATTTATTGAAAGACTTAAATGCCCAGTGGATGGTGCTAAAAAACAGGGGCGATGAAATATTGGATAAAGATGTGCCCTCAATTAATAAAGCATTATGGGACGCAGGGGTTGGTGCGGTTTGGAAAAAATAAAGTGAACCTTTTTTCAGCGTTCTTCCGGTGTTCCATTGCATCTGGAAGAACGTTTTAAACATAACAAATCCTGGAATTTTGCTCCCGGCTTTTACATAGTAATTGAACTGAGGTTGCGTCGCACTCTTGTACGTTCTGATTATATATTGAGCTGGAACAGCCAATACATATTTGCACTAAGGAGTAAATATAGGTAGGTTGAATCCGGTCGCAGACTGGCATTTATCTTTGTTTCGAAGCACCCTGCGGAACAATTCTAACAACCAACCCGGCTCATAGTAATTATTTCGATATTTTTATTGCAGGGCTGTTTACATTTGCGTGCCTGATCGTAGCCAAACATCGGAATTTAATATAAGTACTTACATATTTTCCTGTGTAATCACGCTGCTATCATTTGTATGTTGCCAAAAGGCTTTGAAGTTTTGAAATCTGCATCCTGGAATTTATCAATTTACAATTCAATAATAATACCGTTAAAAATGAAAATAAATTTCTGGCAACTGGTTCGTGCATCAACAATAATGTTGCTGTTTATTGCAACCATGCAGGTTAGTGCCCGGCAAACAACACAAGGCTCGTATAATGCACTTATACAGTTAGGTAAAGATTTGAAGATGATGGAACAAACCAAATTACCCAATGGAGTTCCCGATTACCGTACGCAAACCATTGTAAAGAGCCAGCAAACTTTGCAGCAATACAGGAACCGTCTTTCAAAGATTGATACTGCAGGCTGGCCCTTAGTACAAAAAGTGGATTTCGTTTTACTGCGGGCCGAAATGAACGCATTCGATTACAATTGCCGCATATTAAAACCATGGGTTCGTGACCCCGCTTTTTACGCGATTATTTTTAACGAGCAAAGCGATACCCCCGACCATGAAGGGCCAACCAGTAATGCTGCTATCGAATTATGGAACTATGCTTTTCCACTATCAGCTGACGATGTTGACAAACTAACTGCTCAATTAAAAATTATTCCGCCATTATATAAACAAGCCAGAATAAATCTTACCGGAAATGCCCGTGACTTGTGGAGTGCAGGTATTAGCGATATGAAAGACCAGGTAACAATGCTGAACGAACTTAAAACAAAAACTGGGAACGATGGCGCAGCAATAAATGATGCTATTGCAAATGCAGAAACTTCGTGTTTGCAATTCATTGCCTGGCTTGAAAAACAGTTGCCCAATAAAAACGGAGCTTCCGGTATTGGAAAAGAAAACTATACCTGGCATTCGCAGCATGTGTTACTGTCTCCATTGTCATGGGAAGAAGAAGTTACGCTGTTGAAACGCGAATTAACCCGGGCCAATGCGTCTTTACAATTAGAAAGAGACCGCAATAAAAATCTTCCTGAGCTTAAAGCAATTTCAACGCAGGAGCAGTTTGTTCAGCAAACAAATTTGTCTGTAACAAAACTCATGAACTTTTTAAAGCAGAACGAAATTTTACCGGTGAAGGATTATATGGAGCCAGCGCTTCGCAAACATATAGGCGAATTTGTTCCGGAAGAGAAACGAAATTTCTTTGCGAATATCAGCTTCCGTGCCCCGGAAGTATTGTACGCTCATTCTACCCATTGGTTCGAAATTGCCAGAATGAAACAGGAACCGCATCCTGATTTATTTCGCAGTAAGGTATTGCCCTACAACATGTGGATGCAGCGCTCAGAAGGGCTGGCAACGTTTATGGAAGAATCATTAATGCATGCAGGTTTTTGGGATGATAATCCACGTGCCCGTGAATTGGTTTGGATTATGCTGGCGCAGCGCTGTGCCCGTGGTTTGGCCTCGTTGTATGCACAGGCGAACATGATTAATTATGAACAGGCCAGAAAATTCCAGGTAGAATGGACGCCCAAAGGATGGACAGGTGATGAAACACTCGTTGGCTTTGAACAACATTTGTATTTGCGCCAACCGGGTTATGGTACAAGCTATGTAACGGGCAAATATCTTATTGAACATTTGGTGATGGATATGGGCCGGCAACAACTCAATAATTTCAAACTTTATAATTTCTTCGATTCGTTTTATAATGTTGGCATCCTTCCAATTTCATTGGTTCGCTGGCAAATGACTGGTTCGGATGATGAGCTAAAAAACATCCATATAAAGTAAGGCAATTGCTTAGCAACAACGCTGCAAAATTTGTTTGCCAAACACATCTGTAAAATTGAATTTTTTTTGAGACCAGCTGCTTCTTAATATGGCATCGGTTTTTGCAGCTTGCCCCGTCAAGGCGGTCGTCGCACTTTTGTAAGGCTGGTAATTGTATTCGGCTGCGCAGTAGTTTAAACTGCCTGCACAAAAAAAACTCTTATCAGCAATAAAAGTGGAGGAAATTATTTTTCTATCAATATAGAAATTTTTCTACTGCCTTCATTTGTCCGCAGTGTTAAAAAATAAATACCGGCAGTTGTGTTGTTAAGCTGAACCGCAATTTTATTAATGCCGGTGCGTATCGCTGCATCTCTATTATATACCTTTTTACCGTTGTTATCAGCAATACTCAAATGCATCGTTTCATTACCTGCAGCATTCCATTGCAAAATAAAATTACCTTTCGATGGGTTGGGTGTTATAAGTACATCCTGCAGCAGCGTTTGCTTTACATTACCTAAGTTAAAACTTATTTGTGCTGCAGCAACCTGACTGGGTGCCCACCAGTTGCTGCTCATGATTATCATGCACATCATCTTTATCGTATTGCCATAATAACCATCGCGGTTTAAATCAGTAACCCCTTTTATATTATCCCACAAACTGTTTAACCATTTTTGATTTGTGGAGCCCGTCATAGCACTTGGGCCAAAAGGCGCAACAAAACTTAAGTCCTGGTAATTGTTACCGGGAATATTTTTTCCACTTAAAAAATAGCCGCCGCGTATTTTTGCGGGCTCATTATCGGTGTTGTTTATTATCCAGCCATTTATTTTGTCACAGGCTTTTTTTGCAGCGGTACTGCCATTCAGTAAAAAATCACATGCAATGCGCCATGGCACGCGGCAGGCATTGTAATAATAATCACCATCATAATCACTTTCCAGATAATTGGCCCCAGCTGGTGTTGGCACACTGTCAGTACTAACAATAAAATCAGGAATTAATCCCGTAGCCGGGCTGAATTTTTGCTGCATTTTTTTAATAAGCGAATAACTTTCCTTCAACACATTGTTCCACCTCGTATCGCTGGTAGCAATTGTAAAACAGCGCAAATGGTCAAACATAAAATCACTGGGCCTTGTTCCATTCATGTATGCTGCACTCGTGTGCGCCCAGTCTCCCAGCTGCAATGAAAAGGACGACTGGTTATATACTTCACTCTGCATAATGGCATTAATGATATTTCGGGCCTCACTCAAATAATCAATTGAGCCGCTGCTGCCCCATTGTTTATCGGCCAGCAGCAAGCCAAAGGCAATATCCTCATCGCCGTCAGTAGCAGCATCGGTGCCATTGCTGGCACAGTTCTTTTTTGTTTGCCGCCAGTTCATCAAAACCGGGTTAACCGTGCTGGGGTTTGCTTTGTACCACCGGTATAACCCGTCGAAATACTGTTTTGCATTGGCATCGTAGCCAGCCATCATCGCGGTAATCACCATGCCGTATCCCTGCCCCTCGCTTACGCAGATAGCATTGCCATCATATCCAAGATCGTTGTACCAGATATAATATTGTGATGCATCGCAGCCCTGCACAATATACCTTGCCTTCCAGGTATCATAATAATCTTTTACTTGCTGGTCAAGCCCGGTTTGGGAATAGTTATTGGGCTTAATACTTCCCGTTGTATAAACGGTATGGTGCGGAAAAGGATAATTCGGTGTTTGTGCAAAACTGTTGACTGAACATAGGATCGCTATTATCGGCAGTATTTTTTTCATGATAAAAACTTTAGGGGAAGGTAACATTATTCCATCAGCCAAATTAAGCATGAAAAATTTTCTGGGCCCGGCTTTGGATCATCCATTAAACTTCGTTGCGTCGCACACTTTTACGTTCGAAACATCTCTCTTCAATTAACAGTCAACTTTTGCCTGTGTATTATAATCTTCGCTTAAATGTCGCCATGAAAACGGAACTGTGAACCGAGCGTGGCAAGTAAAGCTTCATTAATGTTATAGAGCCGGTCCAATAAAAATAAATCTTATAACTCCATCAGCTTTTTCTTTCGCCGTGTAGCAGCATATTTACCGCATCCTCAAAAGAGCCTGCACGTATTACTTCGCCCGCATTTACAAAAAATATTTCATCTGCATTTTGAATCGTGTTTAAACGATGCGCAATAATAACACGGGTTGTTGTTGCGGGCAGTTTATTCAATATGTTCTGCAATATTTGTTCTGTAATGGTATCAATATTTGCGGTGGCTTCGTCAAGTATTAACAGCGCAGGATTGCGCAATACGGCCCGCATAAAAGCGATCAGTTGTTTTTGTCCAAGGCTTATGCTGTCGCCACTGGAACTCAGTTCTGTATCCAACCCTTTTTCAAAAATACTCAGCAGGCTTTCCAGGCCTGCATCGCTAAAAGTTGACTGTAATTGTTCATTGGAAAAGCCAGTATATTTTTCATTGCCGTATAAAATATTTTCTCTAACGGTGCCGGTAAAAAGAAATGGCTCCTGTACAATAAACCCAATCTTTTTAGTGCGCTCTGCAGGTTGATAGCTGCGGATGTCTTTATTATCCAGCAGCACAAGGCCTTTAACCGGATCGTACAACCTTGCAATCAACGATGCCGTGGTTGTTTTACCTCCACCGGTTGGCCCAACCAATGCATAGGTTTTGCCCGGCTCTAATGTAAAACTCACATGATGCAATATCTCTTTACCATCATCATACCCAAAAGAAACATCTTTAAATTCCATAATGGCGCCATTGCTTTTTTCAACAGTTGCGGCGGGTAATATGGGCAGGTTATTCTCCATGCTTAAAATATAAGAGATCCTGTCCCAGCCTGCCATAGCCACCTGGAAGTTTGCCCACAATGCCGCCAACTGCCGCAACGGATTATAAAAGTTAACGGCATAAGCCAGGTAACTTACCAGCAACCCAATAGAGAATTTACCGGTACTGATGAGGTAAATACCAAACGTAAGTACCAGCAGTTGCGCCACTGCTGCAAAAAATCCATACACGGGAATAAATATGTTGTTGGCAATACCGGCTGCAACGGCGCTGCTGTAGTTGCTTTTGTTGGCTTCCTCAAATCGGTTTCTAAAATAATCCCTGCGGTTGAAAGCAATGATCACTTTAAAATTTTGCAAGCCTTCCTGTATCTCTGCACTAAGTCCGCCGGTGCGTTGCATACTTACTGCATTTCTTTTCTTGATCCAGGGCGAAACCAGTTTGGTGATAATAAATATCAGCAACCCAGGTAACAAAGTTGTCATGCCAAGCTCCGGATTAATGGACAGTAAAAAGATTGCTGCACCCGTCATGGTTACAATGGTAGCGATGAACTGCATCAGTGACTGAGAAAAGAACTGGTTAATTTTATCGGTATCATTATTTACTCGCGAAATAAGGTCACCAGCTTTATTTTGATTGAAGAAAGCAACAGGTAACTCCTGCAGTTTATTAAAAATGGTATTGCGCAATTTAAATAACATGCGTTGCCCTACGCCACCCATCATCCTCGACTGCAGATAGCTGGCTACAAAACCAACAAGGTACATGCCCAGCAAAATGCCCGCCCAAAACAGTACGCCATCAAAATTTTTATGCACGATATAAGTATCAATTACGTGGCCCACAATAAACGGCCCGGACAGGTTAATACCCGAGTTTACAAGGATCGCTATTATTGCCAGGAAAAGGTTTCTGCGCTCTTCTGTTATCAGCAACAACAGTTTTCGCAGGGCTTTAAGCGAAGACACTTTCTCCTGCTTTTCGGAAATATCATTGAGGTTGTAATTCATAATTGCTGGTGCTCTGTTGAGAATTAAATATCTGTATGTATTCAGGGCTTTGCTGCATCAGGTAGTCGTGTATGCCGCTGGCTAC
>JBBRDW010000056.1:0-28664 GCA_038203525.1 Chitinophagales bacterium | reverse complement strand
ATGAAAAATAAATGCCGGGCTCAAAAAAAATATGCAGCAGAAAAAAGCGTATTAATAATAAAATAAATTAAAAAGGGAAATACTAATTTTAGCAGGATGAAATTGAAAGCCGTTACATTTTTTTTACCACTAACCTGTTGTGTTTTTTTAGCGTTTGCCCAGCAACGGCCTTACTATACACAATACATACTCAACAATTTTATTATCAACCCCGCCATTGCCGGTATTGAAAATTATACCGATGTAAAAATAAGCCACCGCCACCAGTGGGTTGGTTTAGATGGTGCACCGGTTACTACTTACCTAACCATACAGGGACCGCTTAAAAAAAGCGGTTTGGCCAGGGAAAACGCCACCAGCTTCAGGCCCGAAGGCGAGAACCCACGTGGCCGGATGTTTATGGAGGAATATCATTCAACCGACCCACACCATGGTTTAGGGCTTACCATGCTTAACGATAAAACCGGCCCGCTGAACCGTTTTGCGCTCTATGCTTCCTATGCCTATCACCTGCCTTTAAATGAGACTACCAGTTTTAGTGCGGGTGTATCGCTGGGTATGCAGAACATGAGTCTTAAAACCGGTGAGCTTGATTTTGGTACAGCTTACCCGGTTGATCCTGTGGTGGCCAACAGTGCTTTTATCAATACCATAAAGCCCGATATAAGCCTGGGCGTTTGGTTGTATAATGCCCAGTGGTTTGCTGGCCTTGCTGCACAACAGATCGTACCGCAGAAATTAGGATTTAATGATGGTAAGCTTGGTGGCGACAGCCTGGTTATTGTTGGCGGAAAACTTATTCCACATCTTTTTCTGCAGGCCGGGTATAAACTTTTACTAAGCGATGATGTTAGCTTTCTGCCATCTGTTACCGTAAAATATGTAAATCCCGTGCCGCTTAGCATTGATATAAATGCCAAGTTTCAATACCGCGATTTTTTATGGGCGGGTGCGTCTTTGCGCCCTAAAGATGGCTTTGCGGTTATGGCTGGTTTAAATATAAACAGCACGTTGAATATTGGCTACTCCTACGATTTTACTTCTTCGCTTTTAAACACCGTAAGCAAAGGAACCCATGAAATACTTATCGGCTTTTTGCTCGGGAACAATTACGGCGACTGGTGCCCGCGCAATGTCTGGTAAGTATTTTTCAGGCTTGGCATCGTTGTTCTGCGGCTGAACCTTCGGCTTGCCCATACTAAGCAACTGTATAGACATTTAATGATAAAAGCGTTTACCAGAATTTGTAAAACTGGTATTTGTCTTAAGGTTTCTACATTGCATGAATACCGCTCATAGCTTCTTGCATTAAGCCTGTTGGTTTCATTTTATGCCAATCGTCTGTCTTCGGTCAACATCGTTGCCATTGCATTATCTGAGAAAAAATTTCATTTGTTTTCGAGTGCACAGCCTGTCTGCATTTTTTTTATGCATTAGGTACTCCCTAATAATTTGCCCCGGGCGGTCTATTAGATCTTTTGTATACCTGATTCTACGATTTACGCTTATGATGATTGCCTTTTCATATCAATACAATCAAGCTGCCTCAGCCTTTACATCTAGTTTTGCTAACCCTACCTTTAATATCTTAATTTAGAACAGTTTCAAAGCGCAAGGAACCATGCCCTCAAATTCTTCAGCCAGACTTATGAAATAATTTAGAACTGCCGTATTGAACTTTCGAATAAAATCATCAATACTTTTGACCGCCTTAATTGAAAAATTACAATACTAAAAAACGATCATTTTGGAAAAGCAAACGAATAAATTAACGACTGTCTTTATGGCCATAATAGCGCTAACCGGCTGGCTTGCATTGGCACTGCAGCTTTACATTACTGTACAAAGCAGAATTGCGAACGACCTTTCTATAACCGGCGGCTTGTTTAATTTTCTAAGTTACTTTACAATACTTACGAATATGCTCATTGCTTTTGGTCTTACTGTTTGTGTACTCAACCCAAGCTCTGGAATGGGCAACTTTTTTTCTGCACCATCTACACAATCGGGAATGGTGGTTTATATTGTGGTGGTAGCTGTCGTTTACAATATCGTTCTTAAAGATCTTTGGAACCCAAAAGACCTTCAGCTGATCGCTGATATTATTTTACATTATGCCATTCCCGTGGCCTATGTTTTATATTGGTTCGGCTTTGTAAAGAAAGGTTCTCTCAGCTGGAGCCACCCTTTTAAATGGCTTATTTATCCTTTGTTTTATATTTTGTATGTGCTGATACGTGGCGCAGTAATAGGGCGTTTCCCCTACCCTTTCCTTGATGTAAGCCAGCTTGGGATTGAGCGTGTTTCCACAAGCATATTGGTTATGACTGGCGCATTTATGGGCTTAGGCCTCCTGCTTTTATTCCTGGATGGTTTAATGTCAGAACAGCCAAAAAAAAAGAGAAGAAGAAAATTATAAAAGCAAATACAGTTTTTGGGCCTGGCAGTATTGCTGCTATAAAGCTTCCGTTGCGTCGCACACTTATACGCTTTGTCCTTTATTCAGCAATGGCAAAAAGTATTGCAATATCCTGCACGCTTTTGTGAAACTTGCCTCCATCAAAACATAGAAATAAACCCTACTGGTAAATGAGAGAATCAAAGCTCAATTAACATTCAACCAATGAACGCCTGCCTGCATAAACGCATTTAAGGCCGGGATTGCGACTCAAGAATGCTGCAATAAAATGATCGACGGTTATTCACCATAAATCTCCTGACAGGGAGTAATAATTTTTTGAACCGTGCAATGGACGCAGCTACATCATATCAAGCCTTTCCTGCAACTCGCTTTCTGTCTGTATCAAAACCTCACGGGCTTTGCTGCCGGCATTTTTACCCACAATTCCAGCCGCCTCCAACTGGTCCATTAAGCGGCCGGCACGGTTATAACCGAGTTTCATTTTACGCTGTATCAGCGAAGTGCTGCCAATCTGGTTGGCCACAATTAGTCTTGCTGCGGTTTCAAATAATTCATCACGGTCACCGGCATCAAGACCCTTGCTTTCAAGTTCTTTATCGTCGTCGTAAATTGGCAGATAGTATTGTTCGGGGAAACTTTCCTGGTAGGCAATAAAGTCAACAATGCGGTCTACTTCAGGCGTATCTACAAAAGCACACTGCAAGCGGGTTATTTCGCCGTTATAACTTATCAGCATATCACCCTTACCAATTAACTGCTCTGCGCCACCGGCATCAAGAATTGTGCGGCTGTCAATTTTTGAAGAAACCTTAAAAGCAATACGCGCCGGAAAGTTTGCTTTAATAGTACCGGTAATAATATTTACAGACGGCCGCTGCGTAGCAATAATCAAATGGATACCAACAGCACGTGCAAGCTGCGCAAGTCTTGCAATAGGTAATTCAATTTCTTTACCTGCAGTCATAATAAGATCTGCAAACTCATCAATTACCAGCACAATAAAGGGCAAAAACTGGTGGCCTTTCTGGGGATTTAATTTTCGTTTTACAAACTTTTCATTGTACTCCCGAATGTTGCGGCAGCCGGCTTCTTTCAACAGATCGTAACGGTTATCCATTTCAATGCAAAGGGCGTTAAGGGTATAAACCACTTTCTTTGTATCGGTAATAATAGACTCGTCCTCACCCGGTAGTTTAGCAAGAAAATGTTTCTCAATTACCCGGTATAAACTAAGCTCTACCTTTTTAGGATCTACCAACACCAGCTTGAGCTGCGAGGGATGCTTTTTATACAGCAAGGAAACAAGCAAAGCATTAATACCAACTGATTTTCCCTGGCCTGTGGCACCGGCCATTAGCAGGTGCGGCATACTTGCAAGGTCAACAATAAAGTTTTCGTTATCTATCTTTTTACCAATGGCAATCGGCAGGGAAAAAGTGTTGTTCTGAAATTTTTCAGATGCCAGTAATGTTTTCATACTCACCACTGTTTTACGGACATTGGGCACTTCTATACCAATCGTTCCTTTACCGGGAATTGGTGCAATAATACGTATACCCAAGGCTGCCAAACTCAATGCTATATCATCTTCCAGGTTCTTTATACGGCTTATACGAACCCCCGGTGCAGGCACAATTTCGTACAGTGTAACAGTTGGGCCTACTGTTGCAGCAATACGCTGTATTTCTATGTCGTAATTGCGCAGTGTTGCAATAATCTGGTTTTTATTTGCTTCCAGCTCTGCAGGATCCTGAACAATTTTTTCACTTCCATGTGCTTCAAGCAAATCAAGCGATGGATATTGATAGTCTTTTAAATCTAAAGTAGGCTCGTAATCTTTTAAAGGCTTGGAGTCGCTTGCCGGCAAATCTTCGTTTGCGGGTTTCGGTTGGTAGATTGTTTCTATTCTGGACTCCTCTAATTCCTCATCTTTCTGAATTTCTTTTATCTCGAGGGCCATATCTTCTATAATTACTTTTCTAACCTTAGCGGGTGTTGCCGGTGGAGGAACGGGTTCGGGTATGTCATCTGCCAAGGCTGTCGTGCCTTCTTTTTCGCTAAGGGAAAAGTCGTGCATCGGATTTAGTTCTTCAGCAGCTTTAGGCATTATTACTACCACCCCTTTCCCGTCGTTCTTTAGTTTGTTATTATTCGCTGAATCACCATTCTTATCATTTTTCTCCGCATCATTATTAATAAACAGTTTCGCAGTTTCCATAAAACTGTCATCTGCATTTTCATCATCTTCAATATTTTCATTTGCGGCGGATACCGTTTCCTTTTTCTCTAGTTTTTTTATTGCAGGCACTTTAAAGACAGGATTAAACCGCCAGATAATATAACTTAGTACAGCGAGGCCAAGTAGCGCGGCTGTGCCAATATCCCCAATCCATTTTACAAGCCAGTCTTTCATTAAGTTGCCCACAGCACCGCCATAGGGAAACTCCTGGCCTCTGAAGAAAAATGCAAAGGCAACACTCAATACCAACAGGCCGACGATCATGTAACGCAGGTTGCGCGCAATGCTAAAAATCTTTTTGTCAAAAAGCAGGTTTGCGCCCAGCACAAAAAAGAAGGTACAAAACAGATAGCTTGCTACCCCAAAACCATTGAAAATGAACGTGTGTGAAATATAAGCACCCAGCACACCCAGCAGATTATTTACGTGTTCAGTGGTTAAAAGATCTTCCAGTTTAGAAACATTGGATTGATCCTGCCGCCAGGTGAAGCAATAAGAAGTAAAAGCAATAAAGAGAAAAGCAGTAGCTAACAGGCATACAGCGCCGGCGATCTTGGTGGTACGCTCGTCTTTTACAACCTCTTTTACCGTAACCTTAACTTCCTTTTCAGGTTTAAGTTTGTCAGGATTGGGTGGCGGAGGTGTTTTCTTTTTTAATTTATTTGCCATAAATATTGCCGACAAATATAACGGAGTTAAAGCAGAGAATGTTATGTACCCGGCAGTGGAATTTTAATTTGGCATTGGTTGCAGCTTGCCCCGCCCTAAGCGGTGGTCGAACGCTTATTCGTTGGGAACATGAATCGTTAATTGCGAAACTTGAATTATGAAATTAGAACATATTTTATAATTGGCGTATTGCCTTTTTCACTGCTGTATCTCTTCCTTGAGTACAAGAGTGCGACGCAAGTAAAGCATCATAGATGTTATTCAGCCCGGTTCAAAAAAATTATTATGACTCAATATCTATGGGATTCACCAAAATTTTAATTCCTAAATTGGGCTCTTATTTATGCGGTTTGTAATTGCAGCCATATTATTTCTTTTTTCAACAACTGGCAAATCGCAGCCAGCCAAAGCTTTACTGCCATTACATTTTGAACATCTCTCAGAAAAAGACGGTCTTTCGAATAACAGCGTAAATAGTATTTTTCGCGATAGTCGTGGCTTTATGTGGTTTGGCACTGCTGATGGTTTAAACAAGTACGATGGTGCCGCACTGAATATATTCAGGCATAGTATTATTGACACGCTTTCTATCGCTGGTAATAACATTGGCGCTGTTGTGGAAGACAAAAATAATAAACTCTGGATTGGAGCACATTGCTCCGGACTAAGCATGCTGAACCCTTATAACAGTAAATGTGACAACTATTTTGCAGACGGAAACCCGGGTTCGCTGGTTACATCCTGCGACCTCTCTATCGTGTTCGATCAAAACAAAAATCTTTGGATTAGTAACCGGTCGGCGCTTTCTTTATTGAACAAAAACACAAAAATATTTGAGCACTTTTATCCATTTAAAACGACTGAAAATAATCTTATCTACAGAATAGCAATTTACGGCAACAAAATATGGCTGAGCCATTTACACGGCATTAAAAGTTTTGATATTACAACAAAGCAATTCACCGGTTATGATGACCTTGTTGACAGCAGCATCTGCAGCCGTATTGTTGCACTTGAAGATGGAGCGGTAATGGTGAATACCTGGCAGCATGGGTTGTATATAATTGATGCTGCCTCACATAAAAAAAATCACCTGCTAAACAATATTACTACCAATGATGCTGAAATTGTAAATATTGCAGGGGATAGGCAACTTTGGGTTGGTACAAGCCAGGGGCTGTATGTGGCAGAATTGGATAAAGATATTTTCAACCTTACAGATGCAGATTTTCGACAGTACACGCATAATGATGCAGTACCAACTGGTTTAAGCGATAACTATATTAATTGCATCTATTTTGATTCATTAAAAGATAAGTCTGTATGGGTTGGCAGTAATGCCGGTATAGATAAATTGAATCCAACATATCTTCAGTTTAAAACATTAGTTGTTACGAATGACAATAATCCATTTACAGTTAGTACACTTTACAATGTATTTAGCGAAAAAGATAAAACGGGCAATGCCAGTTATTGGCTTGGTTACTGGCACGGAACGGGGCTTTTGCAAACAGATTCCGATTTCAATATAAAAAAACAAATAATTGTAAAAGATAAAAATGATAAGCCAACTATAGTATCAAATGCAATTCGTGCAAAAGATGGTTTCTTGTGGATTGCCACCTGGGATGGTCTTTGGTGCTACGATGATAAAAACGACAAGCTTATTCAAAGTTACCATAAAGGTGGGGCTGGTAAAATTCACTTGACTGCCAATAATCTTGATTATGTTATCCAGGATAAAAAAGGAAGATTTTGGATAGGTACGTATAACCAGAACCTTAACATGATTGATATGCACGATAGCAGCGTACATATTTTTAACTCAGGCGAAGGCCCACACAGTTTAAAAGATAACCGAAGTGATTTTCTATTTGAAGACAGCAAAGAGAGGATTTGGATTACCGGAACTGCTTTGCATTTGTACAATGAAGGCACGAATGATTTTACAGTTTACACATCAAAACGTGGAGACAGCACTTCGCTTCCCGGCGCTATAAACAGAATGTTTGAAGATCATGCAGGTAAACTCTGGTTAGCGACAGATGGCGGCCTCGCCTGGTTGGACGAGATTCACCACAAGTTTCACAATTACACCGTAAAGGAAGGTTTGCCCAATGATAATTGTCTTGCTATAACAGAAGACAAGCAATATAATTTATGGGTTACTACTTCTGGCGGCCTTTTTAGTATTAACACAAATACTTTCATGATCAGCAGCTATACTGCGAATGATGGGCTTGCAACTAACCAGCTTGGCCAGTCAATATTTAGAGATGATAAAGGCAATATTATTTTTTCTCTGGGTCAGGGTAACTCACCTTTTATTTCATTCGATCCGGCTGCCCTGTTAAAGAATAAATCTGTTATTCCCTTTCACTTTGTTTCATTAAGTATTCTTGGTGTGGAGCAGTCTTTTGAACAATCGATTGAAGAAATAAAATCTTTAAAGCTTTCATATAAACAAAATTTATTTACTGTTTCGTTCAGTGCACTTGATTACCAGAATGCTGCTGCAATACGCTACCAGTGCATGTTACAGGGTTTTGATAAAACATGGATTAACATAGGTCACCGCAACAGTGTTACTTATACCAACCTTGATGGAGGTACTTATACGTTAAAAGTAAAAGCCACCAATGCATCAGGCGAATGGCTTGAAAAAGAATTGCAATTGAACATAACCGTAGAGCCGCCCTTCTGGAAAACATGGTGGTTTTATCTTGTCTGCATATGTTTAGCTACAGTAATTATTTATATCGTCTTCACACGGCGCGTTAAAAAAATACGTAAGGAAGAGGAACAGAAAACTGCCATTGCAAACGAAGTTGCAGGTTTAAAAATGAAAGCCCTTAAAGCACAGATGAACCCACATTTTGTTTTCAATTCTTTAAGCTCGATACAAGAAAGCATTGTGAGCGGCCAAACAGACGCGGCTGCAAAATATCTTGGCAAGTTTTCAAAACTCATCAGGCTGGTGCTTGAATTTTCTGACGTAAAATATATAACGCTACGCCAGGAATTGGATTATCTTATGCTCTATCTTGAACTCGAATCTTTCCGTTTCGAAAATTTTTATTTTACAGTTTCCGTAAGTGATCAAACTGATAAAGATTTTGTAAAAATTCCTCCCATGCTGGTACAGCCATTTGTTGAAAACGCCATTAAACATGGGCTTAGCCATAAGCATGGCGATAAAAATGTTGACATACATTTTGAAGAAACAAACGAATTGTTTATAAAAGCGGTTATCAGCGATAACGGTATCGGCAGGCTGCGTTCAGCAGAGATTAATGTGTCAAGAACATTAACTCATCAATCCATGGGTATGAAAATTACCGGCGACAGGTTACAGTTGATGGAACAAAAAAATATACAGCTTTTAACCATCGAAGATAAAACAGATAAACAGGGCAAACCCGCAGGAACAACTATCACCATCTTTATACCTTTAGAAACAACCGTATGATACAGGCCATTATTATTGACGATGAAAAAAAATGCATTTCCCTGCTCGAGAAAATGCTGAAGAAACAATTCCCCGATATACAGGTTGCAGCTTTTGCCACACAACCTGAAGATGGAATTAAACTCATACGCCAGCATGAACCCGACCTTGTTTTTCTCGATATTGAAATGCCCCGTAAAAATGGTTTCGAAGTGTTGGAAGCAACAAAAGATATTGCCTACGATATTATTTTTACTACAGCTTATAACCAGTATGCCATTCGAGCCATCCGTTTTAGCGCACTCGATTATTTGCTAAAGCCAATCGATGAAACGGAGCTTACGCAGGCTGTTCAGCGGTTTAAGGCAAAACATCAGTCGGCCTCAAGGCAGCAACAGATCGATCTTTTATTCACCAACCTGCGCAACTTTAGACAGCCTTACAGTAAGCTTTCTGTTGCCACTACCGAAGGCGTTATTTTCATCAATATTACCGATATACTTTTTTGCGAAGCCACTGGCAGCTACACCACTTTGCATTTAAAAAACAACGACAAACTCGTAACTTCCAAAACGCTCAAAGATTTTGAAGAACTGCTGGAAGCACATTCTTTTTACCGTACACATCATTCCTATATCGTTAACCTCAACGAAATAAAACGCTATATAAAAGGCGATGGCGGCACCGTACTCATGAGCAACGCCGCCGAACTTCCCGTTTCAAAAAGAAAAAAAGAAGAGTTTCTGAAAAAGCTGCATTTATAAAATTATTTGCAATATTTTTTTGAGCCGGGCAGAAGAATATAAATGAAGCTTTGAGTGCGACGCAAATAAAGCTTCATAGCAATAAAATTGCCTGGCCTTAAAAAATTCTTCCCACTTATCTGCTAAAAGCTACCAGTTACAAAACATAAAACTGCAAACACAAACAGGCTTTAAAAGCTGTGTTCAACAAATCTATTTTAGCGGATGTATAAAATAACCAATGGAGCAAACAAGCGGTGGATATGTGTTAGAAGTGTTTCCCGGTAGGGAAAGAGAAGCGCATATACATTTTAAACTTCCGCATAAAAGTTTTGTGGTGCTTAAAATTATGAGCGATGAAAATGTGGAAGTAAGGATGTTGATTAATGAAATACTTGCACAAGGCGAACACCGCATTTTATTCGGCTATGGTAACCTGCAACCCGCCGGTTATATGATTCGTTTAATGGTAAATAACGATGCTGCAATTGATATTGAAAACCTTCATTTTAAAATAAGCTGATATGAAAAAGTATATATTGTTAATGATTGCTGCCTGCAGCATAAGTTTTGCAAATGCCCAAATTGGCGGCATACTAAAAAATGCAAAAAAGAAAGCAACCGATAAAGCAAATACTACTGTTGATAAAACAATAGAAAACGCAGGTACTAAAAAAAGTACTGACGATACAGGCACTACAGATACCACAAATACGGCCGTTGTTAACAACATATCCAATGAAGCACCACCTGCTGCAAATGCAGATCAACAAACAGATCCACCTTTGAAAGTTTATGCCAATTACGATTTTGTACCTGGCTCTAAAATTATTTTTGAAGATAATTTTTCAGAAGACCAGGATGGCGAATTTCCTTCGCACTGGGATTTAATAAATGGCCAGGGTATACTGAACAAAAGAGACAATGAAGAAGCTTTTTATCTTACTGATGGCAACTATGTAAGGGTAACCCCTCTGATGAAAAAGAAAAAATATTTGGGCAAGGAATTTACGGTTGAGTTTGATACTTACTTAACAGAAGAAGCGTATGGTGTAAGGCTGCACCTTAATGATTCTACGCGCCAGGATCTTATTGCGATTGCTACAAATTCAGGGGGTGTTGAATGTAATTGTGGAGAGAAAAGTTTAAGCGGCTCTTTTCCCGCTGATCTGCAGTACGCAAATTATTTCAACAAATGGCACCATTATGCAGTTGCATATAAAAACGGGCAAATAAAAGTTTATTGCGATGCCAGCAGGGTTTTAGTGTTTCCCAATTGCACGGAAGAGCCTGCTGTTATTGAGTTTGCAGGCATTGGCTCGGTTGATGCACCCATCATCATTAAAAATATCCGCGTTGCAGAAGGTGGTGGCATGAATATGCTTGGCAAGAAATTTACCGATACAAAAATTATTACACACGGCATAAACTTCGATGTAAATAAAGCCATCATTAAACCCGAAAGTATGGGTACGCTCAATGGCATTGTACAAATATTGAAAGACAATCCTGAAATAAAATTTGAAGTGGGTGGCCATACAGATACTGATGGCGATGATGCCTCAAATCTTAAACTTTCGCAGCTCCGCGCCGATGCTGTAAAGGCGCAGTTGATTACAATGGGCGTAGACGCTGCAAGGCTTACTGCCAAAGGCTATGGCGAAACAAAACCTATGGCAGATAACAATACATTCGAAGGTAAAGCCAATAACAGAAGGGTTGAATTTGTAAAATTGTAAATACATTTTTTGTACTGGCTGCATTGCTGCTATTGAACATCGTTGTGTCACTCACTTGTACTGTAGTAATACAATTGGGCAAAATGCAACATTAAAATAAATGCGTACTGCCTGCTGTGCGCAAACGTTACTTTAAGTAAAAATAAATGCAATAAATAAGACCATTGCCAACAGCGGTTTTAATGCCGTAATTAAACAAAAAAAACAAATTGAAGAAAAATACTGTACTATTTCTATATACTTTTTTTCTTGGCTTTAGTAGTGTAATGGCCCAGGAAACCTTAGCAGTTACAGATGCAATGCCTGTTACTGTAAACGGCCTTCAAATGGGCTATACCATAAAAAGTGCTGAAGAAAAAGATGTAAAAGACAAAGGCAGTTTAAGCAGGTACTATATTCACTTTTACATTACCAATACAACTACCGAAGCAAAAATTATTTTATACAAACAAGGCTTCACTTTGCTAAACGATATATCCGCAGATCTTGTACGTTTCGATTGTTCGAATGCAACTGGGGCAAGGCTTACAAATAAAACCGCCACACTGCAGGCAACTACTTGTAATGTACTTGCCGATGTGGAGGACAAAGATGCGGCCAGTAATAAAACTGTTCATAATAAAAGGTTTGTACAAATTGGTTACTGGATAAAACCGGGGCAAACGATTAGTACAAACAGTATCATGATCGTTCCTTTAAATGAGTTGCCAAAGATAACGGCAACATTATTAATGAATGGTGCAGGCACTATGGCATCAGCTCAAAATGGGCAATCAAATGCAAATGATGCACAGGCTTTTTCAAAGATCAAAAACGTTTGGAAAAGCACCTACCTCCATATTCAAAACGGCCCGCCTGCTTGTTCGGAAATTGATAACGGTTGGTGGAGTGCACAATGGCAATTAGTTGCCATAAGCGGCACAAATTATTACGGCATAAAAAATAAATGGAAGAATAATTATCTCTGTCTCGATCCTTCCGGTGCGGTAACCGTAAACCCTGCAGAGATTAATACAGCAATGTGGTTGCTGGAGCCAATTGAAAACAGTAATGCAGTAAGGTTAAAAAATGTTGCCAACAATACTTATCTCAATATAGAAAACGGCACACTACAATCAACACAAATTTGGAACGATGCATCAAGTGCTCAATGGGTTTTAGAAACGGCATTTTAACCATTATTATAGAGACTATTTAATATTCCTGCAAACAGCACAACTGAAAAATTAGATATACTTATTTGGATGCACGGGCAGGCAGGTTTATCAGCAGCCATTTAATAACACTTCATACGTATTGGGCCGTTTGCCTGAAACCAAAAGTGTGGATTACGCTAAGATTACGGCAGCAGGTGTGTTAAGCAATGCAACAATTGCAGTACAATAATAAAGATGATGGATACAGTGCATTCACTGCTGAGATAGGTTTTTGAGTACAAGAGTGCAACGCAACGGATGCTTCATATATATTCTTAAGCCTGGCTCAAAAAAATATTAGCACATTCTTACTCAGGATATTAAGGTAATATCAATCCGTCTTTCATGTGCAGTACACGGTCGCTCATAGTGGCGAGTTCTTCGTTGTGGGTAACAATTAAAAAAGTCTGGTTAAAATCTGTACGGAGCGTTACGAATAAATCGTGAAGCTCTCTTGCATTTTTACTATCAAGGTTCCCTGTGGGCTCGTCTGCAAAAACAATGGAAGGCTTATTGATAAGTGCCCTTGCTACTGCTACCCGTTGTTGCTCGCCGCCGCTGAGTGCATTGGGTTTGTTCTGGAGCCGCTCACCAAGGCCGAGTAGTGTTAAAAGTTTAGCTGCTTCTTCCTGTACTTCCTTTTTACGGCGCCCTGCCACCCAGCCTGGAATACAAACATTTTCAAGAGCCGTAAACTCTGGCAGAAGATGATGAAACTGAAACACAAAACCAATTTGTGTATTGCGGAAATCAGCCAGTTTTTTATTTTTCAGGGCATGCACGGGAACATTGTTCAGGAAAATCTCACCGCTTTCCGGTGTATCAAGAGTGCCAAGAATGTGCAGCAGAGTACTTTTGCCTGCGCCCGAAGAGCCAACGATAGATACAATTTCACCTTTATTTACCTTGATGTCTACGCCTTTAAGCACGTGAAGCTGTGCGTAATGTTTATGAATTGCTTTTGCACTTAACATTCAAAAAATAATTTGAGCTTAACAAAAAACGACCGACTGTGGCGGGACCGTTTGCAAATAAAATCTTTATTTCCACAAAGATTTAAACTTAATTATAAACTGTACACAATTGCTATTTGGTTATTTCATTACAACTCTTACATTTGCGCAAAATTCACAGCATATGTTCTGGACTTTGGAATTGGCAAGTTACCTGGAAGAATCGCCCTGGCCGGCTTCTAAAGACGAGTTGATTGATTACGCAATTCGCAGCGGTGCTCCTATAGAAGTGGTTGAAAACCTGCAGGAACTGGAGGATGAGGGTGAAATATATGAAAGCATTGAAGATATTTGGCCCGATTATCCGAGCCAAGAAGATTTTATGTTTAACGAGGATGAATATTAAACAGCTGTGTTTTAACATGCACGCAAAAAAATTAAGCCGCTGCCATTGTTGGCAGCGGTTTTTTGTTACCGCTAATGTTTGGTTTATTTTATAATTTTACTTTGTATGAAACAATGGTCGGCAGATACTGCAGCTAGTCCTTTTTTTGAGGAGGATATAGATGTGCTTACCGAAGAGCAATTTCCCTACAGTCTTGTGGTTTGGAATGATGACGTAAACTCGTTCAACTGGGTAATTGAAACACTTATAGAAGTTTGCAACCATACGCCGGAGCAGGCTGAGCAATGCTCTCTCATTATTCATTACAAAGGCAAATGTTCTGTAAAGCGTGGCGAATACGATACCCTGAAACCAATGTGCGATGCGATAACGGAAAGAGGTATTAGCGCTACCGTAGAAATAATGGCAGGCAGTTAAAAGCAGGTATTTATATTTTTCAACTTCTCAACTCTTCAACTCTTAAACATTTCAAAATATTAAATTTTAGCATGCCATTGTACGCATTGGATGAGCGCTTATGGTTTCCGCCGGTAGAAAATTCGCTGGAAGACGGGCTGCTCGCCATGGGCGGAGATTTAAGCCAGGAACGCCTGCTTCTGGCATACAAAAAAGGCATTTTCCCCTGGTACGATGGCGATGTTCCTTTGTGGTGGTGTCCCAATCCCCGGTTTGTATTATTTCCCCTGCAATTAAAAGTTAGCAAAAGCATGCGGCAGTTAATTAAGCGCAATAGGTTCCGCTTTACCGTTAATCAAGATTTTAAAGCGGTAATACGCAACTGCAAAAACGCTTCAAGACCGGGCCAGCAGGGAACCTGGATAACCAAAGAAGTAGAACAGGCCTACATAGGGTTACATGAAAACGGCTTTGCCCACAGTGCCGAAGCATGGCTTAAAAACGAGTTGGTTGGTGGTTTATACGGCATTCGTTTGGGCAACGTATTCTTTGGCGAAAGTATGTTTAGCCTGGTAAGCAATACGAGCAAATTTGCCTTTATAAGTTATGTGCAGCAGTTGATAAAAGAAGGCGTACTTTTAATAGATTGTCAGGTTTATACAGAACATTTGGAAGGCCTTGGCGCAGCAATGATTGACCGTTCAAATTTTATTGATTTGTTAGAAAAATACATTTTGTAGCCAGGCTCCATTACAACTATAAAGCTCTTCTTGCGTCGCACTCTTGTACGGAACCGCTTTACTGAACAAGTGCAAAGTAGCTGAAGTATTTTCAAAAATTTACGTATCCGCGGGTTTTACTGGTTTTGAGAGGCTGCCTAAACCAAACATCCCCAAATTGCCTGTAAACCCGCTGATGCGTAAACTGTTTTATTTTTAACTGCGCTAAGTGGCTACTGAAATTTATGTGTTCGCAGGTTTAAAAGGTTTTAAGAGGCTGCCTAAACCAAACATCCCCAATCTGCCTTTTAGCCCGCGAACACCTAAACTTTTTAATCTTATTAAACCGCTTTGCCATTGCTGAAATACCTGATATAGTACAAGAGTGCGACGCAAGAAAAGCTTCATTATTATTCTAAAGCCGGGCTCAAAAAAAACAATTCATTAATTATTGAAATTTACCGGGATAATTAATTTGGCTCCGAAATTTCTGCCCATTTCGTAAACGCCAATGCGTCCTGTAACAGCATTGGGATCACCATATTTTAATCGGCTCATATTGCTCTGGTAAGCAACATCGGTAATATTGCTGGCATAGAGGTACAGCGAAAAAATGGTTTTGCTTTTTGAAGTTATATTAGCACCAACGCCAAGGTTAAGCAAGGTATATGCAGGCGTTACAGTTTCATCGCCAAACTTGTAATAAATTTTATCCTGCTTAAAGCAATTGATAAGGTCTGCCCTGAAGTAGGCATTTTTAATAGCGCTGCCTATTTTGCCGGTAGTTAATTCTATACCTGAAACCAGCTTGTTAGGTGGTGTATAAGGCAGGTATTTTGTATCATCAGGCTGATTTTTTTGAATAGCACGTACCATGGAAAATGTGTTATTGAAATGGAACCATTTTGCCGTTTGTGGATGTACATTAAAAGTAAATTCGGCACCGGTTAAAACAGCATCTCCCGACACAAATTTAAAAGTGGTTGCTTCATCGGAACCTTCTTCGGCAGTTGGATCGGCCCTTAAAGAATCTCCTCCGTAAACACTTTGCAGTTTAACAGGAAAAATATAATTATTAATACTGTTGGAAAAGAGGTTAAGCTCTAAAGAAACATCTTTGGAATCGATACCCAGCGTTGCATCAATCTGTATGCTTGTCTCAGGTTTTAAATTCGGGTCGCCAATTTCGTAAAAAGGCGTTCCGTCATGAATACCGTTGCTCCCGCTCTCTGCAATATTTGGCGCCCTGAAACCCCTTGAAACATTGAGCTTGCCGTAGAATGCTTCGGTAAAATCGTAGGCAAGGCCAAGACTACCTGATACACCACTGAAATTAGATTTATAACCGGTAAACCTGTGCAATGCATCCGGCTCGGCTGGGTCTGTTTTGTGGCCTTCTTCATCAAGGTAAAGGTCAGCTCCTTTCATATTGCGGTTATCGAAGCGAAGGCCACCGCTAACGGTTAATTTATCAAAGGTTTTTTTACCGATGGCAAATAGTCCGAGATCGAATAAATTATATTCGGGCACCAGAAAAACAGATCCCAGATTTTGGGACGTCTGTTGCATTCCATTGGTACCAAAAGAGAATTCAAAATGATTTTTTTCGGGTAACGTGTAACGTACATCGTAGTTGAATGTGTTTAGATGAAAATAAATATTGAACGCATTGCCAAGGGTTGCATCGTTGGCTTCCTGCCGCAGGTTTTGCTGAAAGCCAAGCCGAACGCCAAGGCGGCCGTTGCCCAATGCAAAACTATTATCAAACACAGCTTTGTAATGGCGCACATGTTGAAATATAACAAGGTCGTGCGCATACGATTTCAATTCACTGTCTGTAACAATAACGGTAGAGTCTTCGCCATCATCTGTGGCAATATGCCTGTTAAACTGGCCTGTTTCTTCATCGCGGCCTCCCTCTACAATTCCTAGCTTTAAATCAAAGCTACTGAGCGTAAGCCGCGAATATCCCCATTTGCGGTTTACGCCTATACTGCCTTTAAAATTACTTTGCCCGTAACCTGAATTAAAAACATATCCATCAAATTTATTTTTATAAGCACGTGCATCTGTGTAGGTATAGCGGGCATCCCAGGTAATACCATTATTGTTACCGGCAATATTTGCAGAACCTCCATAATAACCATTATTACTTTGATAGGCAGTTGAAAGGCTTCCTTTTATTTGACCTTCGGGTAAAGTTGGTGCAGCAAGCATATTTATTACGCCGGCCATGGCATCAGAGCCATAACTAAGGCTTGCAGGACCGCGCAATATTTCTACCTTATCAACGGTATATGGATCTACTTCTATTCCAAATTCATCTCCAAACTGCTGCCCTTCCTGCCTTATACCATCATTTACCACAACAACCCGGTTGTACCCCAGACCTCTGATTACCGGCTTAGAAATAGCCGGGCCCATGCTTATTTGGGAAACGCCCGGTGCATTTGACAGCGCATCAATGATATTGCTGGAGCTGGTTTCCAGGAGGTCATTTTTAGTTACAAAGCTTACAGGCACGGGATTATCGTGTTCTTCTGTGGCAGACGAAACGCCTGTTACTACAACTTCAGGAGACTCTGCGGAAGATTGTTCAAGTGAGAAGTCAGCAATCGTCTCCCCTTTAAAACGCAGTTCCTTGTATTGTGAGGCATAACCTATAAAAGTAACTTCAATAAGATAGGTTCCTTCCGGTATATTTTTCAATAAATAAGTGCCATCAGCTTTTGATGCAGCACCAATTTTAAGATCCGGAATATATATTGATGCACCCGACAAAGTGGCTTTTTCTTTGCGGTCAGTCACTTTGCCTTTAAGCACATTTTGTGCAACGGCAGCATATTGAAAAGATAGAAAAAGAATTGCAACGAGAATTAGTTTAAAGCTATATTTTGAAAAAGTAATCATAAGAGTTAATTGTTTGTAGCATCATTTTGATACATGATAAAAAATGAAAATTAGACAGCTATATAAACTCTGTTTTTTTGGTACCGGGCTTTTATATCACCCGGCATCGTTCCTTCCCTCCGTGGCGGAACTCTTGTACTAAATAACATCAGGCAGCAACGGCCACCTGCTCCATTCTTCAATAGAAGAAAATTATTGAGCAGAATAAAACGGTGTTTTTTATTTATGAATCTGCATAAAAATCATTCCTTACTCAATGCAGGAGTATTGCATAAAAGCATTTTGTATGGTAATAAAAAACTATGCAAGTTTTAAAAGTACCTGTAAAGATTAACAGCGTGATAAAATTATTTGCGTCTCAGGCAACTAACTGGGGAGGCGGACATAAAATACCTAAAGAGGGAGATTGATAAAGAAACATATCTTTTCCGGGAATGAGTTGATTACTAGTTTCATCAAATATTTTGGTACATGCTATCTGAATTTCCCCGGTTGAAACATACTTTACAATTTCGTAATTCGCTGCTTTTTGAGACGTTCCGTTATTCGTTGTTATATGTTTTGCCAACCGTTCTATAAATGAAACTATTTCATTTTCCTTATTGTCGCTTATGGCTGTATAAACAGTTTTCCCGTTTACAATTTCTGACTTAATTATGTCGTACATTTTACCATTTGAACTTATCTCCTGGTCATTTTCCAGAATGAAATCAGATTCCCCTTCAGAAAAAACGCTGATCAACTCAGGATCGATATTTTTTTGGGTACTTATATAATTGTGGATTTTAATACGGTTAGATTCCACCTCGCCCCAGCAATACCAAAGCATTACGGCAGAGTTAACCACAAGCAAAAGAAGGAGTAATATGGAAATTATTTTTTGCCGCACGCGCTAAAGTAGATAAAAAAATCAAAATTGAATAAACTGTGTTAAGTCTTTCGTTTATACTTTTGAAGGCGTAGGTATCCAACTTACTGTTTGCCGCAAAAAGATAGTCAGTAAAAGAGTGCGACGCAACGAAGACCAATAACGTTACTAAAGCCCGGCACAAAAAAAGGCTGCTGGTTTGTACGCCCGCAGCCTTTAGTAAAATATAAATTTAGTTTATTGTACCACAATGGTTTTAGTTTCCTTTATACTATCTAATGAAAATACAATTTTGTAAACTCCGGCGGGCAGATTACCCAAATGAAAGTGGCCATTATTTAAACCAGGCTCTGCGCTCATTTCGTTCTGCTTTAATAATTTACCATTTGAATTATACAGTTCTACGTTCATGCTTCCAGCTTTATCTGCATTAAACTGAAGCATTAAATGCCCGGCGGAACTACTTACGGGGTTTGGACTAAGGCTTGTAATTAACTTACTTACTGCCGAATTGTTTCTGAACATTTTAATATCAGACAAAGTTCGCTTATTGTCTTTGTCTGTAATCTCGAGCATGTAATAATAATACCTGTTTGCGCTGCCGATATTGTTATCGGTGAAGTTGTAGCTTTTTTCAACATTTGAATTGCCGGCTGCATTTACACGGCCTATTTCAGTAAAATTATCACCATCGATACTTCTCTTTATACGAAAGCTTGCGGTGTTTTGTTCTGAGACTGTTTTCCAGTTGAGCAACGCTTTATTTCCTGTAGTTGAGCCAACATTTAAATACGCCAATACAACGGGCAAACTGGCTGTGGCATTGATGGTGCCTGCCATGTCGGGTGAATGTGGGATACACCAGTATTGATAGGTACCTGGAACTGTTATAGTGTAACTGAAAGACTTATTTCCGGAATTCATACTTTGACTCCAGGTAGCGGCACCACCGGGCACACTTGTTGAAGTAGTGGTATGAGATCCGTTATCCCAAACCCAATTAATCACATCACCTACTACTGCATTTACTGTTTTTGGTGAAAACGCAAAATTTGCGACATGAACAGTTACTGTAGCTGCATAAGTCCCCGCGAAATTTATTACGAGGATAGCTAGTACGGGTATAACTCTTTTCATAGATTTATTTTTTCTAAAAATACGATTATATAGTCTTAAAATTTTTAGCCTGATATTAAAAAAAGCTGAACGGGTAAAAAAAGCTGCTGAACAAGGCAAATAAGGATGTAAAACGAATCAGGCTTATTAATACCGCATGCTAGCTTGTCTCTAATGCCTGTAAAATATCATTAATAATATCATCTAAATATTCAAGTCCGCAGGAAATGCGGATAAGGCCTGGCGTAATACCAACCGATAACCGCTCTGCCTCGCTTAATTTAGAATGCGTAGTACTGGCTGGGTGAGATGCGATGCTTCTTGTATCGCCCAGGTTTGCTGTCATCGAAAGCATTTGCAGGCTGTTTAAAAATTTCTTCCCGCTTTCAATTCCGCCTTTTATTTCAAAACAAACAATACCACCACCTGCTTTCATTTGTTTTATCGCAATATCGTACTGAGGATGGCTCTTTAAAAATGGATATTTTACAAATGAAATTTTAGGGTGGTTCTCCAATGCTTGCGCTACTTTCAAAGCATTCTCACAATGGCGCTGCATACGTACATCCAGTGTTTCCAGGCTCTTGCTTAACACCCATGCATTAAAGGCTGACAACGATGGGCCCGTATTTCTGCAGAACAAATAAATCTCTCTAACCAGATCGGCACGGCCAACTGTAACACCACCCAAAACACGCCCCTGCCCGTCAATCCATTTGGTAGCAGAATGTACTACAAGATCGGCACCATATTCAATTGGTTTTTGCAGCAAAGGCGTAGCGAAGCAGTTATCAACATTTAATATCACCTTATGCTTCTTAGCAAATCCCCCTACCCATTCCAGATCAATTATTTCTAATTGGGGATTGGTTGGTGTTTCCAGGTAGATCATTTTTGTATTGGGCCGCATCGCATTTTCCCACTCCGTTTTATCATTTGCAGCCACCAGCGTGTACTCAATTCCGTATTTGGGTAGAAACTTAGTTACAACTGTATAGGTACTGCCAAACACAGAACTGCAGCATAATAAATGGTCGCCCTGCTTCAGTAATGCGAACATAGAGCCAAACACCGCGGCCATGCCCGTTGCAGCCGCAAAGCCTGCTTCGGCACCTTCCAGCGCTACCATCTTTTGCACAAACTCGTCTACATTCGGATTGCTGAAACGGCTATAGATATTATCGTCGTTGGTTTCTGCAAATGCGCCGCGCATTTCATCAGCCTCGTCAAAAGTAAAACTGCTGGTGAGATACAATGGTGTTGAATGTTCCATCTGCCAGGTACGTGCCGTTTGTATGCGTATAGCTTTAGATAAAGGATGCAGTTCGTTCTGTTGCTCACTCATTATTAAGTTACTTATTGAATAAAAGAATTATTGGTTGTGCACAAATGTATTCCAGGTAAGATCAGTACCGCTGCGTGTTAAAGTAGCGCTTACCGAACAATATTTTTCCATAGATAATTCCACCGCACGTTTGGCCTTATCTTCATCCACATCGCCATAAATATGAAACTCCAGTTCAATATCCTTCCATAATGAAGGCTCTTTCCCCGCTTCACGTTCGCCTTTTACAACCATCTTATAATCTTTCACTTCCTGGCGTTGTTTTTTTAAAATACTTATTACATCAATGGCGCTGCAACCGGCAAGGCCCATCAGTAGCATCTGCATGGGGCGAACACCAAAATTCTCACCGCCGTGGTCGGGACTGGTATCCATGCGAACTGCGTGGCCATAAGCATCTGTTGCTTCAAAACCATAATCTCCATTCATACGGGAAAGTTCTATTTTAATCATCGTTTCAATTTTAAAGAGCCTCGAAGTTATTTCATTTTAAAATATCAGTTGTTCGTGCAAAAGGTTAGAACAGTTTTTTGAGCCAGGCATTGGAATTTCAAAGCATCTCCGCTTGCGTCGCACTCTTGTACTTTTAGTTATAAGGGCAGCAATGGCTTATTAAATTTAGGTCTAAAAATTTATGTATTAACTTTAAATACAAATGCATCCAAATCAAAACACACAGCCATCATGTTAAAAGTACTTGCGTTTCAAATTGCTAACAGCATCGATATTAAATCATTTAAAGCGGCATTTACCGCAGAAATTTATTATGCAGATTCAGAAGAATTGTTTTACCATATTGATAAAGAAAAACAGATCTATGTATTTAAATATGGTATCGTTTGTTTCTTAAATCATACAGAAGTGGAAATGACAGCTTTTATACAGGTTATTGCTCCGCATTGCAAAAACCTGCTGGCAGAAAGGCTTTCAGAAGAATTTGACATTGAAACCAACGCTCAGAAAAACAAACTGGGCTACAACAAAATTGAAATTACAGAAGCTGATATAGAAACACTAAGACTGATTATGCTGAATGTTTCTCAAAGTGTTGCTCTGGATCATTACAATGCGCAAACCAATATTTTGCTGGAGGAAACCAACTACCATACACAGATACTGGAGAAAAAAGGCAAGCTTGATTTAAACGGTATTGACCTTAAAAAATACATTGGCAGAACACTCAATATTAAAAACAGGATCGCAAAAAACCTCTACATCTTTGATTCGCCAGACGAAACATGGGAAGACGAAAATTTGAACAAACTTGATATTGGCCTTAAAAAAACATTCGACCTTCAGGCACGTTTCAGAACCATACACGAAGGGTTGCAGATTGTAAAAGAAAACCTGGAGCTGTTTAAAGATCTGCTTCAATACCGTAACAGTGTAGTATTGGAGTGGATCATTATCATACTTATTCTGTTAGAGGTAATCAATCTTTTTGTGGAAAAATTATTTCCATAATATACTTTTACTGCTGAGTAATCGCACAAAAGTACAAGTGTGCGACGCAACGAAAGCCCAATAGAAATACTGCGGCCCGGCCAAAAAGAAATTTATATATTACAGGTTCTAAAATAATAATAATGAGAAAAATTTCACTGCTTTTTACCGGTCTAGCTATGCTGTATGTTACTTCAAACGCTTCTGCACAGGCTACTTCAGCTGACAGCAACGCAGTACCCGCCCCCATAAAAAGTGTAACCAAACACAGCATAACGGTTGCTGGAAAAGTTATTAATTACACCGCAACAGCAGGTGCATTGATACTAAAAAACGATAAAGATGAATCCATTGCATTATATGGCTATACCGCTTACACAAAAGATGGCGAAACAGATGCTGCCAAAAGGCCGGTAACTTTCTCGTACAATGGTGGCCCGGGCTCATCTTCTATGTGGTTGCACCTGGGTATTATGGGACCAAGAAAAGTGGTGGTAAATGATCCGGAAAACAGTCCGCAACCGCCCTATAAAATAGAAGACAACACCAACTGCCTGTTAGATGTAAGTGATGTGGTAATGATAGATCCGGTGGGTACAGGAATAAGCCGCGCAGTTGGCAAAGCAAAAAATAAAGACTTTTGGGGGGTTGACCAGGACATAAAATCGGTAAGCCAGTTCATAAAACAATATACTACGGATAATGATCGGTGGAACTCGCCAAAATATTTGCTCGGAGAAAGTTATGGCACCATGCGCAGTGCAGGTGTAGCGGATTATTTGCAGGAAAATATGGGCCTATCGCTTAACGGAATAATACTGGTTTCCGTTGTACTCGACCTTAGAACCCTTACTTTTCAGCAGGGGGATGATATTTCTTACGTAATGCATTTACCCACTTATGCAGCAACTGCATGGTACCATAATAAAGTTGCCAATAAGCCCGCCAGTCTCGAAGCATTTTTAAAAGAAGTAAGAACATTTGCAGGTGGTGAATACAACAATGCTCTGATGAAAGGCGACCAGGTTACAGATGCCGATAAAGCCAGTGTGCTTAATAAATTATCGGCTTATACCGGATTGAGCAAAGACTATTTAACCAAAGCAAACCTGCGGGTAAATGAACCCCAGTTTACACAGGAATTATTAAGGGAAGATCATTTAACAGTTGGCAGATTAGATTCGCGCTATAAAAACATTAACCAGGATTTATTAAGCGAATACTCTTCATTCGATCCACAGAGTACAGCTATAAGCCCGGCATACATCGCCATGTTTATGAATTATTATTATGGAGAATTAAAAGTGGATAAAAGCAACAGCTACCATACTTCTGCATACAGTGCCGAGGGTTTCGACTGGGACTGGAAACACAATAAAAATGGTGGGGGCGGTGATCCTGTTACTCCAAACACAGCCGTTGATCTTGCAGAAGCTATGAGCCACAACCCCAATTTAAAAATATTGGTATTAAACGGATATTACGATCTGGCAACACCATTTTATGGTACAGAATACACTTTCGATCATATGGGTCTGGAAAAGAAACTAAAGCAGAACATTATTTTTAAATATTATGAAGCAGGCCACATGATGTACATTCTGCCGGCGGCTGCTGCTGCATTTAAAAAAGACGTAGGCGGCTTTATTAGTGAAACCTCAAAGTAGCAAACTGTGCAGTTATCGCCATATTAAAATAAAAAAGCCACCACAAAAATGTGATGGCTTTTTATTTAGTGATTTTTAAATTAGAATGTGTAACGGATGGCTAAACCGCCCCAGCCGCCCTCAAAATAATTATATCCAACAAAGTTGAAAGAGGGCTGCCAATCGAGGCTCATATTAATGGGTGCACCCTTAAATTTATAATCAAGGCCAAGTACACCATCAATACCAATGGCTACGCCGTCGTTCCTGTCTGGGTTTTCTTTTTTCCAGCTACTGTTCCAAACCGCGATATGGGCGCCCGGACCAACATACCATTTTAAACCCGTAGCACCTTCAATATCGCCGTGTATTTCGTATAAACCGGTTAGGCGAAAACCATCGCTGTAGAAATACCCCAGTCCTTCTATTGCTTTGTTAGGCGCAATAAAACCCTTTACACTCAGTGCGGTGGGGTAGATTTTAATACCAACTGCTGTTTTGTAAGTACTGCCATTGTTCTGTGCAGTTGCTTCAACGCCCAATGCAGCCAAAATAACCGCTGCAAGAATAATCCTCTTCATAATTTAGTTTTTGCCAAGTATAACAAAATCGTGCCAGTAATCAGTATTAAAAAGTGTATCTCACCGCTAGCCCGCCCGACGCAGGCGCAAAACCTGCAGATCCTATCAGCGTAATAGACGGTTGCCAGTCAACGCTTAGGTTAATGGGCGCATCTTTAAATTTATAATCCAGGCCAATAATGCCATCTATTCCAATATCAATGGTGCTGCCGTAATCGCTTTTATATTGTTGTTTCCAAAAACCAATATGGGCACCGGGGCCGGCAAACAAAGCAAGCCCATCAGCATTATTAAACACATAAAAATTAAATTCGTACAAGCCGCTCACTTTAAAACCCTTGTTCCATATAGTAGCCTGCGCTTCCAGGTTGCGGGTATCTGTAAGAAAGTCTTTGTACGAAACAGAAAAGCCTGCCGGAAATTTTACACCAATAGCCTTTGAATAAGTGGACTGCCCGAACGAAATTTTTGCCGATGCAATTAAAAGGGTAACAACGATTATTTTTTTCATGCTGCAAAGATTTGAGATTTGCGCTTACAAAACGAATTATAGCGCCGCGATGTTATCAATTACTTGTTAAAGATTTTTGGCAGCTTGGTACACAACTATGAAATAAATTTTTTGGCCAGGCACCATTGCTGCTGTTAAGCTTTTCTTGCGTCGCACTCTTGTACTTTTAGTTCATTGCTGTGCAAGCGCAAGAAACTTCATCATATCAATACAGGTTTACTTTTCAACAATTGTGGATGGAGGATTTTAGCACTGGTTAACCTGATTGAAATGTGCTGAATAAAAATATATAGTACAAGAGTGCGACGCAAGCAAAGCCTGCTACCTGTACTGCAGCCGGGCACAAAAAACCCACACCTTAAAAAAAGTATGGGCATTAAAAATCTTGATTGTTACCTGCTACATTTCCCCGCTATTAAGCCATTTGGCGCAGGCTTCGCCGAGTTGCTCTTTGGCTATCGTTTCGTAACGTTCGGCCTGTTCTTTAATAAGCATATCTTTCCAGCGCCCGTTAACACCTTTGTTTATAAAAGTTTCAGCACCGCCATCCCAAAAAGCACCGCCGAGGGGCACACTTTTGATTGAATGTTTTTTCATGTACTGAAAACTGCAATGTTCCAGTATGGCATCCCATTTTGATTCGTCAATTTCTATCTCGAGAAATTGTGCCAGTCTTCTTATTTCGCCAGGCATACCTTGTTTCAATTTTTCAAAATGTATCATGTGCACATTGGGTAGGTTTCTAATCTGCCACCATGTGCGTACATTCTCCCAAAAAGGCCAGAAGGGAAAGCCATCTTTATCTAGCCATTCTTCGTAATACTCTACAATATTTTCAGTTGGTTTTTCAATAGGCGGGCCAATACGGCCTGGGGTATCGTTTAAAGCCTGGTACCAGAATTCATTCGCTTTCGCATGGTGGTTGTACATGCTCCACACCACATCGCGGCCGTCTCTGCCTATGTAAATATATTTTGCATCGGGTGAGAAAACCAATGCATCAACAGGCAGATGCGTTTTTAAAAACCGGCGGTGCTGCTGATTTTCAACTTCGGGTAATTTTACTTCTTTAGGCGGAATTCTTAAATCGAGCCAGGGCGACATGTCTGCTACATTAAGGTCTTCGGCTCCATTAAAAATAAGCTGCGACACTATTTGCTGTAACCAGGTGGTGCCCGATTTGGCATAAGTAGAAATGATGATATCATCCTTGCGAAATTTAAAATCGTTCCAGATGGTTGAATCGAAATGATGGCTGTGCATCTCCCTTGTCTTCTGAGGCAATTGAAAAGTTTCCATGATGGCTGTTGTTTCAATTTGAAATAACAAGATATAAAATTAAAACAGCATGTAAATAATATTGGTGGCTTTTTAATGGGTTTACAACGGTAATTATTTTCGGTCAAATATTATTACATCATTGTATCGAGTATTTTTTTCCCTTCCGCTTTTAAAGCAGCATCATCGGCGGTACGAACTGGTAGTTTTATCAGCAGGTTGAGTATTTCCATTTGCTTTGTTGGCTTATTATTGTATTGATAGGCTTTGGCAAGATCAAGATAATTTCTTATAAAATACTGATCAAGCTGCCTGCATTTTTCCATATAGAATATCGCACTGTCTATAGAACCTTTTGGCAGACCGCCGTAAATAACTTTTACCGCCGCCTTTTTAATTATGGAAAGGTTTACCATTTCGAAATGCCATTTACCCAGCAGGTAGTTTGCTTTTGCGTTGGCAGGGTTTATTGCCAGTGCTTTATCAATATATAATTTTGTATCTCTAACGTATGCTACTACCTGCTTATTTTCGTCGGCTGTTTCAGTAAGTTTAGCTGCGGCAAGCGCCCTTGCGTAGTTGGCATCTGCAGCAGTTGAGTCTACTGTATAAGCTTGGCTGGCGTATGTTTGCACATTATTGTAGTAAATCACTTTCTGGTTTTTATCAGTTTGCCTTGCGCCGATTGATGCATTAAGTTCAGCACATCTTACAAGTACAGGTACGGTATTTAAACCTGCAGCAACGGCCTGCTTGTATTTATCAAGTGCTTCCGGTTCTTTAAACTGTTTTTCATAAGCTGCCGCCTCCCGCAAAAATATATTGGCATCCTGCGCCTGTCCAGTTAACGAGAAAAAAACAAATATTACAAAAGCAATAATTTTCATCAAAACTTATTTTAAAATGAATAGCCTATGAAAAAACGCGTGTTGACCAAAATTATTCTGCGATTCAATGTTCACGTTTTAAAACACATTTTACACCCACACTTCCTTCAAAAGCAATAATAGGGGGATTTACTTTCACAATACCAACACTTACCTCTATAGCCTGTGAAAATTTACTCAAAATTTCATTGGCCATTGCCGTTGCCAGGGTTTCAAGCAAAGGGGTTGGCTGTTGCATAAGCTCCTTTACAGTATTGTAAACAGCCATATAATCAATGGTTTCTTCTATGTGTAAAACAGGAATATTTTTCGGGTGATGAATTACAGAAATATTCACTTCAAAAATACCTCCGAGCATTTTTTCTTCTTTGTACAAACCATGGTAAGCATGAAAACGCAGTTTAGATAATTCGATTGTAAGCATGGGCAAAACTAAGGTTACTGTTTAAAATATTGCAGGGTTTGTAATTTATATAAACACCATGGTAAATGGCAATTGTTGATTGTTGATCTAAAAGTACAAGTGTGCGACGCAACGAACGAATCATAGGAGTAATGCTGTTCTGTACAATTAAAAAATCATTCAACATTTTTAACTTGGGTAAAGTATGAGCGTTATGCGGATATGATTTATTTTGGGCTAGCCTTTTACCGTTGTTGTTGCCTAGAGCCTTTCCTGGATAGGTAAACATTTGCGGTAGCTCTGCGATACCAAGTTTTAATCAGTAAGAAAATGAAGCTCGTTTCTATCGCATAACTGGTGTATTGACAATTTAATTATGAAACATAATGTTTTGATAGTTTTTTATCTGCATCTTGTCTTGTAAACTTCCAATCAATTTTACATTTGGTTTTATTTCTGTCTTTTGCCCACTGCTTTACTTCGGAGGTTAATTTTTCTTTGCTTTCAATTCTTCCTCCCGTGCATTGTCTGTCCATTATATTTATTTCGATTTCAGCCATGTTAAGGCAGCTTGCATGTTTGGGGGTATAGATGAATTTTATTTTCTTTATTAAGCTGTTTGCTTTGCATTTTAATATTGTTGAAACGATGAATAAAGAGCTAACTAACAGTAACCGCCACTCACAAATAAGGCTTCGTCGGGTGCGCAGCACCAACGATGAAGCCACGGTTGTACGGAAGCGCAC
>JBBRDW010000055.1:0-28994 GCA_038203525.1 Chitinophagales bacterium | reverse complement strand
CACATCTAATGGAACCATGTATTTTAAAACTCAGACCAGCTCAAAAGCCGCTGTAGCCTGCATTGTAGAAATTGATAAGCAGTAATTTTTTTGTGGCCCGGCAGTTATATTACTATACAGCTTTGGTTGCGTCGCACTCTTGTGCTGAGGGATCTGGTGCGGCAACTATTGCGGTCAGCTTGAAGTTATGTTTTCAGTTTTTGTATTGGCAAATTTATTTTATTAATATTCAGCTCATTAGTTCAATACCCCCCAGATTTCCTTACACAAAAAATCCCAAAGCCTCCGCTTGAAAATTCCCCCATTTTTATAATTCCTCAAATGCATCTTTAGAAACGGTTCAACAATTGCATTGGGGCTGCGCTTAATTTAAAACCTTTCCAAATTAAAATGTGATCTGTTGGATATTCTCTATGTTTTTAAGAACATAAACTAACAATAGTAAGTATCGGTTTGCTACCTTTGTTGCCTTACTAAAAATCGTTTGCTATGTCAGTTTCTGTAATCAACATTTCTGAACAAGAATTAATAGAGCTTGGCCTTGTTAATACTGGTGTGCATTACCAGTTAAGACCCGAAGAACTAACTGCACAAACGCTTCAGCGGCAGGAAGGTATTTTAAACAATACAGGCGCTTTATGCATAAATACCGGCGAATATACAGGTCGCAGCCCATTAGATAAGTTTACCGTTAAAGACGCCATTACAGAAAATACGGTTGACTGGAATAATTTTAACCTGCCCATTGAAGAAAGATATTTTCACCAGTTAAAGAAAAAACTGCTCACGTATTTAAACAATAAAGAAGAAGTTTGGGTTCGCGATGCTTATGCCTGTGCCCATCCTGCTTATCGCATCAACATCCGTGTAATTAACGAAAACCCTTGGAGTAATTTGTTTTGTTACAATATGTTCCTTCGTCCGCTGGAATCAGAACTGGATCATTTTAAAACTGATTGGACAATAATCCAGGCCCCGGGTTTTAAAGCAGATCCAAAAGTGGATGGCACCCGACAGCAAAATTTTGCTGTTATATCTTTTACCGATAAAACCATTCTTATTGGTGGTACAGGTTATACCGGCGAAATGAAAAAAGGCATTTTTACAGTGCTTAATTTTTTATTGCCCCATAATGAGCAAGTGTTAAGCATGCACTGCAGCGCAAATGTTGGCCGCAAAGGTGATGTGGCAATCTTCTTTGGCTTAAGCGGTACTGGAAAAACAACCCTCAGTGCTGATCCTAACCGTAAACTGATTGGTGATGATGAACATGGCTGGACAGGCAACGCTGTTTTTAACTTTGAAGGCGGTTGCTATGCAAAATGTATTGACTTGAATGAAGATAAGGAACCAGAGATTTTCAATGCTATCCGCCCAGGCGCGCTGGTAGAAAATGTAACTTTTATCGCAGACAGTGATGAAATTGATTTTGCGGGTAAAAGCATTACAGAGAATACCAGGGTAAGTTACCCTTTGCATTATATAAGCAACGCACTGGAATTTAGCATTGGTGGCACACCAAAAAATATTTTCTTTTTAACCTGCGATGCATATGGTATTTTACCACCCATAAGCAAGTTAACACCGGGGCAGGCAATGTACCAGTTCATTAGCGGGTATACCGCGAAGGTGGCGGGTACCGAAGAAGGTGTTACTGAGCCAAAAGCTACATTCAGCGCATGTTTTGGCGCACCGTTCCTTCCGCTGCACCCGGGTATTTATGCAGAAATGCTGGGCAAAAAAATAACGGAGCTCAATGTAAACGTGTGGATGATAAACACCGGCTGGATTGGTGGCGCTTACGGCACAGGCGCAAGAATAAAATTAAGATATACAAGAGCAATGATCTCTGCTGCACTTAGTGGTGAATTAAATAATGTGGCCACTGAAGCGCATCCAGTTTTTGGTATGATGGTGCCCAAAACCTGTTCCAATGTACCGGATGCTTTGCTAAACCCGCGCAGTACCTGGACAAACAAAGATGCTTACGATGCTCAGGCAAAAGACCTGGCAAAACGCTTTGTAAAGAACTTTGAAAAATATGCTGCCGCAGTAAGCAAAGAAATTTTAAACGCTGCGCCATTGGCAGATTAGCAGTTCATTATTGAACCATTTTTAAGTGAATTATTGAAAAATCTCAGAATTGTTTTTCACATGAAAGCTTCGCAGGTGACTGCGGAGCTTTTTTTTAGGCAGCCGGGCTTACAACACGCATGGTTTAATAATAATGCTGCACATTGCCGAATACTGAATAAAAAGCAGAAGAGTGCGACGCAAGAAAAGCTTCATTAATGTATTAAAGCCGGGCTAATAAAAAAATCCTGCATTTTTAAAAACAGGATTTACTTAAAACTTATTATTTACAACTTATTACTCAATTACAACAAGCTTCCCCGATGAATAATGCCGCCACCAATAACTTCATCGCCTTCGTAAAAAACGGCACTCTGGCCGGGTGCAATGCTTTTTACATGCTCGTAAAAACGAACACGTATTCCATTGCCATCAGTATATAAATTGCTTAGCGCGCCTTTGTCTTTGTAACGTATTTTGGTAAGTGCTTCCATGCCATCGGCAATGCCGTTGTATTTAATCCAGTTAATGCGTGTTACCATCATATCGTTTTGCGCAAGGTCTTCTTCATCGCCAAGAACCACGGTGTTTGTATCGGGATCAATGGCAGTAACGTAGGCCGGTTTACCCAAAGCAATTTCCAAACCTTTACGCTGGCCAACGGTATAAAAAGGATAGCCGCGGTGCTCGCCTAATTTTTTGCCGTGCTTGTCTGTAAACCAGCCACCTGCAACCTTTTCTTCAAGACCTTCTACACGGCGTTTTAAAAAACCCCGGTAATCGTTATCGGGCACGAAACATATTTCGTAACTCTCACTTTTCTTTGCAAGTTCAGGATAACCATAGTCAATTGCCATTTGCCTGATGGCAGATTTACGATACTTACCCAGCGGCATAATGGTACGTGAAAGCAACTCCTGATCAAGCCCCCAAAGCACATAGCTTTGGTCTTTTGTTTCATCTAATCCTTTGCTTATTACAAAACGGCCGTTATCACTTTTATAAATATTGGCGTAATGGCCTGTGGCAATAAACTCGCAGCCCAGTGCATCGGCCCGTTTCAATAATGCACGCCATTTTATATGTGTATTGCACATTACACAGGGGTTGGGCGTACGGCCAGCCATATATTCTTCTACAAAATTCTCTATTACAAAATCGCCAAACTCTTCGCGTATATCCAAAATAAAATGCGGAAAACCATGTTGTACCGCAGCCTGCCGTGCATCGTTGAAGCTATCAATATTGCAGCAGCCGGTTTCTTTATGTCCACCGCCGCTTGTAGCGTAATCCCATGTCTTCATGGTAATGCCAATCACTTCATAACCTTCGTGGTGCAGCATTAGCGCGACAACGGTACTGTCAATACCACCGCTCATTGCTACCAGCACTTTTCCTTTCGCACTCATTTTAAAAATTTTGGCAAAGATAGAATTTTAGCATCTAGCGGTCAGCTTCAGGCTTAGAGGCGGTTTTCGTTATAAGAAATTTTATGAATCCGGCAGTGGAATCAGATGGCTTCGGCCGTTGCGTCGCACTCTTGTACAAAAGGAAGTTAGGCAGCAAGTTCAAGTGTTACAAAGTTCAAGTGTTATCTACATACGTATATTAAAATCCAGGAACAGTGAATAGTAAAAGTGAATAGCGGACAGCGAAGGCAATACCCTATTGCCTATTGCCTCCTTACCTCCTTGCCTATTGCCTCCTTACATCCTTACCTATTGCCTCTTTGCCTTGTAGCCTTTCTTGATACAGTACAAGAGTGCGACGCAAGGGACGATGCTATGAAAATATACGCCGGGTTCAAAAAAAATTAACGCACTTTTCTTCCCTTCCATTTATACTTTTTAAAACTGCCGAGCCAGCCGGATAACACCGTATAAGTGATGTGTAAGGGTTGCATAAGCGGGAACCACCACAATAATTTTTGCTGTCCAAAAAAAGTGGAGACAGCATGCATAAAAAAAAGTTCGCAAATGGTTTTAACCAGCAGCAAACCCAGCCAGTAAAAAAATATTGGTGGATTTAAAATACTGAAGAAGGGCATCACTAAAAGGCAGAGGTTGAAGATATAAACGAGCAGTAAAACGAGGAATATTCTTTTATCGTTATACCCAGTTGCTTTACTTGCCCACCGGATGCGTTGGTTGATAAAGCTCTTCCAATCTGGCATTGGCAAGGTTTCTACAATTGCGTTGCTGTTAAATAAATAACCTGTACGTCCGGGAAATGACTTTTCTATTTTATACATGAGCAGCATATCGTCGCCGCTTGCAATAGTATCGATGCCTGCAAAACCGCCGGCTGCATTAAATGCTTCTTTACTGTATGCAAGGTTTGCTCCGTTGCACATGCTGTGAAAACCTGCACTTACAGAAGCCGCGGTAATACCCTGCAGGCTGATAAAATCGAGGCATTGAAATATGGAGATGAAGGAATTATTATTGATAAATTTTACAGGTGCTGCCACAAATACATGGTTGGTTGATTGTATCATTGCATCAAAGAAATTTAACCATCGAGTTGGTACAATGCAGTCTGCATCGGTGCATAGTATCCATTCAAATAATGATTCGCTTATGCCTGTTTCAATTCCCTTTTTCTTATAAGAATTGATTTTGGTTTCAACAAAATCCGCTAATTGAATAAGGCGGATATTTGGAAAATGTTGTTGTATTTTTTTTACGGTGACCGCCGTATTATCGGTTGAAAAATCATCGACGACAATTATTTCAAAAAGGGTTTCCGGGTAAATTTTTGTAATTATGGAACGAATGCATTTTTCAATATTATGTTCTTCATTTCGGGCGGGAATAATAATACTAAACCGAGTTATAGGTTTAAGGTTTGCATCTGGTTCAAATTGCCTGAGTCTTTTAAACCAACTCAAATAGACGAAGATCAGCAAGCAGTACGCTGCAGTTAAAGCAATTGCCAGAAAATTAAATAGCGGCCACATGTTTACAAAGAAAGTCAAATTATCGCTGTAACAATGATGCGATGACAGGGACATATTTTTCTTTGAGTAATTCATGCCCGGCATCAAGAACTGTAACACTTACCTGGTCATTGTCTTGTTTCAACAAATTGCCACGTTTGCTTAGGATGATTCTGTCGTAGCTGCCAAAAACCAAATGAACAGGTATTTTATTTTGGATTGCAATTTGTTTAATAGCTGATAGCTTTGGTTTAAACTTGCGCATAGTAGTCCATCTGCTGTAGAGTGTTAGTCTCAGGTTTTTATCATCAATGTTTAAGTGCACAAATTTTATGATGCTTTTATTGAGCAACCCAGATTTATAAAAAATATTAAGCAGGTTGAAGAACCACTTGGGATTCTTCATGGTATAAGCAAAAAGTTTATTACCGGCCCAAGTTTGGGTCCCCAGCCAATACCAGAAATTTACCAGCAAACCATCAGGCGCAATCAGCACCATTTTTTCAATTTGATCGGGTATAATTTGCAGTAAATGTAGAGCAATTCTACCGCCAAGACTGTAGGCCAAGATTGAAAAAGTAATTTTTTTTTGGGGATCGCCTCCTCTTTCAAGGTTTATTAAGTCAAGGATATTTAAAAGATCCTCCGGAGACATAATCAGCCATTCGTTCCACTCCGTTTTACCATGAAAAGGAAAATCTATGGCAAGGAGGGTGTAATTATGTCCAAGCTCCTTTTCAAGAACCTGGAAACTCGTTCCATCCTGTCCAAAGCCGTGGAAACAGAACAAATTACTAGGACCGGTGCCAAATATTGAAACGTGGATTTTTGATTGCTTATATTTTATAAAAGACTCCGGCAATTTCATTGATATTTTTAGAAAATTAATCCCGAAAATTTTGGTAATATCGTAAAGATACACCAATTTTGAAATTAGTTGTTTAACTAACTATATGCCCAACAACCAATTTAGAAGAGGGGAATTATACAGCGTCATAAATGGCATGGCGAGTACGGCTATTGCCCGCCGCTTGCAAAAACATTTTAGAGAGGCGGGGCTGGAAATAACCATCGTGCAGTGGAACATTCTATACCATCTGTGGCTGGAAGACAGTCTCAGCCAGCAGGAAATCTGTAACCGAACATTACGAGACAAGCCCAGCATCACGAGGCTTATTGATAACCTCGAGAAGCAGAAACTAGTAAAAAGAACAGCATCTAAAACAGACCGGAGAATAAATATTGTTTGTCTTACAGAAGCCGCAAAAAATCTGCAAACATTAACCATAGATTTAGCCAATCAAACCATGGATGAAGCGCTGGTTGATGTAACCAAAGAAGAGATTGAAACGGTAAAAAAAGTGCTTTACCAGGTGTATGATAATTTGCAGTGACGGATGGTTGAATGGCTCATTGTTCATGGTGCGTAGATAAAAGCTGTTTAAATTTTATGATTTTAGTTTTAGTGATACTCAAGATGACAATTGATATGCAGATAAAGGGATTGCGACGCAACAGTTGATGCCATGAAAACCAAAGCCGGTATCATAATTATTTTTAAAACTTTTTAATAACATTAATAAATAATCATCTCAACAAATTATTATGGAAGCTGTAACTACAAAAACAGGTGCATTAAAGGGTGGCGAATGGCTGATAAAAGAAAGCGACCCACAGGATATTTTTATTGCAGAAGAATTTACCGAAGAGCAGAAAATGATACAGGATATGGGCCGCCAGTTTGTAAAAACGGAAGTAATGCCAATTCTTAACCGTATCGACAGCCTGGAGCCAGGACTAATGCCTTCCCTTCTTGAAAAAGCCGGCGAACTTGGCTTGCTGGGCGCAGGAGTACCCGAAGTGTATGGCGGTATGGGCAAAGACCTTGTTACTACCTCCATAATTGCCGAAAGTTTTGGTGGCGGTTATTCATTTTGTGTAGCATTTTCTGCCCATACAGGTATTGGCTCTATGCCCATTTTATGTTTTGGTACCGAAGCACAAAGAATGAAATATGCGCCCAAACTGGCAAGTGGTGAATGGAAAGGTGCTTACGGTTTAACTGAACCCAACAGCGGCAGCGATGCACTTGGCGCAAAAACAAAAGCGGTGCTGAGCGAAGATGGCAAACACTATATTTTAAACGGCCAGAAATGCTGGATAACCAATGGTGGTTTCGCCGATGTTTATACCGTATTCGCAAAAATTGACGGCGAAAAATTTACCGCTTTCATTGTTGAGCGTGGCTACGAAGGTTTTACACAAGGCCCAGAAGAACATAAAATGGGCATAAAAGGATCATCAACAGTGCAATTGTATTTTCAGGATTGTAAAGTGCCGGTAGAAAATGTGCTTGGCGAAATTGGCCGCGGACATATCATTGCGTTCAACGTATTAAATATTGGCCGTTACAAACTTTGCGCTGCAACACAGGGCGGCTGTAAAGCAGCAGCAACGCTCTCTGTTCGTTATGCCGCAACACGGGAGCAATTTAAAACCCCAATTGCAAATTTTGGCGCCATCAAATATAAACTTGCAGAAATGGCGATCCGTATTTGGGTGGCAGATTCTGCCATGTACCGCACCGGAAAAATGATTGATCATAAAGAAATGGAATTATCAGCCGCCGGCGCAACTTTCGAAAAAGCTTACCTGGGCGCTGCAGAAGAATATGCCATTGAGTGCGCCATGCTTAAAGTATATGGCAGCGAAGTGCTCGACTATGTGGTAGACGAAGGCGTACAAATACATGGTGGCAATGGCTTTAGCGATGAATACGAAATAAGTAAAGCCTACCGCGATAGCCGCATTAACCGCATCTTTGAAGGTACCAACGAAATTAACCGTCTGCTTACCGTAGATATGTTGCTTAAACGAGCTATGAAAGGTTCACTCGATGTAATGACCCCGGCAATGGCTGTAAGTAAAGAACTGATGGGCATCCCCGAATTTGGCAACGATGATGAAACGCCGTTTGCGAAAGAGAAAAAATATGTCAGCAATTTTAAGAAAGCCATCCTTTTGGTTGCAGGCGCAGCAGTTCAAAAACTGATGATGAACCTTGATAAGGAACAGGAAATACTTATGAATATCGCCGACATGATGATCGAAACCTATAACGCAGAAAGTGCTTTGCTACGTGTTATAAAACTAACAGATACTTATGGCGAAGCCGCTGCAGCATCGCAAACAGATATAATGCGCACCTATATTTACGATGCAGCAGACCGCATAAATACCAACGGCAAAAACGCGTTAAACTCCTTTGCCGAAGGCGATGAACTAAAAATGATGCACATTGGTTTAAAACGCTTCACCAAAACCGAACCGTTCAACACCAAAGCGGCCCGCAGAAGAATCGCTGATAAAATGATTGAGGAAGACGGTTATTGTTTTTAAGATATTCCCGCTAGAAAAAACCCTGCATGTTGCAGGGTTTTTTTGTTTGATAGAATACATTTTTCCTGGCCCGGCATTTGTTTTTTATGGCATCGGTTGTTGCGTCGCACTCTTGTACTTTTGGTAATTTTATTGGGCTTTTACCTAAGCGTTGATTAAAGCGGAAAGTAAGAATGAGTTTGTGCTCCGCTTCAGTAAATGCTTCATTAATTTTAAAAAGCACAAGAGTGCAAACACTGCCTTGGCGGGCAGCTGCAACAAAAGCATCATTCATATACTTCAGCCCCGCCCAAAACATTGCATTAAAACTTAACAGAACTGCCAGGGCAAATTTTTTATAAATGAACAGTTAGGGTTATGTTTGTGTTTATAAATTATTTCATTTTGTCCGGTATTTTAAACCATTAGATGTCCATTTATAACAGCATTAATAAATAATAATTAATAAATATTTTATGGAAGTTATTACTGAAAGAAGCGCTTCATTAAAAGGCGGAGAATGGCTGCTGAAAGAAAGCAACCCTGCTGATATTTTTACCCCCGAAGATTTTAGCGAAGAGCATAAAATGATCGGCGAAATGTGCAGTCAGTTTTATGCCACAGAAATACTGCCCAACCTTGATCGCATTGATAAAAAAGAGCCCGGCCTTTTAACTTCGTTGCTCGAAAAATGCGGCGATGCCGGCCTTATTGCTGCTACTTTCCCTGAGCAGTATGGTGGCCTGGGAAAAGATTTAATTACCGCCACCATCATCAGCGAAGGTCTCGGCGATAATTCTTTTGCCGTTTCTTACGGCGTTCAAAAAGGTATTGGCAGCATGCCCATTCTTTATTTTGGAACGGAAGCGCAAAGGCAAAAATATATGCCCAAAATTGCAACTGCAGAATGGAAAGCGGCTTACGGTTTAACCGAACCCAATAGCGGCAGCGATGCACTGAGCGCCAAAACAACTGCGGTTTTGAGTGAAGATGGCAAACACTATATTCTAAACGGCCAAAAATGCTGGATAACCAACGGCGGTTTTGCAGATGTGTATTCGGTATTTGCAAAAATCGACGGCGATAAATTTACTGGCTTTATTATTGAACGCGGCATGGACGGTTTTACGCAGGGTGCCGAAGAACATAAGATGGGAATTAAAGGTTCGTCCACCGTGCAACTCTATTTCCAGGATTGCAAAGTGCCGGTAGAAAATGTGCTTGGCGAAGTTGGCCGCGGCCATATCATTGCATTTAATATTTTAAATATCGGCAGGTATATACTCTGCGCCGCATCTATTGGCGCAGGTAAAGAAAGTACCAACCTTGCTTTGCGTTACGCGGTTACCCGTGAGCAGTTTAAAACACCTATTGTAAACTTTGGCGCTATTAAACACAAGCTTGCCGAAATGGCTGTCCGTATATGGGTTGCAGATGCGGCCATGTACCGCACAGGTAAAATGATTGATGATAAAGAAGCAGAGTTAAAAGCCGCAGGCGCAAGCTTTGAAAAAGCTTACCTAGGTGCTGCAGAAGAGTTTGCCGTAGAATGTGCCATGCTAAAAGTTTATGGCAGCGAGGTACTGGACTTTGTGGTAGATGAAGGTGTACAAATACACGGTGGCAACGGTTTTAGCGATGAGTATGAAATAAGCCGGGCCTACCGCGACAGCCGCATCAGCCGCATATTTGAGGGCACGAACGAAATTAACCGACTGCTAACTGTAGATATGCTTATTAAACGTGCCATGAAAGGTTCGCTCGATTTAATGGGTGGCTCCATAGCCGTAAGCAAAGAGCTGATGGGTATTCCAGCGTTTAGCGACGATGACGAAACTCCGTTTGCAAAAGAGAAAAAATACATCAGCAATTTTAAGAAAGCAATTTTATTGGTAACCGGTGCGGCCGTTCAAAAGCTAATGACCAAACTGGAGAAAGAACAGGAAATACTGATGAATATTGCCGACATGGCTATTGATACTTACAATGCAGAAAGCGCTTTATTACGGGTAATGAAGATGACGGAAACAATTGGTGAAGCTACTGCAGCAATACAAACAGATATCATGCGCACTTACCTGTACGATGCCGCAGACCGAATAGGTAATAACGCCAAAAGCGCACTCAACTCCTTTGCCGAGGGAGACGAGTTAAAAATAATGCATATTGGCATAAAGCGTTTTACAAAGGTAGAACCCTTTAATACAAAAGCTGCCCGCCGCCGCATTGCGGATGAAATGATTGATAAAAACGGTTATTGTTTTTAAGAAAGAATCAAAAAAAAAGCCCTGCAAATTGCGGGTTTTTTGTTAGAAAGAAATACAGTTTTGGGCCCGGCACTAATGCTGCTATTGAACTTTGGTTGCGTCGCACACTTGTACTTTTAGTTCACTTTGCGGCCATAAAAAATCACTGGCCGCAGCCACAACAACTGAGCAATATCTAAACGCTAAAGCTTCATAGTATTGTTGCAGATGAACGGATTGCGACGCAACGAAGATGCTATGAAAAGATTTGCTGGTAATCAATTTATTTTTTGCCAGCATCGGTTAAGATCTGGCTATTTTGTTTAAGACCAATGATTAAATCTTGCCTAAATGCAACCCGCCTGTACCGCAAATGAAGAGATAAGTTTATGTTTGCAGCAATAAATTATCGCTACCCACTTATAATTTTCACCACCAGTTTTAATTTGCCTTATTAAAAAATATCAACAAGGAACACACATGGAAATTAGTTCTAAAAACAGTTCTGCTTTAAAAGGCGGGGAATGGCTAATAAAAGAAAGTAACCCGTTTGATATATTTATTCCCGAAAACATTACAGAGGAGCAAAAAATGATCCTCGGCTTATGCCGCCAGTTTATGGACGTGGAAGTGTTGCCCAACGCAGATCGTATTGAGCAAAAAGAACCGGGCTTAGTACCTGCATTAATTTCAAAAGCTGGTGAATACGGTTTACTAAGTGCCACCATTCCAGAAGAATATGGTGGTTTGGGAAAAGATTTTATGACGGCCGCAATTATTACACAAGGCTTGGGGCATGGTTATTCTTTCTCTGTTTCCCTATCGTGTCACACAGGTATTGGCTCACTGCCCATTCTTTATTTTGGTACGGATGAGCAGAGAAGTAAATACATTCCCAACCTTGCTACCGGCGAATGGAAAGGCGCTTACGGCCTCACCGAGCCCGGCAGCGGCAGTGATGCGCTCGGCGCAAAAACCACTGCAACCCTAAGTGCCGATGGAAAATATTATTTGCTTAATGGACAAAAATGCTGGATAACTAACGGAGGCTTTGCCGACGTTTATACCATTTTTGCGAAAATAGACGGTGATAAATTCACCGCCTTTATTGTAGAGCGCGGAACAGAAGGTTTTACGCAGGGACCCGAAGAAAAGAAGATGGGCTTAAATGGTTCATCGACCGTGCAACTGTATTTCCAGGATTGCAAAGTACCTGCAGAAAATTTATTGGGCGAGGTTGGCCGTGGTCATGTAATCGCGTTCAACATATTAAATATCGGTCGGTATAAAATGGCTGCCGGCACCAGCGGAGCGGCAAAATCTGCCACCAATATTTCGCTGCGTTATGCTTTAGCCAGGGAACAGTTTAAAACGCCTATCGCAAATTTTGGCGCTATCAAACATAAGCTGGCCGAAATGGCTATTCGTATTTGGGCTTGTGAAAGTGCTGTGTATCGGGTGGGGCAATACATCAGCGATAAAGAAGAAGCATTGCGTGCAGCCGGAGAAACATTTGCAAAATCTTTACTTGGTGCAGCCGAAGAATATGCAGGCGAATGTGCAATGCTCAAAATATTTGGCAGCGAAATGTTGAGCTATGTAGTTGACGAAGGCATACAAATACATGGCGGCAATGGCTTTAGCGATGAGTACGAAATAAGCCGTGCTTACCGTGACAACCGTATTGATAAAATCTTTGAGGGCACCAACGAAATTAACCGGATGCTCTTTATTGATATGTTGCTGAAACGTGCCATGAAGGGCACGCTCGATATTATGCCTGCAGCTATTGCAGTAAGCAAAGAATTGATGAGTATTCCCGAGCATGGCAACAATGATTCAAGCGCATTTGCTGAAGAGAAGAAATATGTAAACAACTTTAAGAAAGCTGTTTTGATGGTGATGGGTGCGGCAGTACAAAAACTAAAGCAAAACCTTGCAACTGAGCAGGAGATAATGATGCACATTGCGGATATGGCCATTTATAGTTTCATCTCAGAAAGTGCCTTGTTAAGGTTGATGCGCCTTGCCGAAACACAAGGCAAACCGGCAACTGTACAACAGGCGGATATAGTGCGCACATTTATTTTTGATGCCGCAACACGAATTAATAAATCGGGCAAAGATGCTATTAATGCTTTTGCTGATGGCGATGAAATGCGCATGTTGCATATTGGCTTAACGCGGTTTACCAAAACAGAACCCTTCAATGCAAAAGCGGCCCGCAGAAGGATTGCAGAGAAAATGATGGAAGAAAAAAGTTATTGTTTTTAGAAAAAAAATATTGAAACAAAAAAAAATCCTGTTAATAACAGGACCTTTTTTGTGCGGTGCTTTTTGTAGGATACAACGGATATTTTTTTTACGATAAATATACTTTGAGCCAAGCTTTTCTACTACTATCATGCTACGGTGAGAGATTGCCCCCCAAGGCGTTGGTGGTACACCTGTACACCTTGTTTTTATTCTGCAAGGGCTAAACCCAAACTTATTTGCAACCTTACTTAAAAATAAAAATCAGCGTTTTATTTTTTAAGAGCATTCAAATAATTTTTAGTTTAGCACTTGCACAGTTTACAACTGGACGTACAGGAGTGCGACTTAACGAAGTTTAATTGCAGCAAAGAGGTTTGGCTCAAAAAAGTTTTTTAAAAACCTCATGAACCAAACCTATTATAATCTTGCTGCGCATTTACATAGTGGCGTTTTTGCCCGGTAAATTATTTCGGCATCAATACTGTATCAATAACGTGTATTACACCATTGCTCTGGTACACATCTTTAATGGTAACCATCGCCTTTCCGCCTTTCTCATCAGTTAACACTACATGTCCTTTTGCTATTGTGAACATCAACGCACCGCCCTGTACTGTTGTTGCGGTGTAAGAACCACCATTTTTCTTAATAAGTTCCATCAACATTTTGCTGTCGATTTTACCTGAAACTACATGGTAAGTAAGAATGGTAGTTAGCAATGCTTTGTTCTCTGGTTTTACCAAAGTTTCTACAGTGCCTTTTGGTAATTTGTCAAAAGCTTCGTTGGTGGGCGCAAACACAGTAAAAGGTCCTGCACTTGATAAGGTTTCTACCAAACCTGCTGCTTTAACTGCGGCAACCAACGTAGTATGGTCTTTTGAGTTAACCGCATTTTCAATAATGTTCTTCGATGGCAACATGGGCGCACCACCTACCAGCACTGACTTTTCCTGGGCATTAGCAGAAACAAACATAAAGGTTGCAACGGCCATAACACTAAACGATTTCAATAACTTCTTCATAAAATCCAATTTTTTTGTTTTAATAATTTTTAGATAATACAGAAACGAAATACGGGGCTGTATGGTTCTAAGCGTTTTGATAAAAAATTGTTAACGGAAATTGTCTGTACTAAAATTTTTAAATCAAAAGCGCGAAATGGAAATTGTACAACAGCTTTATTACCTTCATCGCATGAAAACGTTTTTCTTTGTTAGTATCATTATTATATCGCAAAATATATTTGCGCAGGATACGGTAAAACATTTTTGGTATGGGCGTTCAATAGGTAAACTGCCGGAGATAGGCTACAGTCTTGGCGAAGACAGGCTGGGCAGCGCTAAAATGGGCTATATTGATACAGGTGTTGTCTTAAAAATAATTGACTCTGCCGATAAGCGTTATAAAATTCAGTTGTCAGATTATCACTCAGCATATATTGCCAAGGTTGACGTTGCAAGGGATTCAGTTTTTAAGAAAAAGCCATTTTATCTTACTTCTAATTATAACGCTGTTGGCGGGAAAGATAATTACGATACACTTTTTATAAACACCGGAGAAAAACTCCCCTACAAAAGCTGGATGGAAATAAACCCATCAAAGATTCAGGTAGAATTGTATGGCGTACAAAGTAATACCAGCTGGATTACGCAAAACATTTCATCGCTTAAAGAAATAAAAAATATTTATTATAACCAGGAAGAAGACGATGTAGTGCGCATAACCATAGAACTGCAGCATAAACAACATTGGGGCTATACCATTTATTACAATGGCAACCGTTTAGTAATACTTGTAAAAAAACAACCCGCAGATTTAAATATCCAGAAATTAAAGATTGCGATTGATGCCGGGCATGGCGGTACAAATACAGGTGCAGCGGGCAATACAAGCGGCATTGCTGAAAAAAAATACACACTTATTTTTGCCAAGGAGTTACAAAAATATTTAAAGTTAAAAGGTGTAAAGAATGTTATCATGACAAGAACTACCGATACCACGATTGGTAATACAGACCGTGTATTATGGCTGCAAAAACAGCAGCCAGATCTGCTGATAAGTCTTCACCTTAATTCATCTGACGATACGTCTGTTAACGGCTCGGGTACGTTTTATAAGCATATTGGTTTTCGAAGCTTAAGCATTGCAGTGCTAAAAGAAATGCTCTCAGGAAATATGAATGAATACGGCAATATTGGTAATTTTAATTTTCTGCTTAACCAGCCAACAGATTTTCCCAACACGTTATTGGAGATCGCCTTTTTAAGCAATATACAGGACGAAAAAAAGATAGGAAGCGCAAAATTTCAAAGCCTTACCGTAGCAAAAATTTATGCCGGTATGGTAGATTTTCTTAACCAATCTCAATAAAAAATTAAACAAAACAACTATGCAGCTCAGCAACATTTTTATTCACCACGTTTATTTCTGGTTAAACAATCCTTCCAGCGAAACAGACTGCAATGCATTAATCGCAGGCCTCACAAAACTTTCTTCCGCTGCATCTATACAAGATTTTCACATCGGCAAACCCGCAGCCACCAGCCGCGATGTAATTGATGTTTCTTACTCCGTTTCCTGGTTGCTTATTTTCAAAAATAAAGAAGACCAGGACAGCTACCAGGTAGATCCAATCCATTTAAATTTTGTAAAAGAATGTTCGCATTTATGGAGCAAAGTAACCGTGTACGATACCATAGATCTGGCATAATAGAGTGTTCTTTTTATGGGCCGGGCATTTGTATTTTATGGCATCTTCGTTGCGTCGCACTCTTGTACTTTCGGTAATTCTATTTTGCAATTAATCCATCGCAGGCTGAGGCGACACAGCTATGAAAATTTACTTGCCACTAAACCCTCTCCTGTTTTACCAGTGCAAGCATTATGGTAACAATGCTCCATGCATATTGCACAGTAATGTACCAACTTACAAGAGTGCGACCACCGCCTTGGCGGGGCAAGCTGCAAGAAAAGCTTAATAGTAGTAATGGAGTCTGGCTAAAAAAATAGCCAACATATTATTCGAACTAAAGCATAGGAAGTAAGTATTGATAAAGTATATTATCAGCTTCCAAAAATGTTTGTGTTTAGAAAATCATTGCGCAGCTTACCATGCGGATCGAACTGGGTAATAATTTTTTTAAAATCTTGCATTTTTTCGTAATGTGAAACAAGCACTTTTGGCGACATGGTGAAAATCTTGCCCCAGTGCGGTTTTGCATTAAATGGCGCAAGTTCTTTTTCAATAACGGGCAGTAGTTTATTTACTGCATCCCATTCCTGTTTCCAGGTAAAATGAATGGATGCAGATTGCTGTTTGTAGCAGGGGCTCATCCACAAATCGTCTGCAGCAATAGTGCGTATTTCAGAAATAAAAAGATGAGGGCCAATTTTTTTACCCAGCCGCTGAATAGCGAGTATAGCTTCCACTGCATGATGCATTGGAACAAAATATTCTGCCTGTAATTCTTTGCCACTGCTTGGTGTAAAGCCCATTTTAAAATGCGGTAATCTCTCGTACCAGGGGCCAGGTACGCCCATTTGTTCAGTACAGTTTTCTGCTGACAGCGCTGCAATGGGGTGCATATTTTTTGTTGCAGCTTTCGCTCCAAAAAATTCTGGTATTGCATTATAATTGGTGCCATCATCTACCCGGGTTTTTATCCATACTTCATTGATGGTTTCGGTTTGCCAATCGGTAAACAGACTTACACTATACCCCGCTGAAACAATTTTCCCGAAGTGTTGTTTTAGTTGGCTTAAGAGTAAGTTTTCATAAACATTTTGTTGCATTAAGTAGGTGGGCTGTATATCGAGCGTAACTTTTGAAATAACGCCCAAAGCGCCAAGACCAACAACCGCAGCTAAAAAATTTTCGCCGTCTTTGCCCCGCGAAAGATGCACAACATTCCCATCTGCCTTCACAATTTCCAAACCACTAACTGCAGATGCAAGGTTGCCGTTACCAACACCAGAGCCATGTGTAGCGGTTGCAACAGAACCTGCAACTGATATATGTGGTAATGATGCCAGGTTGTGCAAAGCAAACCCTTTGGAATCAAGATAGGGGCTAAGCTCGCCGTATTTTATACCACTTTCTACTGTTACAGTTTGTGCCTTTTCATCTAATGACAAAATCTTGTTCATTTCTGCAAGCGAAATCAGATTGTCTTTACTGTCTGCTATTCTGTTAAAGCAATGCCTTGTTCCAAGCGCCTTGAAATTGTTTAATTTTTTTACGAGCTGCTGTACTTCCTCAACGGTTTTTGGGTAAAATACATTACCGGCACTAAAAGTTAAATTGCCAGACCAGTTTTGTAGTCTTTCAGTTTGTGCAAGGCCGCTAAGCGGCGAAAATAATGGTGGAGCCATTAATGCGGATGATAGTTTTATAAATGTATTTCTTTTCATGTTGGCATCGTTTGCCCGCATGAAGTTAGGAAAATAAAAAGGGCCCTTTAAAGAAAAGGCCCGTATAAGCAAACTATTTTGAGCTGCTTATGAGACAAGTTTAATAATCAGTTTATATTGTCAATCTTAATAACCAAAAGGTTGCACTTTCTCTTCTAGCACTGCATAACCATTATTATAAATTTAAAAGAATAAGCGAATAAAAAAGCATTATGGAAACAAACAGAATACCGAAAACGTTTGCGGAAACTTTTGTTGTGTATAATTTATTGAGAGCTTAACTTTTACAAGGCCGAAATTTTTTGCTTTTACAACGTGCAGCTATAATCGAGTTGTACATCTTTCTTAATACCAAAAGCTTTTTTAGAAATACTGGAATAGAAAAAGCGAAGCTGTAATAGCTCCGCCTTTTTAAAAATTACTTTTGTATTAAAGAGATTCTGATTTAGTAAGTAGGATTGCCCATTGCCCAATGTTGTACAAAAAGTACAAGAGTGCGACGCAAGAGAAGCCAAATAGTAATAATAAAGTCTGGCTCAAAATAATTATCAAGTACTAAATTTTGTTCTCACTATCAATAGGTAATGAATGCCTTAAACGAACCACTGGTTATGGGAACAGTATTACCGGCCGCATCTTTGGAAGTACCGTTAAAATTACCCGTGACTATTTTTGTTGATGCATCGTAAGTAAGGATATTAATGGTAATAAAATCAGGTGCGGTTAAAAAATTAGCCGAAAAAATTGAAGGCGGTCCGGCAAATAGATCCTGCAGGTAAAACACAGAAGTAGTTAATGTAGTGTAAGTACCCGGTGTTATAACGCCGCCAAGCGTAGGAATGCTTAGCACAAAAGCAGTGTCTCCTGTTTCTGCAGTTGAGCCAATAAGCACCATATAACTTCCGCCAAGGGTATCAACAACAAATGCCTGATCGAATATGCCGTTGTATTTGTTTACACCCTGTGAAAATTGCCAGGCAGTATCGCTTAGATTAGTGGTGTCATCGATTCCTCCTCCACCACCATCCCCACCCAATCCACTTCCTGTGCTGTCGTTCACATTTACGGTAAAACCGCAGATACTGGTATCGAAATAAACTGTGAAAAAAGTAGGCTTTTGCAGTATAGGTGTGCCAATAGGTTTAAGTCTTACAATATTAATACCCGTTGTACTGAAGAAACCTGAATCGGCAAACATAAAGCCATTCTGCAGATCGGTAGTAATAACATAACTGCCTGCAGTATCTACGTTTACTTTTACTTCTACATAAGCAGTATCACTGCCTGGCGTAACACCATTATAAAAAGTGCCAACAACGGAAGCGGGAAGGCAATTACCTGAGCTGTCCTTTAGGCTTCCTGTAGCATCAACCGTAGTTATCCCGGTTTCAACGCTGTATTCTTTCTTGCAGGAACTAAACAGCGCAATTAAGCACAAAAGAGAAAAAAAGGGAAAGATTTTTCTTGCCATAGCTGTAAAGAAAAGTAATAAAATTTTAGAATAAATATTTCTACACCAATAACGCCGCGGCATTGGATAAATTGTTTCCTGCAGCCACTTCCTGAATATTACGCAGTGTGGTACGGGTAATTTGTGTAAGCGCTTCCTCTGTAAAGAATGCCTGGTGGGCAGTTACAAGTACATTTGAAAAACTCATCAGCCTTTGTATGGTATCGTCTTCAATTATAGTATCTGATAGGTCACGGAAAAAGATATGCTCCTCCTGCTCATACACATCAATTCCAAGGTAACCAATCTGCCCTGATTTCAGCGAATTTATTACCGCCTGAGTATCAATTAAACCGCCGCGACTGGTGTTGATGAGCATTACCCCTTTCTTCATCATTTGAATGGTTTGGCTGTTGATGAGGTGTTTGGTTTGGCTATTCAAGGGGCAGTGCAGGGAAATGACATCTGAGCGTTTGAGCAGTTCCATTAAAGGTAAAAAATGAACGCCTTCCGCTTCCAGTTCTTTATTAGCCACAAGATCAAAAGCTAGCACGGTGCAACCGAACCCCAGCATATTACGGCAAAATGCTTTGCCTATATTTCCTGTACCAATTACACCAACTGCTTTTCCGTGAAGGTTAAACCCAAGTAATCCGTTGAGTGAAAAATTTTGTTCGCGTACACGGTTATAAGCTTTATGTGTTTTACGGTTTAAGGTAAGTATCATAGCAACGGCGTGTTCAGCTACTGCTTCCGGTGAATAGGCGGGTACGCGGCAAACATTCAGGTTATATTGTTTGGCTGCAGCAAGATCTACATTATTAAAACCTGCGCATCTCAGGGCAATTAATTTTACTCCTTTTTCAGCAAGTTGCATTGTTAGCTGTTCATTAACCTTATCGTTTACAAATATGCAAACCGCCACACTATTATTTACGAGGTTTACCGTTTGGCTGTTAAGCTGTACGTCAAAATACTCCAGTTCAAAACCGAATGTATCGTTGTATTTGTTGAAGAATTCTTTATCGTACGGTTGTGTGGAGAAAAAGGTTATTTTCATTGGGTAAAACTAATACAATTGCCACGGCAAAAGTGATGTGGCAATTGTATTTTTGTACTGGCTGTTGAATGTTGAATAAAAATCTACAGTACAAGTGTGCGACGCAAGCAAAGCTTCATTCATATTCTTCAGCCCGGCTGAAAAACATATTCCAAATTTTGGATAGATTATTCTTTCAAATCTCCAACCATATTCGCCGGCACCACCCATGCATCAAATTCTTCAGGGGTAACATAGCCAAGTTTAACGGCCATTTCCTTCAACGTCGTTCCTTCTTTGTGGGCTGTTTGAGCGATCTTAGCAGCTTTGTAATATCCAATTTTTGTGTTCAAAGAAGTTACCAGCATTAAAGAATTATCCACGTGTTTTTTAATGTTGGCTTCAATGGGTTCAATACCCACTGCGCATTTATCGTTAAAGCTTACACAGCCTTCACCAATAAGCCTTGCGCTGTGCAGGAAGTTATAGATCATTACGGGTTTAAAAACATTCAGCTCAAAATGCCCGTTGCTGCCGCCAATGCCAATGGTAACATCGTTGCCCATTACCTGTGCGGCGATCATCGTTAATGCCTCGCATTGTGTGGGGTTTACTTTACCGGGCATAATGGATGATCCAGGCTCGTTATCAGGAATAAATAATTCGCCAATGCCACTGCGCGGACCACTGCTGAGCATGCGGATATCGTTGGCAATTTTCATTAAACTAACTGCCACCGTTTTCAATGCGCCATGTGTTTCTACAATGGCGTCGTGTGCAGCTAAAGCTTCAAATTTATTTTCTGCTGTAATGAATGGGATGCCGGTTAATTCAGCAATGTTTTTTGCAACCAGTTCGGCATAACCTTTTGGAGTATTGATGCCTGTACCCACTGCTGTGCCACCCAAAGCCAGCTCACTTAAATGTGCCAGGGAATTGTTGATTGCTTTTAATCCATGTGTTAACTGCGCTGCATAACCACTAAACTCCTGGCCAACGGTAAGCGGCGTTGCATCCATAAAATGGGTGCGGCCAATTTTTACTACATGCATATACGCTTTGCTTTTAGCAGCAAGTGTATCACGCAGTTTTGTAATGCCGGGAATCGTAGTTTCTACCAGCATTTTATAAGCCGCAATATGCATGGCGGTAGGAAATGTATCGTTGCTTGATTGAGATTTATTTACATCATCATTCGGGTGAAGGAATTTATCTTTATCAGTTAATGCCCCGCCTTTAATTACATGTGCGCGGTAAGCCACCACTTCGTTTACATTCATGTTGCTTTGCGTGCCGCTGCCTGTTTGCCAAACCACGAGTGGAAACTGGTCATCCAATTTTCCTTCGAGAATTTCATCGCAAACCTGCGCAATGGCATCGCATTTTTCGGCTGGCAAAACACCTAAAGTCGTGTTGGTTATGGCGGCTGCTTTTTTAAGATATGCGAAAGCTTTAATAATGGGCATGGGCATACGGTTAATGTCCTGCGCAATTTTAAAATTCTCTACACTACGCTCGGTTTGCGCACCCCAATATACGTGAGCAGGAACTTTTACTTCACCCATTGTGTCTTTCTCGATACGGTATTCCATGATGCTGGTTTTTATTGCCGCAAAGGTAGGTACGGATTTTAGATTTCAAATTTTTATGGGCCCGGCAATGGAACATAAATGAAGCTTTACTTGCGTCGCACTCTTGTACAATTGAAGCCATATTCAACTTGGGCAAAAAGCGTAATTCCTATTTAAAAAGGAAAAAATTAAAAGGACTAACGAAAAATAAACCCATTATTGCGCGGCTTCAAAAAAGTAGTTTACGTTAATATTCATTCGTTATTTTTACAAAATTTCCCATGCTGTTTTAGATTTTCTTTCAAAATGATTTGCCATGATGTATTTAAGAACGGTGATTACAGGTACCGGATGTTATATACCAACTGAAGTAAAAACGAACCCGGATTTTGCTTCTTATGAATTTTATGGAGAAGATCATCGGCCTATAAAATCTGCAGCAAGTGATGTGGCAGAAAAACTAAAACACATCACCGGCATTGAAGAGCGGCGTTATGCAGCAGGTGGCATAAACGCATCAGATATGGGCGCAATTGCTGCGGCAAGGGCTATTAAAGATGCGGGCATAGATGCAGAAACCCTGGATCAGATAATTGTGGCCCAAAATTTTGGAGATGTAATAAAAGATACTGTTCAAACTGATGCGGTGCCGTCACTAGCTTCCCGTATAAAACACCTGCTGGGCATTGCCAACCCAAACTGCGTAGCATACGATATTTTATTCGGTTGCCCCGGCTGGCTGCAGGGCGTTATACAGGCAGAGGCATTTATGAAAGCGGGTATTGCCAAAAAATGCCTCGTGATAGGTACAGAAACTTTAAGTCGTGTAGTAGATGTCTATGACCGCGACAGTCTTATTTTTAGCGATGGTGCCGGTGCCTGTGTGCTAGAATTAAAAGACCAGCCCGCTGGCGGCAGTGGCATATTGGGCGCAGCGGTACAATCGCATTGCCTGGAGGAGAACCTCTACATAAATATGGGCAAATCTTATTACACCGGTTCCGGTAGCGATGCAATTTATATAAAAATGCAAGGGCGCAAAGTATACGAATACGCCATTAAACATGTACCCACAGCAATAAAAGCCTGTCTTGACAAAAGTGGTGTAGGCATTGGCCAGCTTAAGAAAATATTTATACACCAGGCCAACGAAAAAATGGATGGTGCCATTATTAGAATCTTGTATTCACTGTACGGGCAAACAACTGTACCAGACAGTATTATGCCCATGAACATTCATAAACTAGGCAACAGTTCTGTTGCAACGATACCTACTTTACTCGATATGGTTTTAAAAGATGAGGTGCCCACACACCAGGTAGAAAAAGGCGATATTGTCATATTCGCCTCAGTAGGTGCCGGTATGAATATCAATGCCGTTTGTTATAGAATGTAGAAGTCTTTCTAGGGTACCGGCAATATCTGTTTACTCACCGTTCTTCCCGCCGGGCGAAACTTTAGCACGTTGAAATGAATTCAGCATTTTACAGCCGGCTTTGGGCAATTCAAGCTGAATTGATTGCGGAAACCTGAATGCTGGTTGCCGATAGAGTTTGGAACGTATAAGCGTGCGACGCAAGTAAAGCCTCACAAAGAACGAATGCCGGTTACATAATGACTTTCATTTTAATTAAATTTCAGGTGTGGCAGAACTAATTATCGGGCATGTTTTTTTCCTGCATTTTGCTGTAGGCCATTAAAAACAAAGCACCTAAATTTTTGTGCGGGGGAATATAGTCATCGAACAGATCATTCTTGCCCAGGGTTTTTGAAAGCCCGGCCCATAATACTGGCCAGTTGAGGTCTTTGCCCTGCCTTAATGTTTCCAGAATGGCGTAGATCATGGGATGATTTACCGTTCCGCTGCCTGTTTGTTTGGATGCTACTATTTGTGCCGTGGGGCAAATTTTTAATATTTTATCGAGGCTTTGGTAAGCGCCGCAACTGCCGAGCAATACTACTCTCTCGCTGGGTACCAGCTGTTCAATGGTAGAGGGAAGCCAGTAACTGTGCCCACGGTGAATAACGACGGTTGGTGCCAGGTTATGATCTAAAAGATAATTATTGAGGGCCTCCTGTGCTTTTGAGTCGAGGTTTTCCGTTTCGTCGAGGGGTTTATTGGCGTAAATGATTACCGGAGTTCCTTTGGTGGAAGCGATGGAAATCCATTGCGGACCATTTGTTAACTTCCAGTTGGCATTGCTTACACTGCGGAGAAAACTATTGAAAACGGTTTGCCCGTCTTTATCGCCATAGAAGAATTGCTGCACAATAATACGGCCTGCTGTATCTTTTAAATTTTTGGCGGGCATATAATAAACTGGCGGCACACCCAGCGCTTCAGCCACATTGATATTATTGGCTGAATCCATTGAAAGAAAAAGGGTGTTTAGGATGCTGTAGATATCTGCTGCTTTTTTATTTTGGGTTTTAATAGCCTGCTGCAGGTTGGTATTGATCTGAGCGAGAATGAGTTTTTGTATGCTGGCATCGGTAATGCTTGCGTAAGAATTAGCAACATCAACTGCATCTTCGAGGTTTGGGGTTTTATCAAGCCCATTTACAAATGCCCGCATAACCAATTGCGCATTGGTGTTATTCATGCGCTTTAAAAAATCGTCGAGCGTATTGTAATTGGAAGCCATTTTTATCCATTTTCTAAAATGGTCGAACCGTACACTCATTAATAAAGAATCGCCTGTAGTTGCTCCTTTGGCCTGCCACACTTTAGGGTATACGCCTTTTACATAACTCGAGGTGTAAATAACTTCTTCGCCCATAACAGCCATATAGTATAGTTCCTGTGGGCTGAATGGTGCCAGTATTTTGAAACGAACATTATCGCCCTGTTCGTGCAGACTGTTGATGGTATTAATAAAAGGGTCGATAGCTTTTTTCTGAATCTTTGCAGCAAGCCCGTCCATCGCCATTGGCGTATCGCGTATGCGCAGCATCCTGTCTGCATAGTCCAATGCAGTTTGCACGAGTAACTGGTAATAACTTACATCATTATCAAGCAAAGCGCCTACCTGCTCTACGGTAACTTTTCCGTGGTAAATATTATCCAGGAAGGGAAAATACTGACGGCCGGTTTTCATTTGTGCCAGCCTGCTTATAAGCCTTACCAGCGAATCGGGGTTGTTGCGTATTTTGCGCGTTAATGAATTGTTTGTGGATGCGTAGGTGTAAATAGACTCTGGTTCGCGCCGCGCTATTACGGCAATCAGGCTGTCAGCAAAAGATACATCGGGGTGCTGGCTTAAAACAGTCAAAGCTTTTTGTTTGTACTTATCACAGTACTTGCGCAATAAAATAACTTTAGCATTTTCGATACCAGGGTTATTGCTGAATGCGATTGTGCCGGCGAGTATATTACCTATCTCGTAGGCATAGCTTTCAATGTTGCTTTCTATGGATACACTGTTCTTTTCCAGTTCCATACACTGGGTATATGCAGGAAGTAAATCGATTAAAGTAGAGTAGCGGAGAGAATCGTATCTGCAGCCATTCATGTAAGCGGTGAGTGTTTCGTTTAAGCCCCGCAGAAACTTTATCTTATTATTATTGTCAAGTGACGAATCGCTCTCTATCTGGCTTTCTATATTTTCAACCCCATCCACAAGGGCAACAGTAAGCTGGTGATTTAATTCTTCGTTAGCGGTTGGTGCAAACAGCAGATCGGCTGTACCATCCATCATCAATATCTTTTTTTGGGTGGCACCAACTGTTTCATGAAAATATTGTCTGGAAAGGGGTATCTTGTTATCGTTCGCGGGCTGTGCGAATATGCCAAAGGAAAAAAACAGCAACAAAAAAAGTATAGAATTTATTTTCATCATGCAATTGTACTGTAAATACTGGTGTTTAGGTGCAAATCTAAATATATGCGACCGCTTAACAATAAGTTAATGCGTTAAAAGAGTGATTATAGATGACTAAAATTATTTTTGTGTAAAGGAATTGTTAATGGAAACGAAAGCAAAAAAAGTTTTGATAGCAGACGATGAAAAGGACATACTCGAAATTATCAGTTATAACCTGAATAATGAGGGATACGATATTTATACTGCAAAGGATGGCAATGAAGCACTTGATATGGCAAGGAAAATACATCCCGACCTAATTATTCTCGACATTATGATGCCTTATAAAACAGGCATAGAAGTTTGCCAGATCTTGCGTTCATCAGATGAATTCCAGGAAACACTGATCATTTTTCTTACTGCACTTAATGATGAACTTTCTCACATAAAAGGTTTTGAATCCGGTGCCGATGATTATGTAAGTAAACCTATTAGTCCCAAAGTACTGGTGAGCCGTGTTAACGCCCTGTTCAGGCGATTGCACAAGCCAGAAGAGGGAAAATCAATTAGTATTGCCAACCTTGTTATAGACCCTGTAAAATTTATTATTACCATTGACGGTAAAGATATTATGCTGGCTAAAAAAGAATTTGAATTGCTTTACCTGCTTGCCTCAAAGCCGGGACGTGTTTTTTTACGGCACGAAATATTGAACCAGGTTTGGGGCCAGGAAGTAATTGTTGGCGACAGAACAATAGACGTACACATTCGTAAAATACGCCAGAAACTTGACCTCGACTGTATTACCACTGTAAAAGGTGTAGGGTACAAATTTAACTTGTAAAGCTTTTAACACGCCACCGTATTCCCGTTATAAAAAAACTGTATTTAAACCCGCCTGATTTTTTAAAGGCAATAAATTTTGCGCAACATGGCAACTTGCAGCGTATTGCTGTAACTGTACAAGCGTGCGACGCAACAAAAGCTCAATAGTAGAACAACTGCCCGGCCCAAAAAATGTCTCTATTTGCCGGCTATGGCTTCAGTTGTAGATAACACGATTATAGTAACTTGCGCAATGCCATTTGGTTATTTTGATTGAATGGTGCAGAATGAATTTAAACGATGTTCAAAGTAAAAAATCTATCGCCAAATAATTTATCTCTTTTTACGGCGATTTGCCTGTCAGTGCCCGTGAGCATGGGGTTTTACCTGGTTTCAAAAAATATATACGCAGCCATCATAGCTTTTGTTATTAACCTTGCCGGCAGCTACCTGATGGTACGCTTTGTACTGGAGTCTTTTATTTACCGTAAAATAAAACTCATTTATAAATTCATTTACCAGACAAAAGCCAGCAAACGGGAAGAAATGTATTATAAATATATCCTCCCAAAAAAAAGCATTGATGAGGTAAGGGAGGATGTAGAACTTTGGGCCGAAGAAAAAAAAGAAGAAATAGAACTGCTGCGCAATAACGAAATCTACCGAAAAGAGTTTTTACAAAACCTTTCCCACGAATTTAAAACCCCCATATTTACCATTCAGGGTTATGTAGATACCCTTCTGGACGGAGCGCTGGAAAACCCCGCAGTAAACCGTAAATTTCTTGAGAACGCATCTAAAAATGTGGAGCGCATGGTAAACCTTATTAGCGATCTGGACGAAATTACCCGGCTGGAAAGCGGCGAACAACCCCTCTACAAACAAAACTTTATTATACAGGATCTTATAAAAGAAGTGTACGAAACACTGTTTATAAAAGCAGCCGCACGCAATATAAAATGCAGTATTAAAAAAGGCTGTGAGGCATCGCTCTTCGTTTTTGCAGACAAAGAAAAAATATCGAGGGTGCTGATAAACCTGGTAGAAAACGCAAACAAATATGGCAAAACAGGCGGCAATATTGTAGCCAGCGTTTACAAAACCGACGATCAACATATATTAATCGAAATTAGCGACGATGGTATTGGCATTGCCGAAGAGCACCTGATACGTGTATTCGAACGCTTCTACCGTACCGACCGCGGCCGCAGCCGCAATATTGGCGGCACCGGGCTCGGCCTGTCCATCTGCAAACATATTATTGAGGCCCACGGCCAAACCATTCATGCACGCAGTACAGTAGATGTGGGCACATCCATTGGCTTTACTTTAGAAACAAAAAAAGATTAATACAATTTTTGGTGGCCGGCTCTGGGCTTTCATAGCATCGTCTGTTGTGTCACTCACTTGTACGTTCTGAAATTTATTGAGCTTTTACCGCAGCGAAGATCAATATTGTTTTATGCCGATGCGTGGATAGAGGCACTGATGCAATAGCCCTGGCCGGCACACAAAGCTGTTTAGTAGTAATTACGGTAAATGAAAATTTAAGATTGTATTGTGCTAACCACAATACAAAAAGCGCAATATTAAAAGTTTGAAAATCAATGATGAATTTTTTTTGCGCTTGGGGTTAATAACACCAATCTTTGTGTTGCCTGCAAGCTTAAATCACAGTTCACGATGCAAAAAATTAATTTAATTATTTTGATACTTTTCATTTCTGTCATTTCATTCGGACAGAAAATTGAAACAGTTTATCTAAATACAAAAGATAGTACAACAAATATGTATCTCGCTATTCTGCCTGAAAATGGACAAGTAAAATCGTTTCTGTTTTTATTGGACGGATTTGGCAATTCACCCAAAGACGTTTTGGTTCAAACAGACATACCAAAATATGCATCACAGCAAGGAATATTAACTATTATACCACTTTTAAAGACAGGTTCTTTATATTTTGGCAGTGACACAGTTTCGCAACAATCTTTAAAAGAAATGATCAGCCTTGTAGTTGCTAAATATCAATTAGAAGGAAAAGACTTTTATATCGGTGGCTTTTCAATTGGTGGTACTTGTGCTGTAAAATATTCCGAGTTAGCTAATGAAAGAAATTATCCTATAAAACCAAAAGCAGTTTTTGCAGTTGACCCACCACTCGATTGGGAACGTTTTTATACCGCGGCTAAAAGAGTTGTAAGACTATCAAATCCAGACCAAGTAAATGGAGAAGTTACTTACATGATAAACAGAATAAAAAAAGAAATGAATGGAACACCAGAAACTGCATTAGAAAATTATTATAATAATTCGCCTTATTCATTCTCTGATACAACACAAAGTGCAATAAAAAATCTTATCAAAACACCTATAAGGATAATTTCTGAACCCGATATTCAATGGTGGTTAGGACAACGTGGCTATGATTTATATTATATCAACATCATTGACCAAACAGCTATGATTAATGAGCTACAAAGATTGGGAAACGACAAAGCCATTTTAGTAACGACAACAGATAAAGGATATAGAAAACCGAATAACAACAGACATCCGCATTCGTGGAGCATTGCAGACCCCGAACAGACAGTTAAGTGGCTGCAATCACAACAATAACAAGCCAGCAGCCGGTCGAGTAAGCAAGGGGATTTTCACCCAAGCTCCGCCGATGTTGGTCGCCTAACCAACATGAAATACTGCGATCTTCGCTAATATAAAACCTCAATAAATAATCGGAACTTACAGGAGCCCCGCCATGGCGCATATGCGTCAAACCAATTTTTAATAAAAATCGCTGAAAGTGTTTGCCAGTAATGGTTTTAGGTTGTCTTGCAATAAGGATTTAATAAAAATTTTTAAATATCAATGCGTTGCCGAATAATCTTCGCTTTCATTTGCAAGGAAAAAAAGCAACTGAGTTCTGAAAGTCGCATAGAGAACCAAAAGTACAAGAGTGCGACGCAACGGAAACTCAATAGTAGCAATGCTGTTGGGTCAATAAATGT
>JBBRDW010000054.1:0-29908 GCA_038203525.1 Chitinophagales bacterium | reverse complement strand
CGAACGGAAAAGATATTATGAAATTGCCAGAGGCTCAATCGTAGAAGTTGATGCCGCATTAGATATTGCCAAGGAATTGAAATATACGGATAATATTACATTAGAATTATTAGGTGAAAGCATGATTAAAACATTCAAAATATTAAGTGCATTAATAAAACAAAACAAATCACATTAAACATTGACCATTCACCATTCACCATTATGATTATAGATAAAAGTATTTCCCTTTTTTCCCGTGCGCAGCAATCAATTCCCGGTGGCGTAAATTCTCCTGTACGTGCATTTAAAAGTGTTGGTGGTACTCCGCTGTTTATCAGCAAAGCAAAAGGTGCTTACCTCTATGATGCAGATGGAAATAAGTATATAGATTATATCGCCTCATGGGGTCCAATGATTCTTGGCCATGCTTATGAACCTTTGATTAAAGCCATACAGGAGCAAGCTGTTTATTCTACATCCTACGGTGCGCCTACAGAGCTTGAAATTAAAATGGCTGAGCTTATAAAAAGCATGGCCCCTAACGTTGATCTCATCCGCATGGTAAGCAGCGGCACAGAGGCCTGCATGAGTGCATTGCGGGTAGCACGTGGCTACACCGGCAGAAATAAATTTATCAAGTTTGAAGGCTGTTATCACGGTCATGCCGATGCATTTTTAGTAAAAGCCGGTAGCGGTGTTGCTACATTAAATATTCAAACGATACCCGGTGTTACCGCAGGTGTAGCCAATGATACATTGACTTGTGCTTACAATGATCTTACTGCTGTTGAAAAATTAGTTGAAGAAAATAAAAATGAAATAGCTGCTATTATTGTAGAACCTGTTGCAGGAAATATGGGCTGTATTTTACCGGCTCCCGGCTTTCTCGAAGGAATAAGAAAAATATGTGATGCAGAAAAAATTATTTTCATATTCGATGAAGTAATGACAGGCTTCAGACTGGCACAAGGTGGCGCACAGGAAAAACTTGGTATAGATGCAGACCTTGTTACTTATGGTAAAGTAATTGGCGGTGGTTTACCGGTTGGCGCATTTGGTGGCAAGCAACATATTATGGAAGTTGTTGCCCCACTCGGCAATGTTTATCAGGCCGGTACATTGAGTGGTAATCCCATTGCAATGATTGCCGGTTGTACATTACTCTCTATTTTAAAAGAGCAACCACAACTATTAAAAGAGCTTGATGATAAAACAAATTATCTAAAAAATGGGCTGGATAAAGTGCTTGCCGCATCGGGCACACCATACATCATCAATCACCTCGGATCCATGCTCAGCGTACATTTCAGCGATCACCCTGTTACTGATTTTGCAAGTGCGGCTTCTGCAAATAATAATCTGTTTAAAAAATATTTTCACGCCATGCTTAATCGTGGTGTGTATTTACCACCATCCGCTTTTGAAAGCTGGTTTTTAAACAATGCACTTTCTTATGAAGACTTGGATTGCACAATTAAAGCAACCGAAGAAAGTTTGAAGGAAATTTTGTAGGAGCTAAAACCTATTGAATAAAAAAATTATTTTGAGCCAGGCCGAAGTTTTTCATAGCATCGCCTCTTGCGTCGCACACTTGTACAGCTGGAACTTTAATGAACAGTGAATTACTCTTTGCCTTGTTGCCTTGTTGCCTCACTGCCTCACTGCCTTGTTGCCTTGTTGCCTGTTGTTTCCGAACTTACAATAGTGCGACGCAATAAAAGCTTCATTCATATTCTTCACCTTGGCTCATAAATGTTCGGTTCTTTATTGCAATGATTTTACTTTGCACAATTAAGAATATTTTTACTGCTTAAACTATTACAGTTGAGCGCAACGGTTTTTTTAATAACGCCTCCATTTACGCAATTGAATACGCCGTACCCTGCAACGGCCTATTTAAAAGGATTCTTAAATACAAAAAACATTACAGCATTTCAGGCCGATCTTGGCATTGAAGTAACGCTGGCATTATTTTGTAAACAGGGCTTGCAGCGGTTGTTTGAGAAAGTAGAAAATGCCGCCAATCCATTGTCGGAAAATGCGGCAAGAATACTTGCTTTAAATGATGATTATATTTTTACCATTGATGCGGTAATTCTTTTTTTACAGGGAAAAAATCCAACACTGGCGCACCTCATTTGCAAAAGAAATTTTTTACCCGAAGCTTCACGCTTTGCACAAACAGATGATTTAAACTGGGCGTTTGGCAGCATGGGCACGCAGGATAAAGCCAAGCATTTGGCAACAATGTATCTCGAAGATTTGTCAGATTTAATTATGGAATGTGTGGATGCGCATTTTGGTTTTAGCCGTTATGCAGAACGTTTGGGAAGATCGGCAAACAGCTTTGATGAATTGTATGCAGCAATGCATCAGCCTTATACTTTTATTGATGAAATATTGATTGATATTCTTACGCAACGCATGGCCGAAGTGCAGCCAAAATTCGTTGCTATTTCCGTTCCGTTCCCCGGAAATTTATACACGTCTTTACGCTGCGGACAATGGATAAAAGAAAAATACCCCGGCGTAAAAGTGGCTATGGGCGGCGGTTTCGCCAATACAGAGCTGCGCTCACTTGCTGACGCACGGGTATTTGAGTTCTTCGATTTTATTACACTCGATGATGGTGAAGCACCCATTGAAAATCTTGTTGCATATATTGAAGGCAACAAAACAATTGATGAACTAAAAAGAACTTTTACTTTAATAAACAACACGGTTACTTATATAAACAATAAGGCTTGCGCCGATTATAAACAGGGCCAGGTAGGCACGCCCGATTACAGCGATTTTTTATTGGATAAATATATTTCAGCCATTGAAGTTGTGAACCCGATGCACAGCCTATGGAGCGATGGCCGCTGGAATAAACTAACCATGGCGCATGGTTGCTACTGGGGCAAATGTACTTTCTGCGACATCTCTTTAGATTACATAAAACTCTACGAGCCTATTGCTGCACAATTGCTTTGCGACCGCATAGAAACCATGATTGCGCAAACGGGCGAAAATGGTTTTCATTTTGTTGACGAAGCGGCTCCGCCTGCATTAATGCGTGCTCTTTCTTTAGAGATTTTGCGAAGAAAAATTACCGTTAGCTGGTGGACCAATGTGCGCTTTGAAAAAAGCTTTACAAAAGATTTGTGCCTGCTCTTAAAAGCATCCGGCTGCATTGCTGTGTCCGGCGGTTTGGAGGTTGCTTCAGACCGGTTGCTGGCGTTAATTGATAAGGGCATTACTGTTGCGCAGGTTGCAAAAGTGAACCGCAATTTTACTGAAGCCGGCATTATGGTGCATGCGTATTTAATGTATGGTTTTCCCACGCAAACGGCGCAGGAAACGATTGATTCTCTTGAAATGGTGCGGCAATTATTTAAGCTGGGTATTTTGCAATCAGCCTTCTGGCATTTATTTACCATGACGGCGCACAGCCCTGTGGGCCTGCATCCTGAGCGATACCAGGTAAAAAAACAAACGGAAGCAATTGGCAGTTTTGCCAACAACGATATTGCGCATATTGATCTTACAGGTGCCGATCATGAAACATTTGGCTTTGGTTTAAAGAAGTCGCTGTTTAATTTTATGCATGGCTTATGTCTTGATGATCCGCTAAATAAATGGTTCGAATTTAAAGTGTCCAAAACAAAAGTGTCGCCCGATTTTATTACCAATGCATTAAACGAGCCCGACGATGTTTTATATAAACCCAATGCCAAAATTGTTTGGCTGGGCCATAAGCCCGCAGCAGAACATTTTGTAAAATCGAAGAAGGGAAATCACTGGCCGATGGTGTCGCTAACTTTTCAAAGCAGGAAAGAAACTTTCAACATTAAGGTAGATGAGGCGCAGGGTTTGTGGTTCATAAATATGCTTGAAAAATTATCGGTAGCCAATTTAAAAACCTATACACAGCAGCAAGTAAAAGAAAGTTACGAAGCTGCAAACCTCGAAGATTTTGAATTGTTCTGGGACAATAAACCCATCAGCACCATGAATAAAATTGGGTTGCTAAGGCTTTAAAAAATACGTTCGTAAAGCTCCATTCTTTTAAACAATAAATTCTTTTTTGTACCTGGCATTTGTTCTTTGATTGAGCTTTACTTGCGTCGCACTCTTGTGCTTTTAGTTATATATTGAGCTTTTATTGAAGCGGAGCATTAGTGCTAGCGAGCCGCGGAGACCCCGTTGGGAGATTCTTTATTCCGTTACGTGGAGACACGCACTGGGGCAATTTTTTTATTTTGTTTAGCAGACACAAACCAAGGCTTAGTCAATGATGTCCAAATACATTTCCTTTATACAAGAATACTTGTCAAAAAAATATTTATTGCCTTGCTTACTGTCAAAATAGTAGTACTTGTTGTCATTTTTTCTTCTAAAAAGTGTCCCTGTTACACCATTTTCAAATGTGATTATAATTGTATAAAAATTACTTTCAAGTAGTTGATAATGCTCAATAAGTTCTCCTTCTAAATATCGGGGTAATATAACATTCCCAAGTTTATCTTTTTTTGTAAACTTAATTTTTGATGAGCCGGAGTTATTGTTATTTCTTAAATATTTGTTTGTGAGAAATTCTAAAACATCATTAATGTTATTAAGCTCTCGGTCAAAATTTGTTTCATTTACAAAAAATGCGAATTGGTCTGAGCTGTCCAGTTTTAAAGCCAACACATTTTCATCAAAGAAGCCTTGTTTTAATAAGTAGCTTTGACTATTTGTGTCAAGAAGTAAAGATTGATTTCCTAAATATTCCCATGTGCCTTTTTGAACCAGCCCATTTTCTGAAACAAGTAATTGATTGTTCGGCCTAAAAATGTAAACAGTCTTACTATTTAAGATGTCGCTCAAAGAAACCCAATGATTATTTGTCAATAAAGTTAGATCGTCCAGTTTTTTACTGAATCTTTGAATTTTGGGTATTATGTCTGCTATGAAAGTTTTCATTAATTACACCTCTTGATTGTATCTGGGAAAGATAAATAAAACCATTCAGAAATACAACTTATGCAGGCAGTCTTTGCGAAACTGCTAAACCTTGTAATTGCCAATTAGATTTTCCAACCGTACTGGTGCGATGTAATATCGGGTAAACATTCAATCAAAAAATTTTACAAACCAAAGCCCCATCGGGCTCATTGGCGTCATGCTAATTTTCATTTAATAACATTCAAAAGCAGCACTTATACGCCAGCGGCGTAACCTGTTTGTAGCTTAATCAATATGCCAAACAAAATCTGCCCCGGTGGGGCAGCCTGATGATTTACATAATTTGCAGGAATGTAAGGTTGCCCGGCTGGGGCAAGGATGGTTTGTATGATAATTCTCTACCAACAGGTTACGCCGCTAGCGTAAAAATTCAGACGCAGAAAAACCCTGAAACCATTTCTACATCTATGTTTTAAGTATTTCTTTTAAAACTTAGCTTGACGCTAATGCGATGGGGCTGGAACAATACGCTTCAATCTTCGCTTCGGTAAAAGCTCAATAGAATTACCAACAGTACAAGAGTGCGACGCAACGGAAGCTTCATGCATGTACTATTACCCGGCTCAAAAAAATTATTTTATTAATCTTTCTACTGCGTCTTTTAATGTTGTTTCTTTTTTGGCAAAACAAAAACGCAGTACTTTATTATCGGTGGCATCTTTATAAAAACTGCTCATGGGTATGGTAGCTACACCCTTTTCTTTGGTAAGCCTTATGGCAAGTTCTTTATCTGCTTCATTACTAAAACCGCTGTAACTGTAGCACTCAAAATAACTGCCGTGTGAAGGGATTAATTTAAAGGACGATTGCTGCATAAGACTGCGAAAATAGTCACGTTTTTGTTGCATTAAATTGCCGAGTGTAAGGTAAGCGGCTTCGTTTTGCAAGTACGTTGCCAACGCAAATTGTACAGTAGAATTGCAACTGAAACAATTGAACTGGTGCACTTTTCTAAACTCGCCCATTAATGCGGCGGGAGCAATGCAATACCCAATTTTCCAGCCGGTACAGTGATAGGTTTTACCAAATGAAAAACACACAAAACTTCTTTGCAAAAGATCGGGATAACGCAACATGCTGCGGTGCGGAATATCATCAAAAATAAGGTGTTCATACACTTCATCGCTTACAATAATGATGTTCGTGTTATCGGTAATACTGCGCAACTGCTCTATATCATCTTCGCTCAAAACCGCACCGGTTGGGTTGTGTGGCGAATTGATAATGATGGCCCTTGTTTTTTTGGTGAGCTTTTCTCTTACCTCATCCCATGGAATATTGTAGTTTGGAAATTGCAAAGAAATGCGCACCGCTATTGCACCATTGATTTCTATATTGGGGATATAGCTGTCGTAAGCCGGTTCAAAAACGATGACTTCGTCACCGGGATTTAATATGGTTGTAAGTGCGGTATAAATAGCATAAGTGCCGCCGGGTGTAACGGTTATTTGCGTATCGGGATTAATTTTTGTGCCGTATAATTTTTCTGTTTTTTCTGCAATTCTCTCCCGCAGCAAAAGCAGGCCATTCATGTGAACATATTGGTTAAACCCGTCTTTCATGGCTTTGCAAACAAGATCGGTCAATTCACCGCTCATGGCAAAATCGGGAAAGCCCTGGCCGAGATTGATGGCGTTTTGTTCAACTGCCAACTGGCTCATTACTGTGAAAATAGTAGTGCCCACATCGGGGAGTTTGGAAATTATTTTATGCACTGGAAAAAGGTTTGCTCAAAGATAAGCGGCTATAAAGATTTTTTGATTTTTTGCAGTCTTAATGACTGGAACCAGTGAACGCTGCAGCCCAATAGTGTTACCACAGATGAACGGATTGCGACGCAACAAGGATGCCATGAAATAATTGGCTGGTACCAATAAACAAAATATTACTTCGATTTTTATTTTACTTCCTGCATTGCTACCAGGCGGTTATAGATGCCAGCCTTTGCAATCAGTTCATCGTGTGTACCGCTTTCGGCAATTTGGCCTTTATCTAAAACAATGATCATATCTGCATGGCGAACGGTACTGAGGCGGTGTGCAATTACGATGGAAGTTCTGTCTTTCATCAGGTGATTAATTGCATCCTGCACCAAACGCTCACTCTCTGTATCAAGCGATGAAGTGGCTTCATCCAGAATGAGAATAGGTGGATTTTTTAAAACGGCTCTTGCAATGGTTAAGCGCTGCCTTTCACCACCACTTAGTTTGCTGCCACGGTCTCCGATATTGGTTTTGTAACCATCCTCTTTGTTGATGATAAAGCTGTGTGCATTGGCTATGATTGCAGCATCTGTTATCTCCTTTGCATCAGCGTTTTCTTTACCCAGCGCAATATTTTTTGCAACGGAATCATTGAATAAAATGGGTTCCTGTGTTACAATGCCCATCAGGTTGCGAATGTTGTGCAGGGAATAATCTTTTATGTTTACACCGTCAATCAGGAGTTCACCTGATGTAAGATCGTGAAAGCGGGGAACCAGGTCGGCCAACGTACTTTTACCTGCTCCGCTGCTGCCAACCACCGCAATGGTTTGCCCCTTTTTTATGGTTAGGTTAATATTTTGCAGAATGGTATAATCCTCATAAGCAAAGCTTGCATTCTTAAATTCTATGGAATGGCTGAACGTAATTATTTTCTTACCGTTCGGGTTATCATCAACGGTAACAGGGGCATTCAATACTTCTTCGATACGTTCAATGGCAGCAGTTCCTTTCTGCATATTGGAAAACGAAGTTGACAACGATTTTGCCGGGTTAATAATATTGTAAAACATGGCGAGATAACTTACAAAGGCCGAGGCTTCCAGGCTAATTTCGTTACCCAATACCAGCCTGCCGCCAAAATATAAAATGGAGCAGAATATTGACACGCCTAGAAATTCGCTTACCGGCGAGGCAAGATCGCGGCGGTAGCCAATACTGTTTTTTGAGCTTAAGAGTGACTGATTAACATCGAAAAATTTTCCACGTAAAACCGCTTCGGCATTGAAGGCTTTTATTACACGCAGGCCGCCCAGGGTTTCATCGAGTATAGAAACAGATTCGCCGTATTTAAGCGCTACCTCATGAGATTGCTTTTTTAAGGAACGCGTAATACGGCCCACAATAAAACCCATTACCGGTATAAAAAGCAATACAAAAATGGTCAGCTGTGCGCTCAATAATAATAATACTGCCAAAACAATAACGATAGTTAACGGGTCGCGTATCCAACCTTCCAGCATACCTACAACCGAGGCTTCCACTTCGCTAAGATCATTGGTGGTGCGGCTCATAAGGTCGCCTTTTCTTTTTTCAGTAAAATATCCAATAGGCAGTTCAAGAATCTTGTTGTATATATCTGCCCTAAGGGAATTTGATATGGCATTCTTTACCGGGTTAAGAATATACAAGGCAAAATAGAGGAACATGTTTTTAAAAAGAATAGAAATCAAAATCGCTATACAAATAAACCCAAGCGCTTTTGCTTTGCCGTTCTCGCCGCCCGATTCAATTACGGCTATCAACACATCTCTTATATATTTTATAACCGGGTTGCCGGTTGATTGTACCAGCCCCTCTGTACTACCTTTGCCCGTAAAAATCAGGTCGAGAAACGGCATCAGCATACCAACCGAAACAATAGAAAAAACGATAGAAAGGAGAATGAAAACAAAATAGAGAACGATCTTGGTTTTATAAGCTTTAAGGTATCTGAAAATCCTTGCGTATTTCTTCATGTTGTTTTAATTAAGCTGCTTGTCAACAAATTCTGTGCTGCTACCTGCAATCATGTTAATTTTACAGCCGGTAAAGGTACAATTATGACAGAAGGAAAACGTCAGCGGCAGGTAGCCGGAGTAATTCAGCAGGAAATGAACGAGATATTTAATCGTCTTGGTTTAAGTATGATTAATGGTGGTATGGTTTCAATATCCAGCGTAAAAATTACACCAGACCTGCTGGAAGCAAGAATATACATCAGCCTCTTCCAGGTTAATGATGTTGATGCGACAATGAAAAAAATTGACAGCAAAGCCTGGGAAATAAAGAAAGAACTTGCAGAACGCATTAAACACCAGGTGCGCCGCATACCCGTAATACATTACTACAAAGACGATACACTCGACCACGTATTTAAGATGGAAGAAATCTTTAAACAGATAAAAGAAGAAAAAGGACCATCGGAAACCGGCGGGTAATTTTTTATTGGCCCGGCACCTAATCTTTAATCATCGTTCCTTGCGTCGCACTCTTGTACTTCGGGTAATTTTATTCGGCTTTATCTAAGCGTAGATGGAAGCGAAGACTGTAGCAGTAAGCAAAACACTTTGCCATATTTTTTATAGTGAAAAACCCAGCAAATAGATAACCAGCCCGACACTAAACCCTAAAGCCCCACAGTATTACAGCCGATGAAAGGATTGCGACGCAACAGTTGATGCTATGAAAAGATTGGCTGGTATCAAACCCTGTATCCCTAAAAAAATTACTTGCGGTTATTATCTTCATTGCTGCCAATTAAACCCTCAATCAGCGCGGTGGTAAACGACAATAAAAGACTAAACCAAAGCGCCGACCACCAGGTATTTACCGCAAAGCCAGGTACAATTTCTGACGCCCACCTGATTATAAGTATATTAATTACCAGCAAAAACAAACCCAGCGTAATGATGGTAATGGGTATGGTAAGAATAATTAGTAAAGGTTTTACAAAGCCATTGAGCAAAGCCAGTACAACTGCCAGCAAAACGGCGGTAATTCCACTGTCTATGCTTACTCCGGGTAAAAGATTTGCTGCTATCAATGCCGCCAGTGCCGTTACCAGTATTTTGCCTAAGAATTTTCCCATAGTATTTTAAATTACAGTGAGTTCGTAAAAATCTGCTGGTTCAAAATATTTTTTTGCAAGCTCCATCAGTTCTGCTGCTGAGATTGTTTTGATCGTTTCTATGCTTGTATAAAAATACGTATCTGTAAGGTTATTAAGTACATAATTTTTCCAGCGGCTCATAATCTGGAAAGGCCCGTCAAGGTCGCCAAGAATGGAGCCAATCATATAATTGCGCACCAGGTGTAGTTCATCGGCATCTACTGCCTCAACGCGAAGGCGGTGCATTTCTTTGTAAATTTCCGCAATGGTTGCGCTGCATACATCGCGGCCCGCTTCGGTGCTAATAACCCAGGCCGTTTGCTGAATATGGTTTTGAATATAACTATGTATTCCGTAAGTATAGCCTTTGTCTTCGCGTATATTGCTCATAAGCCTGGAGCCAAAATAACCACCGAATATATTGTTGAGTACCTGCACTTTTATAAAATCTGCGTGATGCCTGTTGGGGAACTGTCTGGCAATTCTTATGGCTGCTTGTACCCCATTTGCGTCATTAATAATATGGTGTTTTTTTTCTGCGGCGGGCTGCGGCTCATGCACAACAGCAGGCAGCGCATGCTTATTGAGCGGAAGCTGCCCAAAATTTTTATTTAACTGCTCCTGTATATCCGCGGGCAGTTTACCAGCTACAAACAATATGCATTTGCCATTGGTGTAATACTGTTTGTAAAACTCAAGCAACTCCTCACGCTGCAGTGCATCGTAATCCTCTTTTGATGTGTATATGCCATAGGGATGATGAAAACCAAAAAGCAGTTTATCAATTTCGCGGCCGGCAACAAACTCGCATTTTTTTAAACTTACTTCTAATCGCTGCTGCTGGTTTTGTTTGTACGTAGCCAGCTCGTCTTCCGGCAATACACTTTCGGTAATTAACGCTGCAACAACCGGCAGTAAAGTATTTACATGTTTGTTTAAACAGTGTAAAGTAATGGTCGCTGTTTCATTGTAGCAGTTGCGGTTAAGATACGCTCCGTAATATTCAAAATGTTCGTTTATTGCAAAAGCCGACTTACTTTTTGTGCCATTCTTAAGCATGTAGTTGGTGGTGGCGGCCACAATATTCTTATCCTCGTAGCAGTTACCTGCATAAAAAACCCATTCCAACTGCAGTACATCAGTTTCGCCGGCATCTACTGCGTAAACCGGCACACCGTTATCGAGGGTAAAATATTGGTAAGGTTTAAGCTTGAGTTCAAATTCTACTGCGTCAAGAATATCTGGCTGTATCTTTCTGTTGGGCATATTTATTTTATTGAGTGGACAAAAATAGCTGAAAACAAATTATGGCATTTACACATTATCGTATTTGTAAAATGGTTAACCATTGCGGGTATTGTTGCTAAATATTGTGTAAATATTTTTATGTGCCAGACTGCAGATCTTTATGAAACTTTAGTTGCGTCGCACTCTTGTACTTTCGGATCGTTTTGGAGCTTTTTAAACCACAGCGTTTCACGTAGTTTTTTCACCGAGTTACAAAGTGAAAACTCTGTAAAACGCAGAGTGCTTTCTTTCTGTGTAATTCTGTGGTTAAATCTACGCTTAAGCAGAAGCCCAAAAGAGTGATAAAGTACAAGTGTGCGACGCAACAGTTGATGCCATGAAACACAAATGTTAGGCCCCAAAAAATACTATCCATCATTTTCTTAAACGCTTTTTGAAAACAATAACTAAATTGTAACCCTTTACAATTACTGCAAACCAATATTGATTTGAAATACGCATTCTTACCCGCCATTTACTGTTTAATAAGCGTTTCTTTAGCCGCACAAAAAAAGAACAGCGCTTATCAGCTGCATATAAATAAAGCAACTTCTGCCATAAATATTGATGGTGTAATGGACGAGCCGGCCTGGCAAAACGCCGACACAGCCGACAATTTTTTTATGGTGCTGCCCATGGATACCAGCCACGCAAAAGTGAAGACTGAAATACACATGACCTACGATGCGCAAAACCTTTACATTATAGCGGTTTGCTATCTTACAACGCCCGGCCCCTACATGGTAGAATCGCTGAGAAGGGATTTTACTTTTGGTAAAAATGACAATTTCATTTTTTTCATGGACCCTTTCGACGACCGCACCAACGGTTTTACATTTGGTGCCAATGCCGCAGGTGCACAATGGGACGGCACTCTTTACAACGGTGGCAGCGCAGACCTTAGCTGGGACAATAAATGGACTTCTGTTGTAAAAAATTACGATGATAAATGGATATTTGAAGCGGCCATACCCTTTAAAAGCATCCGTTATAAAAAAGGAATTACCAACTGGGGTATCAACTTTAGCAGGCTCGATATTAAAGTAGCGGAAAAGTCGTCCTGGGCGCCGGTTCCAAGGCAATTTCCTACGGCTTCACTTGCTTATACCGGCACACTTGTTTGGGATGCACCACCCCCTGAAGCCGGCCTAAATGTTTCTGTAATTCCTTATGTGCTGGGCGGCATTAGCAAAAATTATGATGCCAAAACCAAATCAGATTTCAGGAAAGATGCAGGTGCCGATGCAAAGATTGCACTTAGTTCTTCCATGAATCTTGACCTTACCGTTAACCCCGATTTCTCACAGGTAGAAGTGGATAAACAGGTAACAAACTTAGATCGGTTCGAACTTTTTTTTCCTGAACGCCGCCAGTTTTTTTTAGAGAATGCCGATCTTTTTGCAAATTTTGGCTATACCAATATCCGCCCTTTCTTTTCCCGAAGAATTGGCTTGGGAGTACCCATTAATTATGGCGCAAGACTAAGTGGAAGCCTGGATAAAAACTGGCGCATTGGCGCCATGGATATGCAAACAAAAGCAGTAGATGAAAATGGTTTACCTGCACAAAATTTTGCCGTACTCGCATTGCAAAGGCGTGTATTTGCAAGGTCAAACATCCGGTTCATGTTTGTAAATAAACAGGCTGTCGATTATCATCCGGAGAAAGATACCACCAAGCCTGTTTACAATCAGTACAACCGTAATTTTGGTTTGGAGTACAACCTTGCTTCAGCAAATAATATGTGGACGGGTAAAGCAATGATGGTAAAATCGTTCAGTCCTGGCAAGGCTTCTGGCGATTTTGTACATGCAGCCAACCTGCAGTTTACCAATAAAAAATGGACCGTATCCTGGCAGCACGAATATGTAGGCAAAAATTATAATGCGGAAGTAGGTTACGTGCCGCGCAATAATTATATAAAATTAAGCCCGCAAATAAGCTACTTATTTTTCCCTAAAAGCGGCAAAATATTAAGTCACGGCCCGCTGTTCAGTTCCACGTATTACTTTGATAAATCTTTTCACCAAACCGATAACGAAAGTTTTCTTTTTTACAGATTTAATTACCGCAACCAAAGTACTTTTAATACGTGGGTTGCACACGATTATGTAGAACTGCTTAAACCGTTCGATCCCACAAACTCGGGAAAAGATACGCTGGCAACAGGCACACAGCATCGCTGGAATGCATGGGGTACAGAGTATGTTTCCAAGCCACAAAAATTATTTACGTTTGGGTTCTCTACACGTTATGGCGGTTACTATGCCAATGGCACAAGGCTTAATATTACCGGCGATCTGGGCTATCGTTTCCAGCCTTTTGTAAGCATTACATTAAGCACAAGCTTTAACCATATCGATCTGCCACAACCCTGGGGTAAAACAGATTTCTGGCTAATTGGGCCGCGTATCGATGTTACCTTTACCAATAAATTATTCTTCACCACTTTTGTGCAGTATAACGATCAGCAGAAAAATATCAACCTCAATACACGTTTTCAATGGCGCTATAAACCCGCCAGCGATTTGTTTCTGGTATATACCGACAATTATTACACGGCCCCGCTGTATGTGCGCAACAGGGCATTTGTTTTAAAGTTTACCTATTGGTGGAATATGTAATTTTTTATGGGCCCGGCAGCAGTTCTTCGGGTGATCGTTCCTTGCGTCGCACACTTGTACATTGATATTTTTACGCAGCTTTTAAACAGCCAGCGATTATTTTGCAATGTAAAAAATTAGCCAGCAATCAATGCACCGTCTTTATAAAGGGGTAATACATTGGCCATATCAGGGGTTACACAATATTCCAAATCTTTTTCAAGTCCAAACGCTGAAAGCCTGTGCCAGTGCGTAGTGCGGCGTATAAAATTATACATGTCATTTTTGTGTAGCTGGTACATTTCCTTAGCCATCAGGCTGCTGTCGCAGTGAATGGTAAAGTTTTCTTTAATGCGTTCTATAACCGCACCTGCAAATAAAGTATCTTCCAAATTAAAGCGGTTCTTCCAGGCAGAGCACCCGAGAATAACGTGCCTGCCAGTATTTATTAAATGATCGCATACTGCCGATAAATTCGGGAACGAACCGGTTATAACTTCAGCCGCACCTTTGTCTAATGCCATATGCAGCAATTTGGTTCCATTGGTGGTAGTTAGCACCATTGTTTTGCCTTCAATAAATTGGCGCGGATACTCTGCTGGTGAATTACCATGCTGCAGTCCTTCTATTATTTTGCCATCTCTTTCGCCTGCGGTTATTGCATTCAGGTCTTTGCCTATTGCAATACAATCTTCCACACTTGCAACGGGAATAATTTTAGTTGCGCCATTGCTTAAAGCAGTGGCGATAGTTGACGTGGCGCGGAACACATCAATAATTACAACGATACTGTTCTCTACTTCGTAAAGGTCTAAAAGACCCGGCGACAGTATCGTATGTAGAAATGGTTTGGTACTCATAAATAATGGTGGCAAATATACAGCGTTGATTGCCGATAGCTGTATGGTTTCATGGTTTTTAAACAATGAAAAATGAATAGTAAACAATGAACTACTTTTTACCTCTTTACCTCTTTGCCTCTTTGCCCTGTTGCCTTGTTGCCTTATTGCCTCTTTGCCTTGTTGCCTTATTGCCTTGTTGCCTTTCTTCCTTCTGCACAAGAGTGAGACCACCGCCACCTGGCGGGGCAACCTGCAACGATGTTAAATAAATATTCTTTTGCCGAGTTCAAAAAAAATTAGCAAAAATATTTTGCGTGCCTTGTTACCTTTACCGGCATGAGGCACCTTATTAAATACGCTGTTTTTTTGAATGTATTTTTTATTTTTTATAATAATTCGGCCGCGCAAAATGCTGGCAATAGCTACCAGCAAAATTATTTCCGTAATCCACTGGATATACCACTGCAACTGGTGGCAAATTTTGGCGCGTTGCGAACCAATCACTTTCATATGGGTCTTGATATACGCACCCAGAGCCGCGAAAACCTGCCTGTTTATGCGGCCGCCGACGGCTATATTAGCCGCATAAAAATAGAAACCTGGGGTTTTGGTAACGCCATTTATATAACCCACCCAAATGGCTATACAACTTTGTATGCGCACCTGAACACGTATTATCCTGCATTGGCCGATTATATAAAAACAAAGCAATACAAAGAAGAAAGTTGGGCACAGGATTTTGAATTGCCTGCTGGTTTATTCCCGGTTACCAAAGGAAAATTTATTGCTTATAGCGGCAACACCGGCGGGTCTTCGGGACCGCACCTGCACTTTGAAATTCGTGACACCAAAACCGGCAACAATATAAATCCACAGCTGATGGGTTTTAATATTGGGGATAATCAGCCGCCCGTTATAAAAAATCTTTTCTGGTACGACAGGCGTTACAGCACATACCAGTCGACAGCAAAACCAATTGCAATTACAAAAGTAAATGGCGGTTATACGGCTATCGCTAAAGTAGTGAAAGTAAATTCTCCTGTTGTAAGTTTGGGAATATCTGCTGAGGATATTGCTGCATCTACCCCGTTTAAACTGGGAATTTATTCCGCAGAATTATGGATGGATGATTCGCTGCTGAACGCATTTGCAATAGATAATTTTTCTTATGAGAATACACGTTATATCAATGCATCTATTGACTACAGCAAGTTTATAAATGAACAAAAATATGTGCAATACCTGGCACAAATGCCCGGCAATAAGTTGCAGATATTTAATCCTGGCCTAACTTATGGCGTTATTATTTTAGCCGACACTGTTTTGCACCCTGTTAAGATTATTGTTAAAGATGCTTACGGCAATACTTCCAGTTTACAATTTGTTCTCCAACTGGATGAAAAGCCCGCCAGCATTGGTTATCCTGCTAATGCGCAGCCTGTATCACCCGATCATGAAAATGATATTATTGGAAAAAACGTAAAAGTGCATTTCAGCAAAGAAGCATTTTATGATGCGTTTCCATTTATACTCAGCGAATCGGTGAATGTTAATAAAAACAGCGCTTCTGCATATATTGCTTTGCACAATAATACCGTTCCGGTGCATGACGCATTCGATGTACAGCTTAAAACAACACTTGCAGCAAACAATCCATTACGCAATAATGTTGTAATGCAGTTAATAAGTGGCAGCAAAAAACAAACTATGAAAGGCAATTGGAATGGCGACTGGATGACTGCACATTTCAACCGCCTTGGTAATGCACAATTACTCATTGATACGGTGCCGCCAACCATTACACCCGTTGGCTGGAAAAACGGAGCAATATTAAGTGCTGCAAATGTACTTACGGTAAAATGCAAAGATGATGTTGATGACATTGCAACATTTCGTGCAGAACTTGACGGTAAATGGCTGTTGTTTGCAGGAAACAATGATAATTTTATTTATCGCTTCGATGATCATTGCAGCAAAGGCGCACATAGTTTGGTTATAACAGTTTCAGATATTGCCGGCAATACAGCAAAGCAAACTTTTACATTTACAAAATAAAACATCTAATGATAACATTAAAAGAAGGCGATAAAGCACCCGCATTTAAAGGCCTTGACCAGAACAAAAAAAAGGTAGCACTTGCAGACTATAAAGGTAAAAAAGTAGTACTCTATTTTTATCCACAGGATAGTACGCCCACCTGTACCATACAGGCCTGTAACCTGCGCGACAACTATCTTTTACTAAAACAAAACGGTTTCGAAATTATAGGTGTAAGCCCTGATGATGCAAAGAGTCATAAAAAATTTGAAGCAAAAAATTCGCTGCCATTTACGATGATTGCAGACACAGATCACACCATTCTTGAGCAGTATGGCGTATGGGGCGAAAAGCAGATGTTTGGCAATAAATATATGGGCGTACACCGCACTACTTTTCTGATTGATGAAAAGGGAAAAATTAAAAAAGTATTCCTGAAGCCCAAATCAAAAAGTCATGCCGAAGAAATTATTAATGCATGGAATGAAAAATGATTGCACTGAAAGTTATTTATAAAGTGCAAGCACTTTTTTTAAAACGGTATCAATTTTTTTAAGCGGAATATTTTTATCTGCATCAATCAAAAGTATCTTCATCCTTGCACGTTTTTCTATTATGAGGTCAGGATGATCAATGTCTTTACCTTTTACAATTCCAATATAGGGCTGATGGTATTTTTTATGTACCCATAAGTAACAAAACATTTTGCCTTTATAGCAATAGAAAGGCATTTTATATTTCCATGCCTCTGTAATATTTACATCCTGTTTAAGGATATACTGCCTTAAAAAAAGCAGACAGCTTTTTGCTGGTTCGTTCTGGTGCAAAAAATAATGATCAATTTCTCTAAGCATGAGTGCTGGTTACAAAGTTTTTTTGATTTTATAAAAATATTGGATCTGAAGCTAGGAATTCATATTTGATTTTTATTGGCCCAGCTTTCATATTTTATGGCATCGTTCCTTGCGTCGCACTCTTGTACTTTATCTCGGTATTGGGCTTTTATTTAAGCGGAAAAGAAAACATAACATAGATATGGTAACGATTTCAAGGGTTTTGTATTTGTTGCATTTTTACGCCAGCAGCGTAACCTGTTTGTAGAAAATAAAAATATATAACGCCCTTGCCCCAGCGGGGCAACCTTCTGTTCTTCTAAATTATTACAATTAATAGGCTGCCCCGCTTGGGCAGGGTTTGAATTGGTGTATTATTGAAATTACAAACAAGATACGCCGCTGGCGGAAATATTGTTGTGGTAACTATCTTTATTAATTTGAATTGATAAAAGTATTTTTAGAATTCTTAACTTGATGCCAAAGCCTGTGGATCATTATAAGATGCTACGCCACCGATGTTTCTAATATTCCCCACGATCTTCGCTTCCGTTTACGCTTCAATAAAAGCTTAAAAAAGATTTGCAGTACAAGAGTGCGACGCAAGAAAAGCTCAATAGTCATTCTTCTGCCCGGCTCCAAAAATGTATATATAAAAATATACGGGCATAAAGTAAAATACTGTACTTTTCAAATCAAAACGTATTGCATGCAACGTAGAAATTTTATAAAACAATCTTCCATTGCGGCGGCGGCATTGGCTGTAACGCCCTCGCTACGGGCTTTTGCGGGGCCGCAGGAAACCATTCTGGGCCATAACAATAAACGCTACCGCATAGATACCAACTGGGGCAAACTCGATTTTAGCCGGTACCCGGTAAAGGACTGTCACGAAATGGTGCAGGATGGTAAAGGACGCATTATTCTGCTTACCAATGAGACCCAGAACAATGTGATTATCTACGACAGAAGCGGCAAATTAATTACTACATGGGGTAACGAATATCCCGGTGCTCACGGGCTTACACTGTTTAATGAAAATGGCCAGGAGGTTTTATTTATCTGCGACAACAGCCGCCACCAGGTAATTAAAACCACGCTGGAAGGAAGAGTGTTACTTACGCTTGATTACCCTAAGGAAACCGGGCAATATACCAAAGCAGATGAATACGTACCAACCGAAACGGCCATTGCTGCCAACGGCGATATTTATGTGGCCGATGGTTATGGAAAAGATTTTGTTATTCAGTACGATTACCTAGGAAATTATATTCGCCACTTTGGCGGCCGCGGCGATATGGACGAAAATCTGCTAAATGCGCATGGTGTTTGTATTGACAACCGCAATGCGGGCAAGCCACAATTAATTGTAACATCGCGTCAGCAAAATGCTTTTAAAAGGTATACGATGGAGGGTAAATATATTGATACCATTCCATTGCCGGGTGCCTGGGTTTGCAGGCCTGTTATAAACGGAGATCATTTGTATGCGGCCGTATTACAAAGCAGCAGTAACCTGTGGAAAGAATCTGGTTTTGTAATAATTATGGACAAAGATTTTAAAGTTGTTTCAAACCTTGCAGGTAGTGAACCAGTTTATAATAACGGCAAACTGGCGGAAATGTACCAGACCATAAAAACCTTTCAGTACCCGCACGATGTGTGTATAGATGATGAGGAAAATATATATGTGGCTCAATGGAATTCCGGACATGTGTACCCTTATAAACTTCAACCAGTAGTTTAATGAGAAAAATTTTCTTTTGTTTTTTATACTTGTCTTTTTGCAGCGTGAGCTTTTGCCAGCAGAAGTTTCAGCTTGGCCGCCCTTTGATGCAATACCGGTCTGCTTTCTTTACGGATACAGCGCTGCTGGAAATAAGATTTGAACAACAGGGCACTAAAATTCATTTTACGCGTGATGGCAATAACCCCACGGTGAATGATGCTCCATACACAAAGCCCATTGTAATAAAGGATAAAATTACTACCGTAAAAGCTGCTGCGTTTGGAGCTAACTTTTTGCCTTCGGATGTAGCGGCAATAACTTTTATAAAAGACGGTTTGACGGTTAAAGCTATCCACTCCACAAATCCGGATGACAGATATGGCGGAAACGGAGCAAATGCTTTAATTGATAACAGTGGCGGCTTTGCTGAATCATCTGCAAAAACCTGGCTGGGTTTTAAGAACGATACGGTAGCAATTGAAATTGAACTTAAAAATATTGTGCCTGTAAAACAGGTTCTTCTTAATTTTCTGCGTGATGAAGGCAGTTGGATATTTTTACCTGAAGCAATAAATGTATATGCCTATGACTACAAAAAGAAGCAGTACAGTTTTTTAAACAATGACCTGCCATTTAATGGCAAGGCTTCATCCGGTAGCAGCAATGTGTACAGGATAATATCAACCGGAAAGAAAATAAAAACCGATAAATTACTCGTGCAAATAATTACACTCAAGAAAATACCTGAATGGCATGAAGCCAATGGAAACCATACCTGGATGTTTATTGACGAACTAAAAGTATATTAACTATAATGCAACGCTGGAAAAATATTCTCTTCAACGCCACATTTTTTTTCGACTGTCTTTTACTCTTCCTCGTTATATTCTATGCAGGTATTAGTGTTCCCCCATGGGTGCAGGTGCTTGGGCGCATGCATCCATTACTGGTTCACTTTCCAATTGTATTGCTGCTCCTTTATATTTTTTGGATAACGTGGCTATCAAAAAAAATTAATGCGTCCGAAGATCTTCAGCATACCGGCGATTTACTATTATTGGTTGCGGCCTTAACTGCAGCGTTAACCGCTATAATGGGATTGCTGTTATCGAAAGAAAGCGGTTATGATGCGGATGCGCTTTCCCTGCACAAATGGAGCGGTGTTTCGCTTGCGTTTATTTCATTTACCTGGTATGTAATGAGGAAAAAATTACTATCCATAAAATGGGTGGCATCTATCACATCTGCGGTAGCTTTTGCACTCATACTATTAACCGGAGATCTTGGCGCAGACATATCGCACGGGGATAATTTTTTACTCGCACCTGTAACACCAGAAATCAAACCTCAGCAGGTTTCTATAGAAGACGCGGTAGTGTTTACCAATATGGTGCAGCCCATACTGCAGGCGAAATGCCTCGCCTGCCACAACAGTAAAAAAGCAAAAGGCGAACTGCTTATGGAGACAACTACACAGCTGTTAAAAGGCGGCAAAGATGGCCCCATCTGGGATACCGCTCAACCGGATTTAAGCATACTGCTACAACGCATACACCTGCCAGAAGAAGATAAGAAACATATGCCGCCAACAGGTAAAACTCAGCTAACGGAGGAGGAAAAAGATATACTATATTTCTGGATAAAAAGCGGCGCTAATTTCACCGTAAAAGTTACGTCGCTTAGCAACACAGATACACTTCGCTCACTCGCAAACAATATCTTTAAATCTTCCGTAGACGAAGTTTATGATTTTGATGCTGCAAGTGAAAAAACAATCGAACAACTAAACAATAATAACCGCTTGGTAACGCCCGTTGCAATGGAGTCACCGGCACTTGCAGTAGATTTTTTTAACAGTCAGAACTATAGCCAGCAGTCATTAAAAGAATTGCTTGTATTAAAACAAAATATCGTTTGCATCAACCTGGGCCACATGCCTGTAAAAGATGAAGATCTTTCTATAATAGCACAATTTATTAATCTGAGAACACTTAACCTAAGTTTTAGTGCAGTTACCGGCAAAACCATTGCTGCACTTAATAAATTGCCGAATCTAAAACAACTTTCCCTGGCTGGAACAGTAGTTAATGCTAAAGATTTAGCAGCACTCGCCTCTACCCCAAAACTGAAAAATGTTTTCGTTTGGAATACATCCGTTACAGAAAATGAGGTAGCTGCTTTACAAAAAACGAATACCCAAATAACATTTGAAAAGGGCTTTAGAAGTGATACAATCATAATGAAATTAACGCCACCCATTTTACAGAATGAAGAGACCGTAATACTGGAGTCGATGAAGCTTAAATTAAAGCATTATATAAATGGCGTGTCCATACGGTATACTTTTGATGGAAAAGATCCTGACAGCATCAGTTCACCGGTTTATGATACCAACGTAGTACTTACAAAAAATGGCTTACTAAAAGCTAAAGCCTTTAAGCCGGGCTGGATAAGCAGCGATATAACTGAATCTTATTTTTACAGATCAACTTACACGCCAGATTCAGTAGTTCTTCAAACACCGCCCGATGCATCTTACAAAGGAGATGGTGCCAAAACGTTAACCGATCACATAAAAAGCGATCTTAATTTTAGAAACGGAAAATGGCTGGGCTATCATGGCAAAAAAATGGAAGCATTACTGCAGTATAATAAGCCGGTAGATGTTTCCAGTGTTACTTTAAGTTCTGTTATTGATATTGGCGGCTACATCTTCCCCCCTTTAAGCGTAGAAGTTTGGGGCGGCAATGATCCCAAAAACCTAAAATTATTAAGCCGCATCAATCCGCAGCAACCCGTTATGTCAAAACCGGGATACCTGCTTGGATTCGATTGTACCTTTAAAACTACATCAGTAAAATACCTTAAAATCAGTGCCACAGCCGTTGCAAAATTGCCTGCCTGGCATCCCGGCAAAGGCGATAAAGGTTGGTTTTTTATTGATGAGGTTTTTGTAAACTAAGCCAGTGCTACCGCTTATTTTCGCCGTAAGTTTTTCTACAAGGTCACACCTAGCTAATTAGCACTGTTGCAGCTCCGCCGCCCACGGAAGCGGTTGTGCGCTTGCACTTTCAGTAAATAATGAAGCGTTTGCAATCTGATTAAAAGCGCAATATCCCAACCAGAACACCGGTCGTTTAATCACTAGGGCACAGCGACGCTAATAAATTCAACAGGTCTAAAAAACATTTACTATTTTTAGCGCCGAAAACGCACCAAACCAATCCATGCCGAATTTGCTTGTAAAAGATACTAACACATTGCCAAACCTGCTTAAAACAAAAAGCAGTAAGGTTTTTAATATTCTGTACGATAATTATTCACCGGCACTATTTGGCATAATTTGCAGAATGGTAAAAAATACCGCCACTGCGCAAGAATTATTGCAGGATGTTTTTGTGAAGGTCTGGAAAAACATGGACAACTACGATACATCTAAAGGTACTTTATTTACTTGGCTGCTTAATATTACCCGCAATGCCTGTATCGATTATTTGCGCAGCAGCCGATATAAAATAGAGCACAGGCTGAATGCAGAAATTTCCGATTCGAATGTAGTGTTAACAGGCCTTGATTATAACCCCGATAAAAGTGAACTGCGCAACATGGCGCTGAAGCTTAACCATAAATACAGGCAGATAATTGACCTCGTATATTTTTGGGGTTATACTCAGGAAGAAGTTTCAAAAATGCTGAGGATACCCTTGGGTACTGTAAAAACAAGAAGCCGCAGTGGCATAAAGGAACTTAGAGAATTTTACAAGAAAGAAACGAAATTTAATAAATAGAAAGCTGTTTGTAAATGAAGTCAGATACAATTTTACCACCCGGACTAATTGAAGATTATTGCCTTGGTGTACTTAACCAGGAAGATCAAAAATTGGCGGAAGCGTTAATAAACCAGCACCCTCAAGCGAAGGAAGAAGTAGATTCATTTATGCAGGGTCTGGAGCAATATGCACTGGATTGTGCCGTTATGCCCCCCAAAGAAATCAGGCATAAAACAATGCAGCTCTTAGAAAACCTGCATACCGAAGAACAGGCAGATGTTAATAACCCCGCCTTACTTAATAAATATGCTGACGCCAAAAATTGGCTTAAATTAATCAAGCCATTACTGCCTGAAAAACTGGGCACCGATATGTTTATAAAGGAGCTTAGAAACGATAACTATATTGCCCAGCTAATTATCTGGACACCCATAGATTATCCCGACGAGGTGCACACCGATGAGCAGGAATGTTTTTTCATTCTTGAAGGTCGGTGCAAATGTTTTATCGGAGAAACAGTTATAGAAATGGGGCCCGGCGATTTTCTCGAAATACCCATGCACCAGCACCACGATGTAAAAGTGCTGGAACCTGTGCTGGCATTGGTACAGCGCATAAAAGCAGCCTAAAAACGCTGGACAAAATAATTTTTATTCATTCTTTTTATGGACCTGGCAGCAAATCCTTGTGGGGCATTTGTTGCGTCGCACGCTTGTACATTCGGATCAGCAATGAACAATGCCAGAACAGTGAATAATAAAAAATCAGCAGGTCATTTTCAACTCTTTTCCCCTTTGCCGTGATGCCTTGTATTCTTAAGCACAAGAGTGCGACGCAACCGGGTTAAATAGTACTACCGAAAGCCGGGCTCAAAAAAAATCTACTGTTCTATATTGATGGAAAAACTGATCATGCGGGATTGCAGTTTATCGAACACGCTGGAGAATTTAAGATTGGGGTCTCGGGCATGTATATTGGCCATGCCGTATGAAAATTTCAGTTCCGGCGAAAGCGTTACAAATTTGAGGTAGAAATTAAAACCAATTCCTGTTTCAAGGCCATAATCACCTTTCTTTAATTTAATAAGATCGTCAGCATTACGGTTGCCGGCATTGGCCATAAGATCGGTAGCCACATAACCATCGAATAGCATGTACACCCTAAAATTATCAATCCTGTCTGAGTTGAATTTAAACTGTAACGGAAAAGTGAATATAGAAGATGGCAGTGATTTTTTCTCAATTAGATTTTCGCCCGGTGCCGGGTTATTCAGTGTGTAGGTAAACGGTTTGGCTCCACCAATAATAAGGTTTGGATTAAGGCGAAACTCCCAGTGGTCGCTTAACTTAAAGGTTGCCAGAAAACCTAGCGCTACACCCCCGGAAGAGCCTGGTTCTGCCGTTAGTACGCTGTCATCAGCAAGGAATTTCGGGTTTTTGTTGGGATGCAGCGATGCTTTGTTATAAGCCAGGTAAATTCCAAAATAATAAGGAAGCTTATCGTGGTTTTCCCTGTTGAGTTCCCTTAGCTGGGCGTAAGCGTTGCCGCAAATAAAACCCGCTATGGCCAGTAAGACTAACTGCTTTTTTAAAATGCTATTGTATCGGTTACCTGCGCTTTTTTGAGTCATTTCTTATGTTGCTTGATCTTTTGCATGTGCAATATTAACCCATACGGTTGTGTTGCCCTGCCTGTTTTGTGGCCAAAAATAACCTTTGCCTGTTTATAACGCTTTTGGGAGATAATTATTTTTATGTTGCCAGGCCTGCGGCTTTATTTATATTTAATGCTGCATTTTGCGCTTCTTTTAACATTCCGCCACAAATATTACCCTTTATGCTACCGTTAACCAGAAAACACTTTTATGAAATGGGAATTTATTTTAACCGGCGGGTTAGTCAGCGTTACCCTTAAAGCTGAAATAATTTATACCAATCACCAGATTGAAGAAATTAGCGTTACCGGCGATGGTATTACGATAGTACTTCAAAATAACCGCCCGTTACTCGTTGCCATTGAAAGAAATATTCCAATTACCTGGAAACTGGTGGAAGGTCAACTGAAAGATTCAGGAGATTTTAGTCGCATTATAACCGAACTGGAAAGTTATCTAAAAACAGGAGGTGTAACTGCACGAATAATGCCCGTACCCACTTTCCCTTCTATAAAGAAAAGCGCTTAACTCATTAGATTCGGTTTATTTACTGCCACAATAGTAGCAGCAGATGCCGAAGCTTAAAGGTTTAAAATAAATATTGCTGTAACCGGTTTGTTGCATCAGCTGTGTAAAATCTTCCCGCTCTGGAAAAGCCTGAACGGAGTTATTAAGATAGGCGTAGGCATCTTTATTGCCGGCAAACATACTTCCGGCACTGGGTGCTACCACTTTCATGTAAAAGTTGCAAAGGCTTCTAAACAGCTTTTGTTTTGGCCTCGAAAATTCCAGTACCACCAATCTTCCGCCTGGCTTTAATACCCTGAGCATTTCGGCCATACCTTTTTCCAGATTTTGAAAATTGCGCACACCAAAAGCTACGGTAACTGCATCGAAACTATTGTCTGGAAAATTAATCGTTTCACTATCGCCGTTCTGTAATGTTATAATTTGCTGCAGGTTCTCCTTCTCAATTTTTTTTCTTCCCAGTTCCAGCATGCCATTTGAAATATCGATACCAATAATTTTTCCGGGCTTCAGGGCTTTATAGGTCATAAGGGCAACGTCGGCTGTACCGGTTGCTACATCTAAAATTATTTGCGGGTGTAATTCTTTTAACTGCGCAATGGCTTTTTTGCGCCAGCCCACATCAACACCCGCGGTAAGAAAACGGTTTATAAAATCGTAACGAAATGCAATGCTATCAAACATTTTAGCTACCTGTTGCTTTTTATCCAGGCTGCTTTCCCTGTCAGGTACTACTTCATCGTGTGCAAATTTTGCCATAGGGCCGCGAAGATACAATATTGCACTGCTGCTGTAAAAGCTGTTTAATTGTTACCTGCTTTAAAATACCAGATCCTTTATTTTTTGGGCCCGGCATTTGGTCTTTGGGGATCGTCCCTTGCGTCGCACTCTTGTACTATAAAATCTATTGCAGCAACAGGTTGCCGGCTACGGGCTTTTAATTGCAGCGTGTAACCCAACAGTTAATAATTTGCCGCAGAGAAAAGAGAGCAACACAGCGTTGTAGTTCTCTGCGGCGTTCAAGCCCACGATGGTTCTACTTGGGCTTTTTTTATGCTCCAAAAACTTCCTAAAAGCACAAGAGTGCGACGCAACGAAAGCTACATTCCTGTACCATTGCCCGGCTCAAAAAAAACACTCACCATACCGCCATAATTCCAGTGCGTTAGCCTGTAAATTTTTGAGGTAAAACACTTGAACTAATGAACTTGCGAACCATTGAACTTTCCCTAATGCCCGGCATAATTGTTGGTTAATCCATAATTGATTGTAAACAATAATTTTTCTTTGAACAACTGCCCATTTACTTTGTATTTTCAGGGTTTATAATTTTAACTATGCAAACAGCGGAAGACATTAAATATTTGAATGAAAAGATTGGCTACGCCTCGGTTTTTGTGGACAGGCTGCGCCAGGAATTATCGAAAGTGGTAATAGGGCAGCAGCATATGATTGACAGCCTGCTGGTGGGCCTGCTTTGCAATGGTCATATACTGCTGGAAGGTGTGCCGGGGCTTGCAAAAACACTTACTATTAAGTCGCTTGCGCAGGCTGTTCATGCAAAGTTTAGCCGCATACAATTTACGCCCGATTTGTTGCCTGCCGATGTAGTAGGTACTATGATTTATAACCAGCCACGCAACGAGTTTATGGTGCGCAAAGGGCCCATTTTCGCAAACTTTATTCTGGCAGATGAAATTAACCGTGCCCCCGCAAAAGTGCAGAGTGCTTTGCTGGAAGCAATGCAGGAAAAACAGGTAACCATTGGCGATTCTACCTATTTTTTAGAAGAACCTTTTTTAGTTCTTGCCACCCAAAATCCATTGGAGCAGGAAGGAACGTACCCGCTACCCGAAGCGCAGGTAGACCGGTTTATGCTAAAAGTTATTATTGGTTACCCCGGCAAACAGGAAGAGCAGATGATCATTCGCCAGCAGGTGCAGAATGAGCTGATACCAAAGATAGAACCCGTGGCAAGCGTTAGCGAAATTATACAGGGCCGCGATCTGGTGAAGCAGGTATATATGGATGAAAAAATTGAGCAATACATAGTAGATATTGTTTTTGCTACCCGCTATCCAGACCAGTATAATCTTCCCAAATTAAAGGCACTCATCAATTATGGAGCATCGCCAAGAGGCAGTATCAATTTGGCGCTTGCTGCAAAAGCATATGCCTTTATGCACAGGCGCGGCTTTGTGATTCCAGATGATGTTAAGGCGGTTTGCAAAGATGTAATGCGCCACCGTATCGGCTTAACTTACGAGGCCGAAGCAGAGAATATTTCTTCCGAAAAAATAATTGAGGATATTTTAAAAACGGTATTGGTGCCTTGATTTGATTGGTGGTTAATTGTTGGTAGTTGGTAGTTGGTAGTTGGTGGCAAACAGTTGTTTAAAATTGGATAAAATGGCAAATTATAAAAGTCTTGAAGTGTGGAAATTTTCGATGCAATTGGTTAAAGATTTTTATCAAATAACTAAAGCGTATCCGAAAGAAGAATTGTTTTCACTTACTTCTCAAACAAGAAGGGCTGCTATTTCAATTCCTTCGAATATTGCAGAGGGATTGGGGAGGCAATACAAAAAGGATACTTTGCAGTTTTTGCATATCGCAAGAGGTTCCATTTACGAATTAGAAACACATTTAAATATTGCTTTAATGGTTGAAATTTTAGCAGAAACTGATTTAAAAAAATCATATCATCCTTGGAAAGCACATTAAAATTATTAAATGGTTTTATAAATTCCATAGAAACACGAAGTGATTTAAAGTAATCGTCAACGGTCACCAACTACCAACTATCAACTATCAACAATGGAAATTGCCGCACTCCTTAAAAAAGTACGCGAACTGGAAATAAAAAGCAAGCGTCTTACCAATCATTTATTCACCGGTGAATACCATACCGCATTTAAAGGCCGGGGTATGGCTTTTAAAGAAGTACGCGAATACCAGCCGGGGGATGATATTCGTTTTATTGAGTGGAATGTTTCTGCACGAATGGGCCACACCTACAGCAAACTATTTGAAGAAGAAAGGGAATTGAGTGTGTATCTTTTGGTTGACGTTAGTGCAAGCAGTTTATTTGGAACCTACCGCCAAACCAAAAAAGACCTGATTACCGAAATATGCGCCGTACTTGCATTCTCGGCCATTAGCAACAATGATAAAGCCGGCCTTATATTATTCAGCGATAAAGTAGAAAAATATATTCCTGCAAAAAAAGGCAAGGATCATGTGCTTTATATGGTTAGGGAATTATTATTGCACCAGCCACATTCCGGACAAACAGACATTGCAAAAGCGATACTGTTCCTCAATAATATTACCAAACACAAAAGCATTGTATTTATCCTTAGCGATTTTGCTGATGCAGGTTACAAAAGCAGTCTGCGTGCAGCCGCAAAGCGCCACGATATTATTGGCGTGCAGACCTACGATAAACGTGATGAACAATTGCCCAATGTTGGTTTGCTGCAGGTACGAGACGCTGAAACAGGAAATATGGTTTGGCTCAATACAAAAGATACCTATACACGCCACCGCTACAACCTTCAGTTTACAAAAATTCTGGACGATGCGAAACTGGTATTCCGCAATGCAGGCGCCGACCTGATGCAACTGGCTACAGGTGAAGATTACGTAAAAAAACTACAGGAGTTTTTTATAAAAAGGGCATGAAAGAAAAAAGTCAACCGCCAATTGTCAATGGTCAATGGTCAATGGTAAACAGTAACCGGCAAATGGGCTGCAGGATTACTACTATTTTCTTGTGTGTTTTATTATTATCCCTGTCAACCATTGCCCAAAAAGTTTCACTTATTGCCGACCGTAACAAAATATTAATCGGCGAACAGGTAACCCTGCAATTAAAAGCCGAAGACATTAATACAGGCAAATCATTTCTTCAAAGCTGGTTAAATATTGCCGATACCGGCAATCACCTCCAGGTTACGAAACGCGGCCCAATTGATACGATAGACATAAACGGACTAACAACTTACCTGCAGCCGATTAATATAACCTCCTTCGATTCCGGCAACTGGAGAATACCTTCGATCAAAATGATATTGCAGGAAAGAACCACTGGTAAACAAACCATTTTACAAACTGATTCACTTACGATAGAAGTGTTGCCGGTGGATGTTTCTGCATTAACAAACTATCATGAAATAAAAGATATTCTTGATGTTCAGGTGCAGCCAAACTATTGGTTATATGCAGCCGTCGCAGCAGCGGTTATATTACTCGTAATAATAATCTGGCTTTTAATAAAGCAGAGGAAGAAGAAACCAATATTTGTAAAACCACTTTACAGCGGCACGGCATTAGAACATGCATTACAACTAATAAAAGAATTGCAGTACGATGCGGCACAAAAAGAAAACCCGAAATTATTTTATACAAAGCTCAGTGCAATCTGCCGGGAATATTTTCAGGATCGCCTACAGGTACGCTCCTCTCAGGCTACCAGCGACGAACTGATGTTACTCCTTGGCGTATACCTGCAGGACGAAAAAAGCCGCACTGCTTTTTACCAGCTCCTGCGCCTGTCCGATGCCGTAAAATTTGCGAAATATATTCCAGAATCGGACCAAAATAAACAGGCAATTGAAACTGCGGTAAAAACTTTGCAGCATATAGATGCGTTAACACAGTATATAAAACAACATGCTTAACGAGTGGCTCCAACATATTGAATTTGCTTACCCGCTGGTGCTGGGTCTGCTAATCTTGCTTCCGGTGATGGCGTACGAATACCTACGGCGCAATAACCGCTCACAAGCATCTATG
>JBBRDW010000053.1:0-30360 GCA_038203525.1 Chitinophagales bacterium | reverse complement strand
ATTGTTCCAGCGCGATTGGGTATTGGCATCCTGTAAGCCGTCATTGGTTTTTATAAATTGTAAAGTTTGCCCGCTTATCATTCTGCTGTATACGTGAAAATTAACGGTGTCTTTTTCCAGCCATATCACAATTGGCATATTTGGCAAGGAATCTTCTATAATTTTTTGCTTAACCAGTGCGTTCCAGTCGTACGCTTTTGCATAATCTTTTAACTGCACGCCCACTACCCATGATTTTTTTTTCCAGGAAGCAGTATCTCTTTTTTCAAGATTGCTTTCGAGTGTTCCCTTATCATAACCGGCAAGGCTGTCGTATTTGACTGTAAAGCCTGGATCGGGCTGCATTATTCCAGAGTTTGGATACTCCCGCAGCCACGCACCCAGCGTTGACTGCTGCGATGGAATTTCAGCCAAAGTAGAACCTTTTAAAGGGCCGCTTATTGCTTTGCCGGTAACCTGCCGCCACCAACTTTTAGTGGTTGCATCTTCGAACATGGCATTAAAGTGATCCATACCCACCAAACGAAAACTTTCTTTTTTCCCATTAACCATGGGGCTAAAAACCCGTCCCGTTCTGCAAACCGTGCAATAGGTAACCATTATTGGCTGGCCTGCAAGTGAATCCTGCACCTGGTGATGATAGCCAATAACCTCAATCGGGTAGGCTTTGGCTTTACCTTTTATAGCAACCCCAATTACCAATTTACCGGTATCTACTTTGCTCTCCGTTGCCGTTACAATGTTTTTATGTTCGGGTTGGTAAAACATTTTATCGGCAAGGAACTTAAAATTAAAAGCATAAAAAACAATGCCATAAAATACAAGGAAAAGAGCAACCAAAACTTTTGCCCAGGTTTTGTTATGGGTAAGTGTCCGGTATAAGGGGATGGCCAGCAACAGCCAAAATACAATTCGGATGTACCATATGTTTTTATCAAGAAAATAAGCTGCATCAATTGTATTTGATTCCTGGCTGCCGGGAAATGGCATAATGAAATAGACATGAAGTATTTCAACAGCAAGAATAAGAAGCAAACCTATAAGCAAGAGAAATTTTTTCATAAACTTTTATCCTAAAAGTATAGTTTCCCATTCATTTTCTTCCCCACCCTTAAAGGTTAGAACCAAAGCTCGCAAGCACGGTTACACCGCCTTGTACTACCTGGTTTAGCTGTACATTTATTTTTGTGCCTATGGGCAGCAATACATCAACCCTGCTGCCAAATTTTATAAAACCCATCTCGTCGCCCTGTGTTAATTGCTGGCCCACGGTTAGGTAATTGCATATTCGTTTTGCAAGCGCACCGGCAATTTGCTTCACCAGAATAGTTCCTTTATCATTGGCCACCACCACGCTGTGCCGTTCATTTTCGGTTGAAGATTTCGGGTGCCAGGCCACCAGATATTTGCCTTTATGGTATTGGCTGTATTTCACTTCACCGCTTATGGCATTGCGGTTCACATGCACATTTGCCGGGCTCATAAAAATGCTTACCTGAATACGTTTATCATTAAAATATTCCACGTCCATTATCTCCTCAATTACCACTACTTTACCATCAGCAGGGCAAATTACCTGACTGTCATTTATCGTGAGTTTACGGTTTGGTATGCGAAAAAAAGAAACAATAAAAAGAAAAAACACCAGGGTAACTACAAAAATACCCGCGGCTATCAGTGGCATATTGCCACTCAAAAAATTAAAAGAAATAATATTGATTAAGCCAAAGAGCAAAGCAGCAATGCCAATTGACTGGTAACCCTCTTTATGTATGGTCATGTATAAAAATTGTGGAGCAAATATATGTTAAGAACGTACAAGGTTCAACTGGCGGGCTTCTGTGAAAAAAATACAGGAGATAAATATATTTTTGGGGTGGGTATTTATGCTTTGGGCATCGTTCGTTGCAGCTTGACCCGCCAAGGCGGTGGTCGCACTCTTATATTTAGGTAGGGTATTTGAGCACCTAACCTACAAAAACAACTTTACGTACAACCAAACAAAAGGAGTTGCCACCAAAAGCGAGTCGAAACGGTCGAGAAAACCACCGTGGCCCGGCATTATCTGTCCGCTGTCTTTTACGCCGGCCATTCTTTTTAATTTGCTTTCCAGCAAATCGCCTGCTGTTCCTGCAATGGCAGCGATAGAAGATATTACGATAAGGGAAACAAAATCGTTCATGCCTAAAGCAAAGTAACCGACCAGTGTAATGGTTGCAACGGCGAGAAATGCACCGCCTAAAGTTCCTTCCCAGGTTTTATTGGGCGATATTTTTGAGAAAGTGGTCTTGCCTATAAAAGAGCCTACCATATAAGCCATGGTATCATTGATCCAGATGGAAGCAACTAAAACGATGGGTATTACCCAGCCCAGGTTAAACAGGATGCCATTATTTCTAATGTCAATCATTAAACCCCATGCAAGTGAAATATACAGCAGGCCAACTATGGAGTATACAATCATTTTGGGGTTCATCTGTTTGCTTAGCAGTACTTCTGTAAGCGGTAAGGTAATTGCTGTTATCAGCATCAGCCACCAGCCGATTTCGCTTATATAAAAATTACCTACTGGGTAAAAAATATTGGTCATCCAGAACATAAATCCCCAGCCCAGCAGCATTACGCCATAGCGGTGAAATGGCGAAATGGTTTGGTAATCCTTATCGATTAAGCCAATTAGCTTTTGAAATTCTATCCAGCAGCCAAAATGAATGATGGTAAAAAGCAGGAAGAAAGTCCACTGATTTATTAATAAACCGGCAAGCATAACCGCCACAAAAACTACAGCCGTTAAAGCCCGTGTTTTAAATGTTTCAAGATTAAATGCCATAGTAAAATACCCCCTAACCCCCTGAAGGGCGAATATTTATGAAAATGCTTAATTTATTATTTAATTCAACAGCCAATTGGCTCTTAAATGTTTTTAATTAGCTTATTATTTGGCAAAAAAGCTTTTGGCCATTAAGCCGCTTCGCATTTGTTGCCGAATATTCAACCGGCAGTACAAGAGTGCGATGCAACGAAGCTGAAGGATGGGATGAAAGCCGGGAGCAAAAAATTAATTTCAGCTTCTCAATATCTGAACCAATCAACCCTGCAAAGCTTTATCCAGCAGCTCTTTTGCAATATCTTTAAATTGGGGTGGCACATATAATTCTATCTCGCCAAAGCTTAGATAACTGCTGTCAAGTTTGTTCATTATCACTGCTTCAATATTATTTTCTTCGAGCATGCCTTTTATAATGCTTGCTTCTGCAAAGTTGCGGGTTATATATAATTTGTGCCAGCCGTTCATGATTCTAATGTATTTATTTCGTTACTGATACCCGGCGCGGGTAAAAATTTTGTGCTTTCTTTTTTAAAAACAATAAAAAGTACAAGCAAAATGCTGCCGCCAATTAATATGTAATATAATGGATAAGTTTCGTTCATTGATTCGGCGGTTAATTTGCCTTCGCGGCTAAGCGAATACATGGCTGAAAGTGCATAGGCATTGTTTAAGAAATGCGCGGCAATATTTAGCCAGATATTCTTACTGTAATAAAAAATATAGCCGAGCATCATACCTAAAAAAAGCCTTGGTAAAAAACCATAATAAGAGGCATGAATGGCACTGAAAATAATACTGGTTAAAAGTATTCCTAAAAATGCATTGCGAACGAGTGAGATGGCTATTTGCTGCAATGCCCCGCGAAAAAGCATTTCTTCAAAGATGGCGGGTATTAATGCGAGTACAAAAAGCGACAGGATAAAATCGTAATTATTTTGCATTTTACCCATACTAAGCACGGCGCTGTTATAGTTGTCTTCCAGCGATTGAAAATAAGTCGCCCACTCCTTTTTAATAGGAATAATCCTGTTGAGTTCCCCCAGCCCACCGCTGAAAATTAGTCCGGCAAAAACCATTAACGTTACAATAGCCAGTTGTTTTGCACTGCCTGCAGTTCTGAAACCAAGAAATTCAATCGGCGTCTGGCCGGTAATGATGCCAACAGCAAGGGCAGGCATACCCATTATAAGGAAACTCGTAATGATCTGTAAAACCCTTGATATCTGCGTGTTTTCCGGTTTCATTAATGCACCGGCAAGGTCGCCCAAGTCAACATTTAATACTGCATTACCAATTAAACCGGCAACAATAGAACTGAGCATAATACCCAAACCGCAGAATACAACTAACAGGGCAAACTGCGCTAGGGGATTGAATCTTTGCTGGTACATCATACACTTTCTGAAATAAGGCTGTAAATTTGCAACTCTTTTATTTGAATGAAATTTTTTTTTGCTAAACGGCTAACAGGTAAATGGTAAAGATTAACAACATTGTACTCCCGGAATTTCCCCTGCTACTTGCGCCTATGGAGGATGTTAGCGACCCGCCGTTCCGTGCAGTGTGCAAGGATAATGGCGCCGACCTGATGTACACCGAATTCATCAGCAGCGAAGGGTTGATACGCCATGCCATTAAAAGCCAGCAAAAGCTGGATATATTCGATTACGAAAAACCAATCGGCATACAAATATTCGGAGGCGATGAAGACAGCCTTGCTATGGCCGCAAAAATTGTGGACGTTACAAATCCCGATCTTCTTGATATAAACTTTGGCTGCCCCGTAAAAAAAGTAGCCTGCAAAGGTGCCGGTGCCGGCGTTTTAAAAGATATTGATTTAATGGTGCGCCTTACCGATGCCGTTGTAAAAGCAACACGTTTGCCTGTTACCGTAAAGACACGTTTGGGTTGGGATGAGAACACCAAAAACATAGAAGAAGTGGCAGAGCGTTTACAGGATGTGGGTGTAAAAGCCCTCGCCATTCATGGCCGCACACGGGCCCAAATGTATAAGGGCGAAGCCGACTGGACGCTTATTGCAAAAGTAAAAAATAACCCCCGCATACATATACCCATTTTTGGTAACGGCGATATTGACAGTCCGCAAAAAGCGCTCGAATACAAGAACCGTTATGGCGTAGATGGTATTATGATTGGCCGCGCCGCTATTGGTTACCCCTGGGTTTTTCGCGAAATAAAACATTATATACAAACCGGCGAACCCCTTGCCCCGCCAACATTGGAAGAGCGTGTGGCCGTTTGCAAAAAGCATTTACGCAAATCATTTGAATGGAAAGGCCCCATTGCCGGCATCAACGAAATGCGCCGCCACTACGCCAATTATCTCAAAGGTTTGCCCGGCATAAAAGAATACCGTAACCGCCTGGTAATCTTAAAAACCGTAGCCGAAGTAGAAGAAGTTTTAGAAGAAGTACTCGCACATTACCAGGGCGTAGAAATTGAACACAACCCCATCGTGCTGGAAAATTATCACGAGCATTGCGCCATATAAGCGAAGGATTTTTTGGGGCCGGGCATTTGTTCTTTTCTCATCGTTCCTTGCGTCGCACTCTTGTACTTTTATTTTTTTGGGGAGCTTTTATATTAGCGAAGATTGAAGCGATGATTGTTGGAGGAAACTCCAGAAAGAGCCTAAGAAATACTGGTCAAGCTCCATTATTTGTGAATGCAATAATAGGCGTAGGCTTAGTTTTTATAAATAGCTTGTTGATGTTAATGATTAAGATTGGGAAACCAAACTCCTTTAAAAACTACAACACCCATGTTTGGGATTACATGATTTTGATCCAATGATTGAATGTCAACATTTTCAATTATTTCTACATTTTCAATTTGGCTTTGAGTTATATTCGGATAATTGATCTTTGTTAATGTTTCCAGGACAATAGATTTCGCCTCAATTAATGTATTAGCAGATACTCCAATATTACGTGGTCCAAATTTGTCTTGTGGATAAATTATAAACCAAAATTGTTTTAGCATAAATTATTGTAAGGCGGTTTCTAGTTTCTAACGCAACTTTTGAATAAATATAAATGTTTGTCTTTTTTATTCTCCGCAGAGTCTCCCAACGGGGACTCTGCGGTTCGTTGGCACTAACGCTCCGCTTCAATAAAAGCTCAATAATGAAATAACAGTACAAGAGTGCGACGCAACGATGTTCAATTTATGTTCTGTTGCCGGGTACCAAAAAATTGTATTTATTCTTTACTATTTTGTTTTGTAAGCGATTTTAATTGATCTGTATAAATCTTTGCCCGCTGCTCTGCAAAATAATCTGCGCCCAGCATTAGTGAGGCCTGTAGGGCAAGCGCAATGCCAAAGCCAAACCAGAATTGCTTATCGATATTCGATTTAAACAAAATTATTAAACCGATTGCTGTAATGATAAAAGCAATTTCAACATAGCGGTAAATTACAAAATTTTTATTCACGGTTTGCATGCGCGGCAGTTCTTCCTTTATTAGTTTGGAAGGGTTCATATCGTACGAATAAACGTTGCCGGTTCTTTGTTTATCACTCTTTTTATAAACCGTGTAACCAACAACGATCTGTATTAGTGCAATTACAATGAGTGGAATGGCTGCACCTTTCCAGGCCTGTGTTTTCCATAAAAATAAACCAATGGCTGCAATGAGAATAGCTGTCATGCCAATAGCCATGAACACAAGGCTTTCCTGTTTTTCTGCAAGAAAATATTTTTCAATTTCGGCTTTGGTAAACATGCTGCTGGTTTAAATGGAAGGTTTATTACTCTGATGTTACAAAGTAAAAAACTTATCGAGCATAAGAAAAATATCTTTTTTGTTTTGTGTAAGATAATGGTTACCGGCAGCTATCTGTTCGGCGTTTTGTATATAAGCACCCTGCTCCAGTAGCTCGCTACAATCTTCCAACTGCCAGTTTTTTAAACTGGTTTCATTCATTTCAAAATGAAACTGCAAAGCCAAAACCTGTTCATTAATTATAAAAGCCTGGTTTGGATAATTTACAGAAGAGGCAATTAATATTGCACCATCTGGCAAATCGAAAGTATCGCCATGCCAGTTGAACACGGTAGTTTCTTTTGCAAAATGATTAAAGTATTTATGCACCAAAGCCTGCTGGGTAAAGGTTACAGGGAAAAAGCCAATCTCTTTTTCTCTTCCTTTATAAACAGATTTGCCCAAAGCCGAAGCAATCAATTGCGAACCCAGGCAAATGCCCATTACTTTTTTTCCTGCATCAATTACTTTTTTTATCGTTTGCTTTTCTGCATTAAGCCAGGGATATTGCGGTTCTTCATCCACGTTCATTGCACCACCAAGTACGAGTAAGTTTTCAATTTCTTCTAAAGGTGGAATGCTGTAATTTTCTTCAAAAAAATAAGTATAGGTAATGGTATGGCCATGCTGCGCCGCCCATTCAATTATGATACCTGGATCTTCAAATGACGCGTGCTGAAAGCAATGGATGCGCATAAGGTAATTAGCTTTTATTGTAAAAATATTTTAGAAAGGCCACCGAGAGCCACGGAGATTTTGAGAGCCACAGAGTCTGGAAAACTTTCTGTGGTTCTCCTTTCCTCTGTGGTTCTCTGTGGCCAAAAAAGTTATTCCTCAATCGCTTTTTTTACTTCCTCATTTAATGGCGAAATAGAAGTAGCAAAGTAATTTACTAAAACACCTTGTTCGTTAATAAGGTACTTACTAAAGTTCCATTCAGGCTGCCTGGTGTTCCAGCCATTTTTATTTTTATCTGTAAGCCAGGCAAAAACTTCATTCTGCTGCGGACCGGTGATAACGCTGCTTTTCTTCATCAGCAAAAAGGTTACGCCATAATTTACTTTGCAAAATTTGGCAATCTCTTCATTGCTTCCTTTTTCCTGATCTTTAAAATCGTTGGCAGGAAAACCAATTATTACCAGCTTGTCTTTAAATAGGTTATAAAGCTTTTCAAGTTCTTCATATTGACCTGTGAAGCCGCAATCGCTGGCTGTATTTACAAGTAATATTTTCTTCCCTTTAAATTGGCTAAAACTAATTTCCGTTCCATCATTTTTTGTTGCATTTAAACTGTAGAACGAAATGGATGGCTTTATTGCCGCTGTGTTTTTTAATACCGATTTAGCGCCACTGAAAAAATTAGTGACAGTCATTATAACCGGGTAAAACGTTTTAAGTATTGATTGTTTTAGTGTCATATTTTTTTGCTTTACCAGAACCAGGCATGTTGCAATAATTATTGCCGCAACCGTTATTCTTTTAATGATTTTATTTTTAAACATGTTAAAGCGTCGTATTTAGTTCGATTAACAAAAGCCAGTTTCTATAACTCAACATTCTTCGGCTTGTCTCAATCTTTGCGTACAATGCATTGTGCAATTTATGTTCATAGGTTTTAACTGCCGTGCTTAATTTTTTTTAGCTGTTCCTTTCTAAATTCATCAGGCTTTGTAGCGCCGCTGTTATAGTAGCAGTGCATATTTTGCAGGTGTTCGGCAATCGAAGTTACTTCAATAGTGCTCGGCTTTTATTTCCGGAACGAAAGTTAAATTATCCTTTCTAATGGCAGTGAATAGGGAGAAAATGATGGGCCGAACATTCGATTAGGAATTTAGCTTCTGTTGCGTCGCACTCTTGTACTTATTGATTCTATATTGAGCTTTTATTATAGCGGAGATGGAAGCAGTTGAATTATTTTTTCCCAGCACTTTTAAAATTTTATCGCATTCGTCTAAGTCAAAATTTATTTTGTGTTCTTGAAACATATGAGCGAGTTTAAGGAGAATCTTTTTTGCTTCTCTTTCAACTTACTCATTTGTTTTGAAGATTCCCGCCATTTTAAATACCACACTACTGTGGAGCCGATGTTAGCCGTTCATAGATTTTATTCTTCTTTTGATCCGTTATTTGGGTCAAAATCCACCATCCATTCAATACCGTATTTATCTCTGAAACAACCAAAATATGTACCCCAGGAACTATCACCAATAGGGCCTTCTGTTTCACCTCCTGCTGAAAGTCCGTTAAATAATTTGTCTGCTTCTTCTTTACTTTCCGCAGTTATTACAATTTTGCTCCTGTTCTCATTTTCGTTTGTTTTCCCCAAGATTTCCGGAACATCGTTTGCCATTAGCATACTATATTTACCAATAGGCAAAGCAATATGCATAATCTTATTAGCTTCCTTTTCCGAAGGACTGAATTCAGGACTTGCAAGGTCTTTGAAACGAATAATCTTTGAAAATGCTCCGCCAAATACTGATTTGTAAAAGATAAATGCCTCTTCGGCATTTCCGTTGAAGTTAATGTGAGGATTGATTAGTGCCATAATTGTATTTTTACATTGTTAAATTGTTTACTCTATTATTTGTTTTGACAAACTTTTTTGGAAACAAAAATCATTTTTGCGATAAAGTTTCCAATAGATTTTCCAGGTAGTTCAATGTCATTGTAAAACCACCCTGGAAACCCATCTCAATCATTTTCTCCATGCGGATAAGGGACTCATTGTAAATAGAAATACTAACTTTTGTGGTTCCGCTTGCTTCGCTGAAATTAAAATCCCAATCAGAACCCGGCATTTCAGGATTTTCATCTTTGTCTGCAAAAGCATTCCACATTTTAAAATTGGTTGTTGGGCTAATGGAAGTATATTTCTGAATTGACCAATGCTCCTGCCCTTCGGGGCTTACCATAGCATAAAATCTTCGTCCGCCAACTTCAAAATTCATAAATTTTGTTTTTGATTCCCATGGTTTTGGTGCCCACCATTGGTCAAGAATTTCCTGTTTGGTAAATGCATCCCAAACCTGCGAAAGTTCAGCTGCAAATTCTCTGGTTATAAAAACCGTTTTTGCCGCTTTGTCAACGGTAAAATCGAATAGCAAATTGTTGTTCATTTTTTCTGTTTTTTTATTGTTGATAATACCTGGTCAAGTTGATTAAATCGGGTTTCCCAAATTTTTCTGAATTGGTTTAACCATTTATCAATCTCTTTCATTTTTTCAATTTCAAGCGAGTAGTAAATTTCCCTGCCTTGTTGTTTCTGTTTTACCAGTTCGCATTCGGTGAGTATGCGCAGGTGTTTAGAAACAGATTGCCGGGTAGTGTGGAAGTTGTCGGCAATGGCGTTTGGTGTCATTGCCTGTAATGCAATTAAGGTAATAATTGCCCGCCTTGTAGGGTCGGCTATTGCCTGAAAAATATCCCGTCTCATCTTGTTTACATTTACATTTAGAAACCAATCGGTTGCGAATATATGTGCAACTATTCGGTTTCACAAATTTTTTTATGGAAGGAACGTTAGTTACAATAGTTGGCTTGTAGCGTTGTTACAGAATTGGTGACAATGTTTAGTATAAAGTAAGAATTATTAAAAAGTAAAGATAGAAGCGAAGATGTTGGTCGGGCGAAACCAGCATAGCCGACGATGGAAATTCAAATTTATTCTTCATTGCTTTTGCCAGGAGATCGCTTCGGGGGCCTCGCAATTACCTATCCGATTAGTTCTACGCTTCAATAAAAGCCGCATAGAATTACAACCGTATAAGGGTGCGACGCAACGAAACTTACATTCATATTCTGCTGCCCGGCCAAAAATTGTATTAAAAAAATGTATCTAAAACACCGACACTTTGGGCGGTTTAGTTTTCAGTTTGCAGAGGATCTTTAATTGTGAGGTAGGGCAAAATAAGCTGGTAAACAGAATCGGTTAAACCATAGGTTTTGCGGATGTCTTCCAACGCCTTAAAACCATCTACAGCATTCCTGAATTTTATGATGCGGTTGCTTAATACATCGCCAATACCGGGCAGGGTTTTAAAATCTTCTGCGGTAGCAGTGTTAATATCGATCTCTTTTATAGTGGTATTTGATGGCTGCTGCTGCTGCTGAATGGTGGCGGCTTTATTTTTGTTAATTGCGGCGGTTGATTCAATGGATTTTATCCGGATAAATTCAGCAAGTTCCTCTGCATTTTCTTTGCTTAAACCATCCATCTTTTTGAAGTCTTCAGGGGTATTGAAATGCCCACCCTTGTTTCGGTAACTGAGAATAGATTGAATAGTTTTTGCACTTAGTCCCATTTGTATAAAACCTGCTTCATCTAAAAGGTTGGGATCAAAACCAAAAGGATGTAAGCCATAAGATTCATTTGCTTTTGAAGTGGTTGTTACGTTTGTTTCTACTGTATTATCATCCGCATTTTGCGTTGCATTACCTGGCTCACTTTGCAATGCCGCAAGCTGCTGCTGCAGTTCCTGATTTACAAAAGGCTTTTTAAACTGAGGTGAAAACAGGTAAACTAATGTGATGGAAACAACAATGCATGCAGTTAATATTGCAACCGCTATTCTTTCTTTTTTAGAGAAAGCAAAATAATCTTTCCAGGTATTCCTGCTCATAAATTAATTTTTACGAATTAATTTTCACAGGGGGGTTTATATGCTGATTTGTAGCCCGTCGTAGGCCAAACGTATATGCTGCGGAAGTGTTGCGTTTACTTCTTCGTGCCTGCCAAGCTGATGGCTTATATGGGTAAAATACGCTTCAGAAACATGTAATTCATTTGCCAGATCGAGTGCCTGCTGCAACGTAAAATGCGACAGGTGTTCTTCTTTTCTAAGCGCATTAATTACCACAATTTTAGAACCCTTTACTTTTTCCTTCTGGTCTTCGTCTATCTTATTTGCATCTGTAATATAAGTAAAGTTTCCAAAACGAAAAGCATATACGGGCATTTTATAATGCCACACAATAATCGGCACTACTTCAATATCGCCTATCCAAAAAGGGGTTTGGTCTATGGTAACAAGATTAAGTTCGGGCAGACCGGGGTAACGTTTATCAGAGAAGGCATAGCCGAACTCTCTTTTAAGTGCCTCTTCGGTAAGGGAATTGGAATAAATATCCATTGCCTTTTTTGCAAAAAAGTTATAAGCACGCACATCATCCAGCCCGGCAATATGATCTTTGTGTGGGTGGGTAAACAGCACAGCGTCTAATTTTTTATTATCGATGCGCAGCATTTGCTGGCGAAAATCGGGTGTGGTATCTACTACAAAAGTGGTTTGTTCAGATTGTACCAGAATGCTGCTGCGTAGTCTTTTGTCTTTAGCATTGTTTGACGTACAAACATTGCAGCAACAGCCAATCATGGGTACGCCTGTGCTGGTTCCAGTGCCGAGAAATGTAATTTTAAGTTTGGGATGGCTCACAACTCAAAAATAACCTGTTATTTGCTTTCTACGGTGGTTTTCTTCAGCACTTCTTCATAAAGTTTTTGCGACTCGTGGGTAAGTTTATCAAATGCAATATTAAGCTGGGGAATAAGGTCGAGCAGGGTATTTATTCTGCCTTCTGTATCCAGGAATTTATTAAGCACCACCATTTTCTTTTCTTCCAGCAGGCACCAGCCGCTTTGAAAAGTGCCCCGTTCGTAACGTATGGTATAGCTGCTTTGGCCCAGAATATCGCCCAGTTTATCTAAATAAGATTGTGTAAATTTCATTAAAGCTCCAGCCCCTAAAGTGGGGTTATGGATTGGTACAAAATTAAAGGTAGCATCTGGTAAATAATACTTGTTTTATCCACAGAAAAACGGCTGTAAATACAGGGAATTATTTTGAGGCCGGCTTTGGAATTCTATGGCATCGGCTGTTGCGTCGCACTCTTGTACTAGAAGTAATTCTATTGAACAGGGAAACCACTAAGGTACAAAAACGCAAAGTATCACGAAGCTTTGTGCAACTTCCTGGCTTTGTGTCTTTGTGGTTCAAAACTTTTATCTACCTGTTTACCAAGGGTTGATATGTGATTCTACAGTTGGATATTCTATTGAGCTTAGGCTGTAAGCTTTGTAAATTATTGTAAATAAGTTTGCTTAGCGAAAGTTTTTTACGGTAATTTCGGAGGGAACAGCGAGGGCCAAAACGAGACCACATTATAAAAAAATAGTGTAACGAGCGATAAAATCAATTGGATTAAAGAAAGACCGAAATATTTAGTCAAAATACATGAAAAAGAATTATATCGTTATTTTATTTTCTATTGCCTTTCTACTATCATCCACACTCGTTAAAGCCCAAGAGCCAGTTTCGCCCAATGGTAAATTCGCCAATATAAATGGAGCAAAAATCTATTACGAAGAATACGGCCACGGCGAGCCTTTGATTTTACTTCATGGTTTTGGCAGAACGGCATCGGATTGGCAATCTTTCATTCCCGAATTTTCTAAATATTACCGCGTAATAGTATGGGATATGCGTGGCCATGGACGTTCAACTAATCCTGACACGAGTGTTGTTTTCCTTCATGCTTCTGCAGCTCAGGATTTGCTCACACTGATGGATACTTTAAAGATTAAAAAAGCAAAAGTAATTGGCCATAGCAGCGGAGGAATTATTTGTCTCTATGCAGCAATAATGCAGCCCGAACGTTTTGATGCTATTGTGCCCATGAGCGCTCAGATGTACTTCAGTTTGCAGACTCGGCAATTTATTGAAAAAAATGCTGACCCGGACTCTTACTATGAATTAAACGAAGGTGAAAAATTGCACGGAAAAATTAAAGGCATGTTGATAGCTCGTCAATTCTATAATTTTCGTAAACTCAAAGGCGACCCTTCAATTACTCCTGACCAATTAGCTACTATAAAGGCACGGACACTGATAATCCATGGTGACAATGATTTTGTTCCTGTTTCTCAGGCATGGGAAATGTTTCAGAATATTCCAAATGCTCATCTTTACATTGTACCAAATGGATGGCATTTACCACAATTAGGCGCTTTAAATGGTGCAGATTTTATGCGAAGAACTTTGGAATTTTTAAATGGTGACTGGAACAACGGTTTCTCTCCGAAATGATTGAAGTGTATTGAACTTTTTGCCGTTGTTGGAGTTGTCTCCAAAAACATTCCCGTCAACCTTCGCTAAAATAAAAGCTCAATAAAGAAATAAAAGTACAAGAGTGCGACGCAACAAAAGCTTCATTCATATTCTGTAGCCCGGCCCAAAAAATTGTATTATTTACTTACCATTTTTATAACGGGAATAATCATTTCTTCCAAACTTATGCCACCGTGCTGAAAGGTGTTTTTATAATAATTTACATAGTAATTGTAGTTGTTGGGGTAGCAGAGAAAGCCATCTTCCTTGGCAAAAATAAAAGACGAGTTTACGCTGGGTGTTGGCAGCCCAGCCTCTTTTGGGTCGCGAAAGGCAAGCACTTCTTTGGGCTCGTAATTAAGGTTGCGGCCATGTTTGTAGCGAAGGTTTGCCGTGGTTTGCTTATCGCCAATTACTTTATAAGGCGTTTTTACCCGCACACTTCCATGATCGGTTGCCAAAACAATATTTATTTTTTTATCGGCTATTTTTTTAAGTGCCTGGTAAAGCGGGCTATGCTCGAACCAGCTTCGGGTAATGCTGCGGTAGCTTATTTCGTCGTTAACCAGTTCTTTAAGCACTTCCATTTCTGTACGGGCATGGCTAAGCATATCTACAAAATTGTAGATAATAATGCTAAGGTCGTTGCTAAGCAGGTTGTGGATATTGTTGAGCAGCTGCTGCCCATCGTGGTGATGCACCACTTTTGTATAACTGTACTTAATGTCTTCTCTGTTTAACCGCTTAAGCTGGCCTTTAAAAAAATCTTCTTCAAACAGGTTTTTGCCGCCTTCTTCCTCATCGTTTTTCCATTGCTGCGGGTATTGCTTTTCAATATCAATGGGCATTAAACCGGCAAAAATGGCGTTGCGGCAATATTGTGTGGCCGTGGGTAAAATACTGTAAAAAGTATCTTCTTCCAGAATGCGGAACGTTTCTGCAAAAATGGGTTGTATGGTTTTCCACTGGTCGTAGCGCAGGTTGTCTATTACAATAAAAAAAGTGGGAGTGCCTTTTTCAATTACCGGCAACACTTTATTTTTAAAAAGGTTATGGCTCATTACGGGCACCTGCATTGTTTTTGGGTTAAGCCACGAAGCGTAATTCCTTGAAATAAATTTAAAAAATTCTGTGTTGGCTTCCTGCTTTTGCGATTGCAATATCTCACGCATTTCGGGGCTTTCGCTTTTTTCCATTTCAAGCTCCCAGTAAACCAGTTTTTTGTATATGTCCATCCATTCGTTGTAATCGGGGCTGCTGTTAAGCGCCATAAAAAGATTGCGGAACTGCTGCTGGTAGGCGGTATTGGTTTTCTCCGAAACAAGCCTTTTATTATCTATAATTTTTTTAAGGCTAAGCCATACCTGGTTTGGGTTTACGGGTTTTATAAGATAATCGGTAATCTGGCTGCCAATGGCATCATCCATCAGGTTCTCGGTTTCATTTTTGGTGATCAGCACCACAGGGATCTGGCTGTTGATCTCTTTAATTTTTTGAAGTGTTTCAAGTCCCGTAATACCCGGCATCGATTCATCCAGCAAAACCACGTCAACGAGGTTGTCTTTTACAAAATCAATGGCATCAAAACCATTGGTTAGCGTATGTACTTTATAGCCTTTATTCTCAAGAAATATTTTTTGCGATTGCAGGCTTTCAATTTCATCATCTACCCAAAGTATAGTTGCTAATGCCATAATATTTTCGTTTTTGAATGATCGTTTTATAAGTAGCTGTAAGTTGCATTTATTAAGCCAGACTTTGCGTTTGGTAATTTTTTTGATCCGGGCTACGAATCGCTCATCAAAGTTCCTTGCGTCGCACTCTTGTACTTAATAACATTATTGGGCACATGCAGACTGGTTTACCTTTTCAATTATCTCTCTACAGCACTGCCTTTCCACAAGATTAAGGCATCATCAGATTAGCACATCTGCGCATCTGCAAATAAACTCATTTGTTACGCTTGTTTGCAAATCTGCATATTCATTTGCACATTTGCACACAGGAGCATTGCCAAACAAGCACATTAACAAATTACCAACAGCATATGCCGCAAGTAAAGAGAAAAATTATCAACGATCCGGTTTATGGTTTTATTACCATAGATCACCCGTTACTTTTTAAAATAATCGCCCATCCTTTTTACCAGCGTTTACGACGCATTCATCAAATGGCGCTGGCACATTTAGTTTACCCCGGTGCGGTACATACCAGGCTGCACCATTCGCTTGGTGCTTACCATTTAATGTGCCAGGCCATTAACGAACTTAAAAACAAAGGCGTACCAGTTACCGCCCAGGAAGAGCTGGCCGTAAAATGTGCCATTCTGCTGCACGATATTGGTCATGGCCCTTTTTCTCATGCGCTGGAAAATGTATTGCTGCCAGGTGTACATCACGAAGAGCTCAGCCTCAGCATCATGCGCAGCATGAACAAAGAGTTTAACAATGAGCTGGAGCTTGCTATCAATATTTTCACCGGTCGGTATCAGAAGCCCTTTCTGCATCAGCTTATTAGCAGCCAGTTAGATGTAGACCGTATGGATTATTTAACCCGCGACAGCTTTTTTACCGGCGTAAGTGAAGGTGTTATAGGCTACGACCGGATTCTTAAAATGTTCGCTGTACAAAACGGCCAGTTGATGATAGAGGAAAAAGGAATTTACAGTGTGGAAAAATTTCTCGTTGCCCGCCGGCAGATGTACTGGCAGGTTTACCTGCATAAAACCGTTTTAGCATCAGAGAAAATGCTGGTGAAAATAATTGAAAGAGCAAGGGAAGTTAAAGCAGCATCAATTTCTCAAGTGCTCGATATCTTTGTGCACCGTTCATATAGCAATACCGGTATTGATGGATTGCTTCCACAATTTTGCCAGCTCGACGATATTGATGTAATGAGCGCTGTAAAACACTGGACCAATCATCCGGATAAGGTATTATCAACCTTGTGCAATAATGTTTTAAACAGAAAATTACTCAAGTGTCGTCTGCAAACAGCTCCTTTTAATGATGATGAGGTGATTTCCAAAAAATTGCAAACAGCTGCACATTTAAATATTTCTGCTGAAGAAGCCGCGAGTTTTGTGTTTACGGGCGAAGCCGCAAACACCACTTACACGCACGGAGATGAGCATATAAATATTCTTTTCAGGGATGGCACTGTAAAAAACATTTCCGGGGTAGATAATCCGCTTATCAATCAGACATTGTCAATGCCCGTGAAAAAAAATTACATTTGTTATTTAGTAGTTTAAAAAAATCTTGCTACTAAAATAAAAAATTAGTGAACTTTAAAAGTAAATATTCAACTGATAACTAATATGCAATTTACGGCCGAACAAATAGCAACGCTTATTAATGGCAAGGTAGAAGGAAACCCATCTGTCGCAGTTGACTCCTTCGGTAAAATTGAAGAAGCCATTCCAGGTCAACTTGCGTTTCTGGCAAATCCCAAATACGAAGAGTTCCTCTACATCAGCAAGGCAACTATCATTATTATTAACGAAACCCAGGAGTTGAAAGAACCTCTTTCCGCTACGCTCATACGTGTTCCTGATGCCTACTCAGCATTCGCCACGCTTTTGCGTAAGTATCAGCATATGGTAAACCAACAGTTAAGTGGCGTAGAAGAACCCACCTTTATCCACGAATCGGCAAGTTTAGGACAGAATGTATTTGTTGGCGCTTTTACCTATATAAGCGAGGGGGTAACAATTGGCGAAAATGTTAAGCTATTCCCCGGCGTTTTTATTGGGAAAAATGTTTCCATAGGTGATAACAGCATTTTGATGCCCGGCGTAAAAATATATCATGAGTGTATTTTAGGGAAGAACGTAACGATTCACTCCGGTGCTGTTATAGGCGGCGATGGTTTTGGCTTCGCACCACAGGCCGATGGTACTTACAAAAAAATTCCGCAGATTGGTAATGTAGTTATTGAAGACTATGTAGAAATTGGTTCGAATGCCGCAATAGACAGGGCTACAATTGGCTCAACCCTAATTAAGGCGGGAGCTAAATTGGATAACCTAATACAAATTGCCCATAATGCCGAAATAGGCAACAACACAGTAATAGCTGCCCAAAGCGGCGTTAGCGGAAGTACAAAAATTGGCAATAACGTACAAATTGGTGGACAGGCAGGCATTGTTGGTCACATAACCATTGCGGACGGCACCCGTATAAATGCCCAAAGCGGCGTAAGTAAGTCCATTAAAGCTCCAAATACAACGCTTACCGGTTCACCCGCATTCGATTATACCAGCGCACTCCGAAGCCAGGCAGTTAGCCGCAACCTTCCCGAACTGGAGAAAAGAGTTGCCGAGCTGGAAAAACTGGTGCACCAACTTTTAAACGAACGGGTAGGCATTTAATATTCGGCAACGTAATTCCTGCGAAAACAGTTCTTCCATTTTACAGAATCTTGGTTGCATGTTAAATCGATGAAAGGAGATTCGCGAAGACAAAAAATTTATAAAAATGCAATTAGCAATCCTTTCATCTCTATCGCATTTTGCTTCAGTTTCCCCTAAATTAAATTGAGAGTGTAAAACCCAGCTTTACAAGTTCCAGCAATTTTTTTTTGTACGAAAGTCTACCCACAGCAGCACCATTAGCATATCCTAGATTTGCAAATTTTAGCTGCTTTCGCGGTAAACCTTACTTTTGCTGTCGGCAGGTTGCCCAATAGCATAACAACTGTACAAGAGTGCGACGCAAGCGAAGCCTCATGAAAGAAAGAACGCCGGGCTCATAAAAAAATAATATGAACGTAAATTTTAATCCAGACAAGCAGCACACCCTCGCATCTGAAGTGAGCATAAGTGGCACGGGGTTGCACACCGGTATAATGGTTGATATGACACTGAAACCCGCCAACGCTGGCTTTGGTATTCAGTTTCAGCGTATTGACTTGCCGAATCATCCCATAATAAAAGCCGATTGCGATCTGGTAACTGATACAAGCCGCGGCACAACGTTACAGGTGGGCGACGCAAAAGTTAGTACCGTTGAACATGTGCTTGCTGCATTGGTAGGTATGGGCGTAGATAATGTGCTCGTAGGATTAAATGGTCCAGAAATACCCATTATGGACGGCAGCAGCGAGCCTTTTATAGAACTGATTGAAGAGGCCGGCGTACTTGAACAGGAGGCAGCAAAATCATGGTATAGCATTGACGAAAATATTTTTCACTACGACGAAGTGAAACGGGTTGAAATGGTGGCATTGCCATCTATCGATTATCAAGTAACCACCTTGATAGATTTTAACAGCCCGGTTTTGGGTACGCAGCACGCTGGCCTTAAAAATATGCGTGATTTTAAGATAGAAATAGGCCCCTGCCGCACTTTTTGTTTTCTGCATGAACTGGAAATGTTATTAGAAAATAACCTGGTAAAGGGCGGCGACATCAATAATGCAATTGTGGTTGTTGACAAGCCGGTAACCCCCGAAGAAATGAACCGCCTGGCCAAGGCATTTAAAAGAGAGAAAATTGAAGTAAAAAGTGGCGGTTATCTTAACAACCTGGAACTTCGCTTTCCAAATGAACCGGCCCGGCATAAGCTGTTGGATGTAGTTGGCGATCTTGCTCTTATTGGCTACCCTATCAAGGCAAGGATTATTGCAAACCGCCCTGGCCACAGCACCAATATTGAATTTGCCCGTAAAATAAAACAGTATATAAAAAAGAACAAACATGTAAAAGATGTTCCGGTATACGATCCTTCAATACCACCGGTTTTTGATCTTGAACATATTAAAAAAACTTTACCCCACAGGTTCCCTTTTTTACTGGTTGATAAGATAATTGAGCTTACCGACACGAGGATAGTGGGTATTAAAAATGTAACTTTTAATGAAGGATTTTTCCAGGGTCATTTTCCCGGAAACCCTGTAATGCCGGGTGTTCTGCAGATTGAGGCACTTGCCCAAACCGGTGGCATTCTGGCTATTAACAGTATGGGGCCGGGAAATTATAACACCTACTTTTTAAAAATTGACAACTGTAAATTTAAACAGAAAGTAGTACCTGGAGATACGATGATCTTAAAAATGGAGCTGGCCTCGTCTATCAGAAGAGGCATTTGCGAAATGAAAGGTACTGTTTACGTAGCCGGCAAAGTAACAACGGAAGCCGACCTTGTAGCACAGATTGTAAAAGTTGACAAATAATCATCGTCATCCGCCGTATAGATTATTAGCTTTATTTTTGCTGCCGGTTTAAAACTAGCAGCATTTTTTTATCGGTCCAAATTCAATAAATGTTTATTACAATTCTTTTCTGTAAAGAAAAGCTGAAGACGAGCTCATGATTCATCCCCATACATACATACATCCTAATGCCAGGCTGGCTCAGAATGTAAAAATTGATCCCTTTACGGTAATCCATCAGGACGTGGAGATAGGCGAAGGCACCTGGATTGGCAGCAATGTAACCATTATGGAAGGAGCCCGAATTGGTAAGAACTGTCGCATTTTTCCGGGTGCGGTAATTGCCGCTACGCCCCAGGATCTCAAATTTGCTGATGAAAAAACCTATGTAGAAGTAGGGGACAACACAACCATTCGTGAGTTTGTAACCATTCACCGCGGCACCAGCGACAGGCTGAAAACAAAAGTTGGAGATAACTGCCTTATTATGGCCTACAGCCATATTGCCCACGACTGTATAATTGGTAATAACTGTATTATGAGCAATAGTTCGCAGTGTGCCGGCCACGTAGTTGTGGGAGATTGGGCAATTGTAGCGGGCGTTTGCGCAATACACCAGTTTGTACATATTGGCCAGCATGCATTTGTTGCCGGGGGCAGTCTCGTAAGCAAAGATGTACCTCCATACATAAAAGCGGTGCGCAGCCCATTAAGCTATGGCGGCGTAAACAGTGTAGGGCTTAAAAGGCGCGGATTTTCGCTGCAGCAGATTAATGGAATACTTGATATTTACCGTGTCATTTACAATAAAAATCTCAACATCAGCCAGGCACTGGAATATATTGAAGAAGAAGTTCCCGCAACTGATGAGCGTGACGAGATAGTAACCTTTATTCGAGAAAGTGGCCGTGGCATTATCAAGCGTTTCGTAAAAGGCGCAAACGATGAAGATTAAGCAGCAGATTTATTTTTAAGAAGTATATTAGGTTTTTACCCAGCATTTAATCTTTGTGTCATCGTTCCTTGCGTCGCACTCTTGTACTTTATATCTATAGGCATCACAATGCCACTATCTGTTCAGTTTTTTTAATGTAGCCTTAAATAAGCAAGCCTTCCTGTAATGCAGCCAACAATTCAGCATAATTTAGAAAATCATTCCACCGCAAAACCAGGTTTCTCTCCTGTTCCTCAAATTGAAACGGGTTTTAAGATTAGCGTTGAAAACACAGGCAAACGTTTTAACCGTGAATGGATTTTCAGAAAACTCAGCGCTGCATTTCAACAGGGAAAAGCATACGCCATTACTGGCCCTAACGGAAGTGGAAAAAGCACTTTGCTGCAAACAATTGCCGGGGCAATTGCCCCCACCGAAGGAATTGTGCATTATTACAATACAAGTCAAAAAACGGGAACCGGAGGTCAGAAACTGGAAACTGATGGTGCTTACAAATACATTTCAATAGCAGCACCTTATCTAGAAGTGATAGAAGAAATGACTGCAATCGAATTTTTGCAGTTTCATGCCTCCTTTAAACCATTGATGCAAACGGTAACAATCCCTGAGATGCTTGAAATTGTTGGCCTGCAGGCTGCAACAGACAAACAGATCCGTTTTTACAGTAGTGGAATGAAACAAAGAATAAAACTTGCACAGGCTATTTTTTCTGATGTGCCGGTCTTGTTGCTGGATGAGCCCTGCACAAATTTAGATACTGCCGGATATAACCTTTATCATAAGCTTGTTCAGGACTATTGCATGCACAAATTAATTATTGTAAGCAGCAACGATTTGAATGAATATGATTTTTGCGGGGAGAAGTTAAATATCCTTGACTGGAAATAATAGTTAACTCTCTTCTGCCGGTATTGCCCGCCTGTTTTTATAAACCTTGTGCATCAAGGTGAATTAGATTGTCTCAGTAAAAGTGTGCGACGCAAGGAACGCCGAACAAACATTTTAAAGACGGGCCAAAAAAAACGCTCTTTTTCAGGCATTATGTTTGCATTGCCAGCATTATTTACTGGCTTGGAAAATATTCTGTATCTAATGCCGTTTAATTTTCAACAGAAGAACTCAAGTAACTTTTACACAATGTATTTTCTCTGGAATTTTCAGTAATGCTGTACAAATAATGTCTCACTTTAGGGAGTTACTTGTTAAATAGCCCCGAACAAGGAAAATTGTGCATGCTACACTTTGTTAATTTGGTTTATTTATGTGAATTTTGCAGCCATTCAAATTTTTTTCAAAAACACAGGAACCTCAACATAAAAATGGGAATCTTTAATTTTTTTACGCAGGAAATTGCAATGGACTTGGGTACTGCCAATACCCTTATCATACATGATGATATTATTGTGGTGAACGAGCCTTCTATTGTGGCACTTAACAGAAATAACCTTAAAGAAGTACTTGCCGTTGGTAAACGTGCATTGATGATGCACGAAAAAACACACGAAAGCATCCGAACGATTCGCCCGCTGAAAGATGGTGTAATCGCTGATTTTAATGCTGCAGAATTGATGATAAGGGAAATGATTAAGATGATCTATCCCAAAAAACCTTTATTCCCGCCTAGCTGGAGAATGATGATCTGTATTCCTTCGTCTATTACGGAAGTAGAAAAACGTGCCGTTCGCGATAGCGCAGAACAAGCCGGCGCTAAAGAAGTTTATTTGCTGCACGAACCAATGGCTGCCGCCTTAGGTATAGGGATAGACGTAGAAGAACCAGTTGGCAACATGATTGTAGATATTGGCGGTGGCACTACCGGCATTACGGTTATAGCATTGGCCGGTATTGTTTGCGACCAGAGTATTAGAATAGCAGGCGATGAATTTACTGCAGATATAATGGAAGCTTTGCGCCGCTATCACAGTTTATTAATTGGTGAAAGAACTGCTGAACAGATAAAAATACAGATTGGCGCCGCAATGAAAGATCTGGAAAACCCTCCTGATGATTTGCCTGTAAACGGCAGAGACCTAGTAACCGGTATTCCCAAACAAATTATGGTTAGCTACCAGGAAGTAGCAGAAGCGCTCGATAAATCCATTTTTAAAATTGAAGAAGCAATTTTAAAGGCACTGGAAACAACTCCGCCCGAACTTGCCAGTGATATCTATCGCCGAGGTCTTTACCTAACAGGCGGCGGTGCCCTGCTTCGCGGGCTAGACAAACGCTTAAGCCAAAAAATAAAATTGCCTGTACATATAGCCGATGATCCGCTTAAAAGTGTAGTACGTGGAACCGGTCTTGCGTTAAAAAACTACCAGCGTTATCCTTTTGTAATGAGGTAAACAACCTGTTGTCGTATAATAGCAACCGGTAACTGGTAACAAGAAACACAACTTATCCGTGCGTAATATTTTTCTTTTCATAAGGCGGTTTTTTAACCTGCTCCTGTTCCTGGCCCTCCAGGGACTGGCCATATATATACTTGTAAACTACAATAAAACCCACCAGGCCTTTTTTGCCGAGAAGGCTAATGAAGTAACCGGTGTTATTAATGAAAAATACAATAACGTTGAATATTACTTTCAGTTAAAGAAAACAAACGAATCCCTTGCAGCGCAGAACGCCATGCTGCTAAACCAGCAGCGCACAAGTTTCGAAAATGCAGATACCGCAAAGCAGATAAAAATAGATTCTCTTTTAAAAGATACGCTTGGCCTTGTGCGCAAGTATAATTTTCTGGTAGCCAAAGTGGTGAATAATTCTGTAAACGAAGAAAACAACTACATTACCATGCACCGCGGTGCTCAGCAGGGTGTAAAGAATGGAATGGCCGTTCTTGGCCCAGATGGCATTGCCGGAAGAGTAATCCTTGTAAGCGATAATTACAGCCGTGTTATGAGCCTGCTTAACCACAAAAGTAAAGTTAGCGCCATGCTTAAAAGAGGCTTCTATTCCGGTATTGCAGACTGGGATGGCAAAGACCCGCAATATATTCAGTTGCGGGGCATTCCCAAAAGCGCACAAGTGAAAAAAGGTGATACTGTACTCACAAGTAACTTGTCAGGCAGCTTTCCACCAGGGCTTATGGTGGGTACTGTTTCAGGCATCAGTTCAGACCCTTCCACAAGTTTTTATATCCTGAATATAAAAACAGCCACTAATTTCTTTACCCTGCAATACGCTTTTCTTACCGATAATTTATTGGGCGCGGAGCAGCAGCAACTTGAAGCACAAACACCAAAAGACTAATGAGCAGTTTGCTTAAAAATATTATCCGCTTTATTTTCTTCATTCTGGTGCAGGCATTTGTACTTGATAAAGTGCCGCCACTACACCAATATGTAAAACCCATTTTTTATTTTTTATTTATTCTCTGGCTTCCATTTAGTATTAACCGAAGCTGGCAAATGATCATTGCTTTTGCTTTTGGTTTGTGCATGGATTATTTCAGTGGCACACCCGGTTTGCATGCAATACCCTGCTTGCTTATTGCTTATCTAAGACCTTTTTTACTAAGCATCTTATTGCCCCGCGAAACCACAGAAGTAAGCTATGCGGAACCCAGTATAAAAAGTCTTGGCGCAGTACCTTACGGCGTTTACATTCTGTTGCTCACCTTTATACATCATTCCTGTTTGGTAATGATCGAGTGGCTGCAGTTTGGCGATTTCGTTTTCTTTATCGGTAAAGTAGCTGCATCAACAGGCATCAGTTTGTTACTCATTTTTGTAACCGAAATGCTTTTCCCCCGCAAAGCAAAATTCAGGACAAACGCTGCATAGTTTTTTACAAATCTTTTTATTTTTTTGAGCCAGGCATTTGGATAGGAATGAAGCTTTGGTTGCGTCGCACTCTTGTACTTTCGAGAATTTTATTGAGCTTATAGTGCAGCGAGATTTTGACAGAATATCTTATAAACAAAAAGCCCGCAGTCTTTCACACTGCGGGGCTTATAAATTCTGTTACAAAACAATTACTGCTTCACAAACTTTTGTACTGCAATACCATTATCATCTTTTACCCGCACCAAATATGTTCCTGCAGCAAGTTTGTTGATGCTGAAACTATATGCAGCAGCTTTTGCAGTAAAATGCAGCAATGGTTTACCCTGAATATCCAGTACAGCAATAGTGCTCGTAACAGCAGCATTTAAGCCTTTTACGGTAAGCTGTTCTTTTGCAGGGTTGGGAAACAGTTGTATAGTACCCGGCTTTAAAAAACTAAGGCTTATCACTTTGCTATAAGTGTATTTACCATCTGTATCTACCTGTTTTAGGCGGTAGTAATTGGTACCGGCTACAGGCAGCTTATCTGTATAAAAATACTCTTTAATTGCTGTGCCTGTAGCTGCACTGTTTACCTGTGCAATAGATGAGTAATTTATCGCATTGCTACTACGCTCTACAGCAAAATATTTGTTGTTTAATTCGGTGGTGATTTGCCACATATTCTTTGGTTTGTGTGGCTGTGAATTTGTTGTAAGTAATGGGGAGGATCACCTCATTATTAAAGCGCACTAATGCAATGTTTTGTTCATCATTGCCGTCTGCAATATCAACAGAACTACTAATAACTATTTTACCATCGGGTTGTATAATAGAACTGCGCCCAATATCATAAGTGTCAAAATCAAAGCTTGTGGTGCCAATACCATTTACCCCGAAAGAAGAATCAATGATACCTTTATTGTTATATTTCACAACCCCAAAATCCTCTGTATTTAAACCCGTATTGTAATATCCGGTAAGTATAATACTTTCATCATTATTTGAATATACGTTGTAAGCTTTGGACAATCCACTTGGCATAGGCAAAATTGAATAACCTGTTTTCTCCCCAAAAGTAGAATCTACAGAACCATCACTGTTAAATCTGGCTAACGTCATTTGATCACCGCTACTGCCTGCTGAGCCGCAGGCAAGTATTTTTCCATTAGATTGTAAAGCGATATCTTCCAAATCTGACGAAAATTGATCTGTTTTTTCAATAATTAAATTTGCAATTCCATCTTCACTAAATAAATTGTCAAGGTCGCCATCTGCTAATAATCTTATGATGGTATAATTTCGAGAAAAATCATATCCTGCTAAAAGTATTTTACCGTCAATTTGCAGTTCTAAAGCCGAAATTGTACGGACACTAATTGTAGAAGGAAGTACTACCAAGCCATTTTCACCAAAACTTTCATCTGGTTTGCCATTAGTCAAATACCTAAGTGCATATACGGGACTTATCCCACTTTCTTTAACCCCTTTCATGCCGGTAACCAATATTTTACCATCCGGCTGCAGCATCATTTCCCCTATCAAATCATTTTTGCCAACGCTTTTTATGGCTATGCCATCCTTATCAAAAGAATTGTCAATACCGCCATCAGTATTTAATCTTATAAGCCCCACATCCCCTTCTGCTACATCCATAAAACGGGTACATATCACTATTTTCCCATCAGCCTGTATAGCAATTGAAGTTGGCCCCACAGCGTTTTCACCTTCCGATTCATAAATAAGTACTTCGCCGTTCTCACCAAAGCCATTATCGAGGCTCCCATCGCTGTTAAAACGGGCTATTATAGCAGCAGTTTTCTTTAAAGATTCATTATAATAGTAGCCCCCGGTTACTATTTTTCCATCCTGCTGTAAAGCAATTGTATAGCAGTTGCCATAAAATGCTTTATTAATAACTTTTCCCTGATCTCCAAAACTTTCATCTAATGTGCCGGGTTGGGCATTCGCTGCAATTACATTAAGTGTAAAGCTTAAAAGAATAATTACAAAGTATTTCATAATTGTAAATTTAAGGCAAGAAAATTTATTGTATAAGTAAACGGAAATACGTCATATACCTGTTTCGCTCTTGCTGGCGTCCCGCCAACATTTTTTTTGTTTCAGTCTTTGTTAATTATACAAAAAATCGTCGCACAAATCGTTAGCAGGATCCCATGCTGCCACAAGATTGAGGCGCAGGATCGTGTTTAGCATCTTGTGCTTTAGCAATATTCAATATCAAAGCTTCTTACTGCTCATTTATAATCTAACCGTACAAGTGAGTGACACAACGAAGATTCACAAAAATTTTCTGCCGGGCTAAAAAAAATCTTTATGCTGCTTTCACCATTCCCGGCAATTTTTTTATAGTGAAATACATAAGGCAAAGCAATACAGCAAACGAAAAAATAAATCCCCAAAATTGCAGGTATTGAAATGGATGTATAATATTGGTTATTGTTGATTGCAGAATTTCATCAGGCTTTATAAAAATATCCCAACTGTTGTAGCGCAAAAACCTGCCAAGATAAATGCCATAACTGCACAGCAAAAGCAATGCGATTATTGCGGGCATTCGCCACTTCATTTTTACATAACGTGATAGAAAACGTTCTGTCTGCATCAACGATATAAAACCAAGTGCAAGGCCATTCCATGCGCCGCTTGTTACAATTAAAAGATCGAACCAGTAAGGTGCTGAGGACCGCTCTTCAAAATGAAAAAGATCAGTTACAATATATGGTGCATTGGGTAAGAACAAAAGCCAGAAAGCCAGCAGCAGCAATACTTTCAGCTTGATCTTTTTAAATTTTATCAACTGCCTGCTAAGCAGTAAAGGAATTGCCGCAAGCAATAAATTCCACGGATAAAATAGATAAACTTCTTCGCCGGTAAACAGGAACCTTATGCCGGTAAGCAGCAATGTAAATGACACAGAGAGCATCATCATTCTTTCTATTTCGTTTAATTTCTTTATCATAATAATTCAATCATTTTTGGAATGAAAATGATACACGCAATTACCACGCTTACAATTGCAGCCAACAGCACTGCACCTGCGCATATATCTTTAATTATTTTTATAACGTGATGAAAATCCGGCTGCACTAAATCGCATAGTTTTTCTATTGATGCATTGATCATTTCAAGTGCCATTACTATTGCAATACACAGCAACACAATAACCCATTCACCAGAACTAATTTTTAAAGTAAATGAAAATGCAATAACAAGTATTGTTGCTGCCAAATGAATTTTTCCGTTGCGGTCTTGCAGGAAAAAATATTTTAAGCCGGTGAATGCATGTTGAAATGATTTAAATAAAGTTTGTTGTTTAAGCATAATAATTTTTTATTGCGTTAATTAGCAAGGTTCTTCAATAAAATTACTACTATACATTTAAAAGACTGCCGGTAGTTTCTGTACATAGAAACTGCAGCAAAATATGAGCAGGCTTTAGAATAAACGAAAACTGTATTTGTTTTACTGCTGCACATTGCTGCTATTTTTCGTATGTACAAGTGTGCGACGCAAGGAACGATGAGAAAAGAAATATAGCCCGGCTCAAAAAAACATACAACATAATTTTACCACAGGGTTTAATTGCTGTTTCTCTTTGCAATCCACCACTGAAAAATAAAGTGAATTACAAGCACCATCATGCACGCAACCCAGGCAATAAAAACCATTGTTACAAGATTACTTTCCCTTACTTCTACTTCCTGTAACGAACGGCCAACTGCTACATACGCAATAGCTGGCGATGCAACGGATTCTATTACCAATGCCTGCCGTATATCCTGCCTTGGCTGCCAGGTAATTGAATGTTCTTTGTTGGCTTTTGCAAAATCAAAAAAGCCTTGTGGCAACCGGGGCAATTTGCCATCAATCAATCCCGTGGAGCTTAACGGATTACCTTTTGCATCGTACATGGCAACAAAAACACCAGGGCTTTTTGCAAGGTCAATTGTATAAGCGGGCAGGAGTTTATCAATTGGTTTTCCTTGTTGCAAAAATTCGCTGAGATCCCTTGCCAGTTGCAGTTGTGGGTCATTAGCGGCAGACCGGTGTACCTGTTGAACAGTTGCGTAAATTGTCAGCATTATTCCGGTAATGATGATTGCAGCAGCGAAGTGCGTAATGAATGATGAAGTTTTCATGCCTGATATTTTTTATTATTAAAAAAAGATTGCAGCAGATGGGCCGCTATAATAATCAGTAACGCAAAAGCATACAAAAGATGTATCAATTTTATACTGCTTCAGGTTGTGTATTATTCAATGAAGGATTATACCAGTTGATCTTCCTGCTTACATACATTACAATTGCCAGCACAACAAATAAGCCAATGCTGCCTACAAGAAGGGCTGTATCTTCCAGGCTGATTAACACAAAAATAAAGCTGTATAAACCACTTAATATTCCTGCGAATACCATTGCTACTTTCCAGCTTTTAAAATGGCTTTTAGCATAAAATGTAATAAGCATTACAGTTGCAAAAGCCGAAATAAGATATGCAATGTTGAACAAAATAAATTCGCTGATGGAAAGCAGCAAGGTATAAAAGATAGTGATGGCCAAACCTACCAGCACATATTGAACGGGATGAAAAGGTTTCTTTTGCATAAGCTCTATAATAAAGAACAGACAAAAAGTAAGGCCGATAAAAAGTATTGCATACTTAACGCTGCGCATCGTTTTGGCATACTGATCGGCAGGCTGAACCATTGTTACCCCAAAAGCAAAATTTTCTTTTCCAAATTTGAAATCTTTCAGCACGGTACCAAAAGGAAGATTTGCTTTACTGAAAGTCCATTGAGCAGTAAAACCACTATCAGTTACCGTTCTTTCTCCCGGCAATACATTACCATCAAATGAAGGGCTGTTCCAGGTAGAATTAATATTGAAGCTACTATTGCCCGCAAGCGGAACGAAATGTAACTGTTCACTGCCTTTTATTTTTAAGGGCATATTGAACGCAATGCTTTTGCCGATATCTGCAAGCGATAAATTTATTGGGGCCGATAAACCTGTGGCGTCTATTTCGTCTGTTGGTAAACCGGCACCAAGGCCATAATTACTGCCATTTAGATTTATAATAATTTTTTCTTCTATGCCTTTAAAATCTGTGATGCCCATACAGATCCTTGCTTCAGAAAGCTGCAGCGAAGCAGTATCAATATCTTTCGGAATTTGAAGCAGAAAATTTCCCTTGCTTGTTGTACTGCTTTTGTAAAGCAGTACTTTATAAATAGAGCGAGGGCGTTCTTCCGGCGTTATATTTCCTTCAACAGAAAGGTTTTCAGGAAGCAATAATAAATGCTCCTGCACTTTTATAACCTTACCATCCTCTCCAGTTTGGTTAACGGTGTACGGAATAAAAAGATAAGGTGCCGTAATGGTTTGGCGCAAAGCCCATTTGCTGCTTACTTCCTGTACCACTTCCTTTTGCCGTTGCTCCCTTTCTGTAACAAGGCTTGAAACAAAAAGTGAAGGAATAAGCATTGCAAGAATAAGTACCCCTGTAATAATTGCCTTGATCATTATTTTGTTAGACGAAGACTGCGGTTCACGGTTCTTTTGAAATTCCTCGGAAGTTTCCATATTTGTGTTGATTTGATTTTCAGTTATTACGATTGAATCTTTATAATCCATACTGTAATCAATTGCTGGTTCAGCATCATTTTCCAATTGAATAAAGTATTGCGCTATTTTATGAAAGTTTAAAACAAATGCCACTGCATTGCATGCAGCAAGAATT